>NZ_JBQCDN010000110.1:0-42928 GCF_051961175.1 Trinickia sp. | reverse complement strand
TCGCGACCCGCTCGGCGCGATCGAGGTAGACGAGATGCCCCGTCGCCTCATAGGCGGCCAGCAACGCTTCCGTCGTATGCATGTTCGCGTTCTGGCCGCGGTAGGTCGAGACGTGCCAGTCGGGCGTCGCTTCGTCGGCATACAGGCCTGCGGCCGGATCCCAGAAGCGGCGCTCCATCAGCTCGAACGTTTCGGCGATTTGCAGCCGCGCCTCCTCGATGCCGGCCATCGCCGCATGAGCCTGCGCGAGCAGCACGAACGCCAGGCCATAGCAATGCCGCGTGCCGTCGATCGTGCGCTTCTCGCGGTTGCGCCACTCGATCTCCCAATCGTAGCCGCGGTGCGCCGGATCCCAGTGGGCGTCGCGCAGGAACGCCAGCCCGTGGCGCGCATAGTCGAGGTACTGCGGATCGCCGAAATGGCGGTACGCCATCGCGTAGTTATAGACGAACCGGCAACTGCTCACGAGGTGGCGCGAGGTGCGGTTGTAGACGGAGCCGTCGTCCTTGAAGTAGTGATAGAAGCCGCCGGAGGGATCGTGCACCGTCGGCGCGTAGAAGGCCAGCGTGTCGGCCACGTGCTCCAGCAGGAACGCGCGATCGCGAAAGTCGCCGACGGGCGGCACCATCGTATTCGTATGGATGGCGCCGGATGCCGGCTTGGGGCTTCGAGAGGCGTTGGGCAGCTTCGTCATGATGTGGTTTCCGATTCAATGCCGGCCGGGCCGAATGCATGCTGCGCACCGGCACCGCCGATCGTACTCGCCCGCACGACAAGCTGAACGGGCAGGCGCACCGTCAACTCGCCGGGCGTATCTTCCAGCAGCAATTGGACGCCGCGCGCGCCGAGCGCTTCCTTGTCGATCGTGAGGGTGGTCAGCGCGGGGGTCGCGTGCGAGGCGGCGGGGATGTCGTCGAAGCCGACGAACGCGATGTCTTCGGGCACGCGCAAGCCGCGTGCGAGCGCGACGCGCATCGCGGCAAGCGCCGCGACGTCGTTGTAGGCGAAGACGGCGTTGGGGGCACGCTCGGGACCGTGCGTATCCAACAGACGCTGCATCGCCAGCGCCGCACCTTCTTCGGGCGGCAGATGCGCATCGATCGTTGTCTCGAGCGACGGATCGAACAGCAGCCCGGCTTCGAAGAACGCGCGCCGATAGCCGAGCGCGCGCTGCGCGATGCTGTAATGCGCGAGCGAACCGCCGATGAAAGCCACGCGCTTGCGCCCCAGCGCGAACAGGTGCCGCATGGCGAGCGCCGCGCCTTCCGCGTTATCGAGATTGACCGAGCGCATGTTCGGCGCCCACAGGTCGATCAACACGAGCGGGCGCTGCATGGCGGCCACGGCGGCGAGCGTTTCGGGCTCGACGAAGCCCGCAACGGCAATTGCATCGGGCGCATGCAGGCGCAGTTGCTCGGTGACGTCGTCCAGCGGCCCGGCGGTCAGCAGCGACGGCACAATGCCGTGGGCACGGCACGCGTCTTCCACGCCGTGCAGCACGTGCGAAAAGAACGGGCTTGCGCCGAAGTTGTTGTGCTGGCGATGCAACAAGAACGTCAGGCGGCGGATGCGCGGGCGCAGTTGCGCGGCATCGTAGCCGAGCCGCTGCGCCGTTTCGACCACCCGCAGCCGCGTGGCTTCCGACAATCCCGGCTGATTCTTCAGCGCGCGTGAGACCGTGCCGATCGACACGTTCGCCGCTCGGGCGATGTCGCGAATCGTGGTGGCCATCGTCGCTCGCTTCGGTTGGGGGAGAATGCGGCCAATTGTATAGTAAAAATGGCACACAATCGCCGAATCTACGCTAGGAGTTCACCTTAAGCGTTGAATCAGTAAGGAATGCAGAACGTTTATTTGTTTAGTAAAAGATGCTAAACGGCTATTTTGGCGCGCTGGAGGCGGATCCCGAGTCCGACGGTGCCGATGATGACGTTCGAGAGCAGCCGCAAGCCGGGCGGCAGTCCACGGCGCCGGATATCGAGCAGCAGGACGACACGCACCTCGTCGCTCGTATTGCGTACTTCATGTTCGAACGTGTCGTCCCAGAGCATGAATTCGCCTTCATGCAAGCGATGCGCCACGCCGTCGACGGTCAGAATGGCCGCGGGCCGGCCCGCTGCATCGAGCGGCATGACAAGCGGCACATAGCCGCGCACGATGCCGCGAAACGGGCCTCGGTGGGGCGGGATGTGTTTGCCTGGCCCGAGGAAAGAGAACGAGGCGGACAGCACGTCCGGCGAGTGCGCAACGAGCGCGGCCAGCGCCGGGCAGCGCGCCAGGTTGCGGCGGATCGGCACCCCGTACGCCTGCATGATGTACATGCGCCAGTCGCGCGCGTCGTTGGCCGAGATATCGGCCTGCGCATGCATGATGTCGTGAAAGCGCGGGATGGCTGCAAATTGCCGCGCGACGTCGAGTGCTTCGGCGCGCAGCGCCGGCAACGCGGCGACGAAGCGCGCTGCATCAGGGAAATGGCGGGCGGCGTCCAGTACGGCCGGGCCGGGGAGACGCCGGTCGTAAAGCGCTCGTAAGCGCCGGGCACCTCTTTCGTACAGTTGTCCCATCGCAGGGTGTCCTCTTCCGCTGGCGGCGCCGCATGAGGATGCCGAGTGCGGCACCGCACCGGCCGAGCACCGGTGCAGTATCGCATCGCTTGGGAAATAGCGTGAACTAGCTGAGCGCGCTGGCGCGCTGGGGCATGGCAGCGCCCGGAGCCTCGTGCAGATGCAACTGCGCGGCGCCTTCATCGAGGTCGATCACGAAAAACCCGCTGGCCTCCTGCTTGGCGCGATGCTTGGCCAAGGCCGCCACCGAGGCGATTTCCTCGCTGCCGTATGGCAAGCCGCCGCGCGTATCGGGGCTCACGCGCACGCAGCCAATGGCCATCGTCACGAAGCTGAAGAAAGCGGGGTTGCCGCGCCGGTCCTCGCCATGGATGCCGCCCGCGGCGCGGTCTTCGTCCGCGTAAAAGCGCAGCGCGCCCGTATCGACGGCGCGCAACGCCCGCATCGCGCGCTCGAGCCAATCGTCGCTCTGGAACAGCACGAGGAAATCGTCGCCGCCCACGTGGCCGAGGAAGTCGCGCGTCGGATCGCAGACATCGGCGAGCACCGCCGCGGCGAACTTCAGCACTTCGTCGCCTTGCCAATAGCCATAGCGATCGTTGAAGGGCTTGAAATGGTTCAGATCGACATAGCAGGCGTAGAACTCGGCGCGATGCTCGACGAGCCTGGCGATGTGCGAGCTGATCGGGATATTGCCGGGCAGGAACGTGAGCGGGTTGGCATAGCGGGCCGCTTCGATCCGTACTTCAGTGACCGCGCGCACGAGGCTTTCACCGGTCCCGAGGCCGACGTAGCGCTCCTCGTCTGTAATGACGAAGCCGTCCGCGAGGTAGCGCTGATCGTCGCTGGCGAGCAGCTTGGCCATTTGCTCGACCGTCATCGATTTTTCGATGATGACAGGCGAGGCGTTGGCGAAGAGCATGCAAGGGCGCTTGCCGAACAGCTCGCGGTGATAAGGCAGCGCATAGCGGTCCATGAAGCTGCGCCGGTTGATGAGGGCGAGCGGGCGCTCGTGTTCCACGACGGCGACGGCATGGAGGTTCGGCAAGCGGTTGAACAGCTCGAGCACGTCGTTGTTCGTCGCGCTCTTGGGCACCGCGGGCGCGGCGACGATCATCTTGGCGGCTGCCATGCCGCCCGACGGCGACGCGGCGACAGGCGTGCGCGTGGCCCCGGGGAAGACGGCGATATGCCCGGCGTCGAGCGCCTCGCGCGCGCCTTGGGCGAACTCGCGCGAAGCCCGTGCATCGGGGCGGCCGATGAAGAAGCCCTGGCCCAACGCGATCCCCATGTCGCGCACGACGATCAGATCGGCCGCGTTTTCGATCCCTTCCGCCACGAGCCGTGCGCCGCTCGCCCCCGCGAAGTGCTGCATCGCGCGCACGGCCTCGAATTTGAGCGGATCGTTCGCGATGTCGTCGATGAAGAATCGATCGATCTTGACGACATCGGGCTGCAACCTCACCCACAGGTTCATGCTCGCATTGGCCGTCCCGTAATCGTCGAGCGCGAATTGAATCCCGCTCTCGCGCAGGGCGCCGACGGCCGTGACGAAGCGGGCCACGTCGGCGATCTGGCATTGCTCCGTCAGTTCGAGGACGACCCGATCGACCCCCAAGCCATGCTCGTTCAGCCAGGCGACGGTACGATCGCGCGTCTCGCCCAGCGCGACGAGCGCTTCGGCGCTGAAATTGAGGAACAGTTTGCCTTCGCACCCGAGGCTCGCGAAGGCCGCGACGCACGTGCGCGCGGCGGCATGTTCGAGCGCCACCGACAGTCCCTCCCGAGCCGCCTGCGCGAACAACGCCCCGGGCGCTTCGAGCGCCGATCCCGCAGGGCCGCGAATCAGCCCTTCGTAACCGAGAATGGTGCCGCCGTCGAAATTGACGATCGGCTGGAAAACGGCGGTAAGCGTTCGCCGAGCAATCAGCTCGGCAACGTTCGAGTGGCCGAGCGGCGTAAGCAGGCTCAAAGACATGACGGGACTACAAGCCGGAATGGTTGGACATTCGGCTTATCGACCGCGGTGCTTGAGAGTTGAATGAATTTTCGATGAAGCGATGCACTGAAGTGGTGCGTTGCTTCATCGCCGGCTCCGATACGCTGCCGTGGCGGCTTTCCTGCTGGGTAACGATTCGCCGTGCGGCGAGGCGGACGCTAGTCGGCAAGGGGCTCGCGGCCGGGCTGGGCCAGCGAATCGTTGGCCGCATCGGCGCGGGCGTGGTCGCCAACCCGGTCGGTGATGCCGGCTTCCTTGAGCGGGGCCGTAGCCTCGGGCGGCCGTTGCGCGATGACGACACGGTTGCGGCCGCTGCCCTTGGCGTCGAGCAGCGCGGCATCGGCACGCCGGATCACGCGCTCGATCGGCTCGCCGCGCACATGCTGGGCCACGCCGACGCTGATCGTCAGTGCGACCTCGAACTGACGCCAATCCTCGATCCGCCGGCGCAGCCGTTCGGCTACGCGCGCGGCGTCTTCTTCGTCGGTGCCCGGCAGCAGCACGACGAACTCCTCGCCGCCGAAGCGTCCGGCCACGTCGCTCGGCCGCATGCTGTGCTGGATGTGCTGCGCGATGAGCTGCAGCGCGCGATCGCCCGCATCGTGGCCGAAGCGGTCGTTGACGGTCTTGAAGTGATCGGCGTCGATGTACAGCACCGAAAACGCCTGCCCCACTCGTTCGGCGCGCAGCAGGATGCGACGGCCGAGTTCGAACACGCGGCGCCGCCGCGGGAGTTGCGTCAGTTCGTCGATATCGGCAAAGGCGCGCAGCTGACGCTCGAGCCGGAAGCTCTTCTTCTGCGAGCGCAGGGCGAACAGATTCGTGACGAGGCTCGTGGAGATCGCGATGAACATCGACAGGACGACGCCGAACTGCTCCACCGCGGGCGGCTGGCTGATCGCGACAAGCGCGAGCGGCCCGGCCACGGCGAGCACCGCCGCGGCCGGGAAGTCCCATCCGCGAAGCAGCACTGGGCTGAACGTCAGCGGAATGAGAACGAAAGCCGGCAGCACGATCAGCATGCCGTCGCCCCACTGGAGCGCATGCAAGACAATGCCCGCTTCGAGTGAAGCGATGAACGCGAGGGCGGCCAGGCTCGCCCGCGGCCCGCTGCGCTGAAGCCACGCGTAGATGAGGGCGACGGCCATCGGTACCGCGGGCAACGCGCTCATGAGAACGGCGGGCGCCATGCGCTGCTTGTCGAGCCAGGCGTCGCCGGCGACGAGCACCACGAAGCCGACCAGCGCCGTTGCGAGTTGCGCGCACAGGAACGACCACAGCCGGTGGGCCGCGTAGTCTTCGAACGAATGCGTGTCTTCCGGCGCCTCGATCGTCTTGGCGCGCCGCCCGCGGATGCGCCGCATGCGGCGCGACGCCGCCTCGTGGCGACCGTCGTGAGATCGATCCTCGCTGGTCATTTATTGGTCTCGCTTGGACGTGCAGTTTCAGCGTTGACGGAAAAAGCTTTTGGGCACCCCGTTTCGTCGCGCCATTCTAATAGCGCGAAATGTCGCGCGGAACGATTTTAAGAAGATTTATGAGTGATGCAAGATCGCCAACCCGTCCGCGCCACTTCCAGGCTTGCCGATTATGTGACGGGAGGGGCTGCGAGGGAGCTGAAGCGTCAATCGCGGTGACCGGCGGATTCACACTTTTTATGTATTTCAAAACGGCAAACGTTTGCCTGACGGACTGTCCGTTTTCGCACCGCAAAATATCGACACGCTAATCGGCTTTCCCTATCGGACAGATAGGTGAACCTTTCGATGCAATGCAATATCGACGCAGCGCCCGGGGCGGAACGGCGAGTGCACCTGCGCCGCCGCACCGGACGCGCCGCGTCGACGAACCGGCGTCGACGAATTACTCGGCGCCCGCGCGCGCCGGCCGGCTCGGGCGTTCGGCTGGCGAGTCCCGCGTGGACCAGCGTTGAGCCAGCGCGGCGCACACCATCAACTGCACTTGGTGAAACAGCATGAGCGGCAAGACAACGGCGCCGACCGCCTGCGACGCGAAGATGACCTTGGCCATCGGAATGCCCGACGCGAGGCTTTTCTTCGAGCCGCAGAAGATGATCGTGATGCGGTCTTCGCGATTGAAGCCGAGACGCTTGCTGGTGAACGATGTGATACCCAGCGCAGCGGCCAGCAGCAGCGCATTGACGATGAACAGCCCGGCCAGCGCTGTGAGCGGCAGGTGATGCCACAGCCCTTCGTTGACGGCTTCGCTGAACGCCGTGTAGACGACGAGCAGGATCGAGCCTTGATCGACAAAACGCAACAACGCGCGACGGCGATCGATCCACGGGCCGATCAGCGGCCGCAGCCCTTGCCCGGCGACGAATGGCACGAGCAATTGCATGACGATGGCGCCGACTGTATGCCAGCCCGAACCGGTGGTGGCCGCGTGGTTCGTGACGACGATACTGACGAGCGCGGGGGTGAGAAAGATACCGATGAGACTGGAGGCCGATGCGCTGCATACGGCGGCCGGCACGTTCCCGCGCGCGATCGACGTGAACGCGATCGACGATTGCACCGTCGAGGGCAGCGTGCAGAGGAACAGAATCCCGGTATAGAGCGCGGGCGTGACGAGCGGTGCGACGAGCGGCTTCAACGCCAGCCCGAGCAGCGGGAACATGACGAACGTGCTCAGCAGGACGAGAAGGTGCAGCCGCCAGTGCGTGGCACCGGCCACGACGGCTTCGCGCGAAAGCTTCGCGCCGTGCAGGAAGAACAACAGTCCGATGGCGATATTCGTCACCCAATTGACCGCGACGGCTGTCTGGCCCGCGCACGGCAAAAGACTCGCAAAGACGACAGTACCGACGAGCGCAAGTGTGAAGTTATCCGGAACTAGAAACGGAGGACGGCGCATGAGCAACTTCTCTTAATCGCGAAAAACTCGCGCCCGGAGGCACGAAAACCCCGGGCAAAAAATCGGGGCAAATAATGGAATTGGTGGTTCGGCGAAATGGTCGCACGACTGAGGCCCGGTACATAAAAAAGCGACGGTAACACCGAGTTACAACGGCGTCGCTCGCCTAACACTTTTTGCCTCGACACGTTGATGGGCGCCCCATAAATTACACAACGAGATCCCCCCGGGGCGTAATTTATCTGACGATCGCTCGGTAAAGTCGGCGCCTGTGATGCGCCGCTGTGCGACAGCATCCCGTGGGTGGTAGGCGAGTGCATCGATCATGGCGGATTCGGCATTGAAGATCATTGGACGTTGGGTGGCGGGCGCGCTCTGTGCGGCCGTGGCTTCGATCGCCCAGGCACAGCCGCCCCATGGCTACCGCGCTCAGTTCGCCGCCCCGCATGCCCATGCCATCGCTGGCGCGCCACTCTATTTCCCCGCAAACCAGGCTCCGCGCCGCATGCCCCGGACTGAGGCGCCGCGCCGCCCGTTCGTCATGGCGACAGACCCATATGGACACGGGGGCACGCATCTGGTGCCGGCCCCCGCGACCGTACCGTTCCGTCCGGTGAGCGACGAGGCGCGTACGCTGGCCCGCGAGGGCGGGAACGCCTATTTGCGCGCGGGTTCCCTCCGCGCCGATATCGCGCGCTACAACGAGGAACGGGGGGTGACTCACGTTCCCCGTCCGCCGAACGGGAACCTCGAGGAGGGGCCGCCGGGGCAGCGGCAACCGTCGGTCTATCGCAATTAGTGCACCCGGGGCGACCCGGGTTGCCCTGGTATTCTCCGCGCTTCCAGCGCCTTGTGCGATTTCTGCGAACATGAACGCTTCGTGAGATTCGCTCTTCTCATGCTGCCTCGGCGCCACTGCTTCCGCGCTTTCCGCGGTCCGGCAGGCCGGTACATCATTTCCGCCTCGTATTTCGTCTGATGCGAACCGCCTCCTGCCCGGACCGGGGCAGGCGCGTTTGATGCAAATACGCCACACTTTCGCTCCCGAAACATCGGGTTCGAACGCCAACGAAGCAGTCGTCGGACGAAAACATTTTGTCGTCCGCCACTCGTGCGTCATATTGCTCCCTGTTCTTGACGTCAATCGCTGCAAGCGAGCGCCAGCGGGCCTTTGCGGGCGGCAGCCGCGCGTTCCCCGGGTGCGTGCATCGGTGCATGTGCACCGTCCGGGGGCAGTCGTGCGCTCGGATGCGGCAGGGTTAAGCGAACCGCTATACCGGCAATAAGCGGACGTAATTTTGTCCATCAATATGGTCCGTAACGATGGGTCCGGCCCCGAACAAACGCAGGCGACCCAGAGCGCGCCCGCGGTTCGCACGCTTCACTTTTCTGACAAAGACAGGAGATCTTATGAGAGCCACCGTCAGCCGCGCGCTGAAGAACAGTTTTCGCATGACGGCCGTCGCCGCCTTGGCTGCCGCCGTAGGGACGACTGCCTATGCCCAATCTAGCGTGAAGCTTTATGGGCAGGTCGACACGTGGGCAGGGATGCAGCAGTTCCCCGGCGGGCAACGCGCGTGGGTGGAAGGTGGTGGCGGCATGTCGACGTCGTACTGGGGCATGAAGGGCGCGGAAGACCTGGGCGGTGGCTATAAGGCTGTCTTTACGTTGGAAGACTTCTTCCTGCCGCAAAACGGCAACTACGGCCGCTTCTCGGGCGACAGCTTCTTCTCCCGCAACGCGTATGTCGGCATCGAATCGCCTTACGGTACGGTGACGGCGGGCCGCCTGACGACGCATCTGTTCGTCTCGACGATCCTGTTCAACCCGTTCATCGATTCGTACACGTTCTCGCCGATGGTGTACCACGTGTTCCTCGGCAATACGGCCACGCCGACGGGCGCAACGTATGGCACCGACACGGGTGTGGTGGGCGATTCGGGTTGGAACAACGCGGTGCAGTACTCGACGCCGGATTTCAACGGCTTGTCGGGCAGCATCATGTACGGCCTTGGCAACCAGGCCGGCAACAACGGCGCGAAAAAGTGGAGCGCGCAGTTCCTGTATTTCCATGGGCCGTTTGCGGCGACGGGCGTGTTCCAGTACGTGAACTTCAACAACAGCCCGGGCGATCTGATCAATGTGCCGGCGTTCGGGACGATCGTGCCGTTCAAGAGCCAGAGCGTCGGGCAGCTCGGTGCCAGCTACGATTTGAAGTTCGTGAAGTTTTACGGCCAGTACATGTACACGAAGAACGACAATCTCACGGGCGGCAGCTGGCATGTGAACACGGGGCAGGGTGGTGTCACGGTGCCCGTTGGACCGGGAACGGTGATGGCGTCGTACGCGTATTCGCGCGATGCGGGCGGGCTGGATCAGACGCGCCGGACGTGGGCGGTGGGGTATGACTATCCGTTGTCGAAGCGGACGGATCTCTATGCGGCCTATATGAATGACCGGTTGAGCGGGTTGTCGACCGGGCAGACGGTTGGGGCGGGGATTCGGGCGAAGTTTTAAGGCGGCAACTGGCGTGTTTCGGCAAGG
Source organism: Trinickia sp. (assembly GCF_051961175.1). GTDB lineage: Bacteria > Pseudomonadota > Gammaproteobacteria > Burkholderiales > Burkholderiaceae > Trinickia. Next base: position 32,944 of record NZ_JBQCDN010000110.1, on the reverse strand, counting down.
CTGGGCGGAGCTCGGTCTTGCGCCATGCAGTTTATTCAATGGCAATTCAAACCGTGCGGCTGCGCGTGTGTCGGCCGCACGGTTCCCTTGCGCTCGGTTGTCCCGGTAGGTGCGCTTTCGGCGAATCGTCGATCCCACGCACCTCTCGTCGTTTGAAGTCATCCGATCCGGAAATTCAGCGGATCTCGCCGCATCCTCCAACGAACAATTGCCGCCTCGATTCGAGTCGCGATAGGGGCACGGCTTTGTGCCTCAATCACATCGCGTCTTCAAATTCGAGATAGACCGGTTTTGTATTTAATTGCAGGCGGAGCGAAAGCTTCGATGCTGCAAGTCGAACGATTTCAATCTCGACTCGCCAGCAGCGCGACGCGCGTTGACTGATCCGCATGCCTTGGTCGTTAGCCCGCACGCTCGATGCGGGCGCGGTCACGCAACGGATGGGCCCGACGAGCGGAGTTGAGTGAACCGTTGACTAACGGGTTGCGGGAAAAATTTCCGATGAACACATACAATTCGTTCCTCTTGCTGGCATTGTCGGCAAGGAAGTAAATGGGGCGATGTTAACCCAAAGGCTGATGAGAATGACGAAAAAGGCGGAGATCTGAGGTGAGAAACATCCTATGTAAGATATTGCTTGTGATTGTCGCAGGTTTCGCGCTTTCTGCAAATGCAGAGTCGCTGCGAGGAAGATTTGCAACAAATCGGGCGTATACGGCGGAATATTCAGTCATTGAAGCCAAAGATTCTGATGGTATGCGAATCGAGCGTGTTGCGATAACCGTTTATATCGAAGGAAACCATGCTCCGCTGACCTATACGTATGATGCCGATGATTATCCTTCTGTGCAGGCAAACCCGCTTGGATTTTTGTCGATCATCGTGAATTCGGGTGGGATGGAAGGGCATGTGACGTATAACTATTTGCTTCCATTCAAGGGCCTTCTGGAATCCGTTGGGACAGTGCAAACCTCGCTTCATTTGGGGAAGGTTGAATCAATTGATGTTGAGAAAAATGTAAATATTTCGTCGAACGATATTAACGAAATGGTATTGGGAGTGGTTGATTTTAATTCATCCGCATTTCGTAATGCGCGCAACCCTTATGTTGGTTCGGCATTTTTGCTTTTTGGTGAGGAGTATCAGAATAGCCAGGGGTACTCTGATCTAATGCAGATGTTGGGCGAAAAGGAGATAGTGGATGATCCGGTCTTCTATAATAAACTCCGATCTTCTGTCTTCCCGGGGGGCGATAGGGGTGGTTCGTCGAGCGCCGGTCAATGGGATGCTGTGGTTATCAGTGATCGAGCTAATCTATTTGATACTCCATCTCAGGGACCGCTGTCGAGGGCGTATCTTATAAAAGGAGATAGAGTTTCGGTAGTTAGTAAATCTGTTGATGGGAAGCTTCTTTATATAATTTATAAGACGGGAAAAGGAGGGCGGGTGACAAAATGGGTACGTTGCAATGATGTTAGCCCCTGCAAATAGTCTTTCGCTCACGATCGGTGCGACAGATGCGAAGGGCAAGGCGCAGGTTCAGGCGCAGAGCGACGAGTTGGCACTCACGTCATTGAAGGATCTGACGATCACGAGCGTGCAGGGACGGCCGGTGCTGTCGGCGGACAAGGAGGTTTGGATTGGTGCCGACGGGTCACATATCAAGATCGGGCCGAATTTGATCGAGAACGGGACGGCCGGGCGGTTCCTCGAGAAATGCGCGTCGTGGGATAAGCCGACGGCGGCTTCGTCGAAGATCAAGGGCGTGCTGCCGAATGCGACGCCGACCACCCTCAAGCCTGGGCATTCTCTGGATTTCTCGGAACGAAGCCATTGCATGTCAGTTGATCTGCACGCCGTGGAACCATAACAAGCCATTTTCATGACTTCGCCAAAACATCCTTATCATTATCCGGCCATAGGGGATTATTTAAAATCTGATCTCGGTCGCGCGACTGCGTTGGATCAGCACGTTAATCGTCCTGGGGACGTTCATGTAGATGTTGCCAAGGCTCTTGATCTATTTTATTTGGCTCACCCGAAGGTTTCCAAAAATCCGAGTGAATTGGGTGATAGTCAGGATGCCTATGAGCGAGAAAATAATAGAAGTTTACGGTCCTGCCAGAACGATGGCTTCGCCAGCCATTGCGTTGGATCGATATCGACAGCTTGGAAAAATATTGGCTTGATGAGGTTCACCTTGGAAATCAGAAACGTAACGATTAATCTGTGTGCACTGCTTTCGCTAGCGGCAACTTCTGGCTATGCAACGGAGCCTGAACAGAGATTTGACTTTTCGGGGCATGCCGCACTAATCTTCTCGGTGCCGATGAGTTCCGCGGATGAGAAAAACTTCGGAAAGAATTGGAGAAGGGCAACATATCTAAGCTCAACAGAGAAAAGAATGGAATTGTTGCCGATGGAATATGGCGAGGCAGTGTTTGCGAAAGGCTATCCCCCTCAGGTTTCTCCTTCAGGAAAATATGCTGTCCTTGATGTGCTTCGCGTTGGTATGGTTGAGTCTGGCCCCAATGCGGCGCCTGAATCGAAATCAAGACAATATTGCCCTGTATTGGATACCGCGTCAGGCTGCATCATTAGCATGCAGACCGGGGAGCTCTGTGGTGGTCAATGGGACACTAACAATGACACGTGGATTGTCGGGGGGATGGATAAGGATGATATAGATCATGGTATGTTAAGTTATAGCTTCGATGGTGCAAATGTTTTATGGCAAGAATATCTTGTGTCGAATAGAAGCAAGCTCCCATACTCGCTGAAGGCGGCGTTGAAAGACAATTTGGGGGTGGTGAATATGTTGGCCTGTGAGCCGCCAAAATCTGCAAACAAGGATTCTTATGTGAAAATTGCACGTCAGCTTGCAAAAGAAAATGATGAGGCTGATGCTAAATACATCGAAACGAGCCTTGCTGAAGCACCGCCGGATAACGATCCTATCCCGATATCGATGATTGTCCTGGACAAAGCACCGCTCTATGAGCTGCCCGACGAAACATACGAGACACGAATGTATCTTGTGAAGGGAGATCAAGTGATATTGTTGGACACAATGAAGCCGAACTGGGTGCTCATTAAGTATATTGAGAAAAAAGGGGAGGCAATATTAAAATGGGTGAAGGCGGATACGGTGAAGTTGCCTGAGTGACCTCAGCAGAGGCGAAATGCCCCTTGAGCTTAGCGACCGGACATCGAACCCAACGAGATCCTCGAGGGTGACGAGTCGATGATCGACGACAGTGTGTCCATTGCCCGGCTAAACAATCCGGATCGAATGCAGGAGCTTGCTATTACAGCTTGGGCAACAGTGCACGGCATGGAGACTATTTGCTGGGTGCGAATTGTCAGACTATGTAAGTGATGAAGGGCAAAGTTGTTTTAATGCAAAACAAATAATTAATGGCCATGATCAGGCGCATGTAATCGCGGAATTTGCGGCTAAATCTAAAACTATCCTTGAGTCGACGAAATGCTGAGAAGCGTAGTTGTTACGTTGATGTTCGTGGTGTTTCCTTGTCTAGTGTCCGCAGAAACATTTTCCACCGATATCGGTCATGACGGTCGAGTTGATAAGGTGGTCGTGTCGAAAGAGGGGCGCTCCGGCGTTGTGGAGATATATGAGAACGGGGCTCTCGCAGGGAATTTTACTAACCTCATTCTTGATCAGACAAATATCTCTTCCGATCTAGTGGCGCTCACGGGCGGTGGCTTGGCTATCGAAGTCGAATCCGATGGTTCGAGAGATAAGTATCGCGTAATTGCGCCTATCTCAAAAGTAGATGGAAAGTTCTATGTTGATTGCCTCTATAAAACGGTATATGACTCGGTGGATGAAACGAGGTCCGTGGGTTCGTCCTGCAAACGTGTTGATCTTGGTAAATTCGATGCCTCGATAGCCATTGCCGAGTATGGGTTGATGTTTACAGCGGAGATCAAAAATGGTTGAAAGGAATCGCCCCGCCTTCTTGCGCCAACGCAGTTGGGCTGGAATACGGTAAATATCGCATCGTCAGATGCGCGACTGAGGGCGTTGCGGACACGAAGAATCTGAAGGTCATGGTCTTTGATGCACGTGGGGCGTTGCTATTTTCTGTCGCTGGCTACGAGTTGATTCCAGAAGGCGATGGCACGGGATTTGTTTTGAGTGCCGATCTCCCCGATCGAGTTGTGAATTTCGAAGGCAATCTTGCTTGCGTTTCTCAAGATCATGCCACACGGAAGGACATTTCCGGCAAAGCCAAAATGGCTGGTAGGCTCGAGATCAGTTATGCGTTAGCGAACGTCAATAACTGTTTGGTTGGCGACTATGCGTATGCAAAAAAGGGGGTGAACATTACGCTAATGGGGGCGAATCGGGGCGGGCTTGTATATTTGTTGGAACTGGCATCGAACAAGGAATCAACTGGGCTCTTCGTGCTTGATAAAATAAAAGCGGGGATGCACGGCGTATGGGTCGGTGTTCCGCCCAAGCCCCCTCTTTCTGTCAATTGAGTGCGTCTTCCAGGCCAGAGCGAACGTGGATTCCAAAGCAAACCGAACGCTGATGATGCTATGGTGCAAGAGTTAATAATTTCAACTCTATTTGTGATCGAAAGGTGTTCGAATGAGCGTGTTGAGTAAGAAAGCTGCGTTATCAATGACCGCGATGCTATTCCTTGGTCTGCAGAATTGTTATGCTCAATCAGAGGAGAAAGCCCTGTGTGCACCGTTCGAGGAGATTTACTTCAGTTGTCCGGTGGGGCATAAAGTTATTTCTGTGTGTGCTTCGGGGAATATCTCCCCCGAAAATGGTTATGTTCAGTACAGAATTGGGCGGCCAGGAAGGATGGAATTTCAATATCCGAAAATGCCTGATCCTCCTCGGAGGAATTTTACGATAAGCGATATTTCGGGCGGAAATCTAAATATTGTTCACTTGAAATTCAAGTCGGGAAGTTATAATTATGTGCTTTATCAGGGGAATGTCAGTGGTGTGTATGTGAAAAAAAATGGGAAAATTGTCGCTAATTTGATGTGCGGGTCCGGAGGTTATAAGACAATTAGCCCCAGGGCCATGCGCGGAATCGACACGGTTCCTCCTGTCGATGGTGTTGATTGAGAAAGAATTTCATGCGTGGATATCTGCGCTGCATTTGATCATCGGAAAGTGGGTTATCTTATTTGATGTGTCATCTCGGAAATCGATGTCGAGAGTGTATGCTATAAAATGGAATGAGATTTCAGTGATTGGGGAGTCCGTTGACGGAGAATTTCTTCGTTCTCCATCTGTGCGTTAGTGCAGTCCTACCGGGGTTCTTGCGAGCCGCTCCGCCTTTTCGATGCGTACGGCTAAGGGTTCGGTATGGTAACGAAATGCGGGTTTTTCGGGGCTGCCTGTAACCGAAACCCTGCGAGAAAAGCCGGGTTTCGCTTGGCAATTAGCGAAGGCCGTAAAGAAATCCGAATTTTCCGCCTCCCCACCGTTGCCTATACTCGAAAGATCAACCGCGCACCCGCCACAAGCGAGCGAGGCCAACCCATGACCGATCTTTCGATGCCGCAAGGTCTGCCCGCTACGCGGCCGACGCCGGGCCCGCGTCTGCGTTTCGTCACAGCCGCCGCGCTGTTCGACGGACACTACGCCGCGATCAACATCATCCGGCGCATCCTGCAGGCGAGCGGCGTCGAGGTGATTCATCTCGGCCACAACCGGTCCGTAGCGGAAATCGCACGCGCGGCGCTCGATGAAGACGCCGACGCCGTCGCCGTCTCAAGCTACCAGGGCGGCCATGTCGAGTACTTCAAATACCTCGTCGACTCCCTTCGCGAAGGCGGTGGCGAACGCATCCTGGTATTCGGCGGCGGTGGCGGTGTGATCGTCGCCGACGAAATCGACGAACTCATGCGCTACGGCGTCGAATGCCTGTACTCCCCGCAGGCCGGCCAGCAGCTCGGACTGCAAGGCATGATCGACGACATGATCGCCCGCTGCGCAAAAGCAGCGAAACAGGCCGAACCGCGCGCCGAAGCCCTCTCGGCTCAGTGGCTCGCAAGACTCGGCGGCAGTGGCGATGAGGCGAGGCGCGCGCTCGCGCAACTGATCAGCGCGCTGGAAAACGGCCAAGCGGATGCCGCGACGCGGGCGGCGCTCGCTGAACGTGTCCAAGCCGCGCGGCCCGTTCCTGTGCTGGGCGTAACAGGCACCGGCGGCGCAGGCAAATCCTCGCTGACGGACGAACTCGTCCGTCGCTTTCGGCTCGATTATGGTGATTCGCTATCGATCGCCGTGCTGGCGATCGACCCATCGCGGCGCAAATCAGGCGGCGCGCTACTCGGCGATCGCATTCGCATGAACGCGATCGGCGAGTGGGCCAACGGGCGACGCATCTTCATGCGTTCGCTCGCCACGCGCGAAGCGTCGACTGAGCTGCCCGATGTGATTCCCGACGCCATCGCGGCGTGCAAGGCGGCCGGTTTCGATCTCGTTATCGTCGAGACCTCGGGCATCGGCCAAGGCGACGCCGCAATCGCGCAGGTGGCCGACCGGTCGCTATACGTGATGACCCCCGAGTTCGGCGCGGCAAGCCAGCTCGAAAAAATCGACATGCTCGATTTTGCCGATTTCGTCGCCATCAACAAGTTCGACCGCAGCGGCGCGTTCGATGCGCTGCGGGACGTCGCCAAGCAGATGCAGCGCAACCGTGGCGCCTTTGCCGACGATCCGGAGCGCATGCCGGTAGTCGGTACGATCGCATCGCATTTCAACGACGATGGCGTGACGGCGCTCTACGGACGGATCGCGGATGCGTTACACGAGTTTGGTCTGCGTGCGCCCGAGCCCGCAGCCAGATTGCCTCGCCTTGACCTTCGACATTCGCGTGAGGACAGTGCGATTGTGCCGGCCGCGCGGGTCCGCTATCTATCGGAAATCGCTGACATCGTCCGCTCATACCGTACGACAGCGATCGAGCAGGCGCAATGTGCGCGCGAGCGATGGCAACTGGCCGAAGCAAAGCGGATGGCGCTCGAAGGGCCCGGTGCCTGCGCTTCGTTAGCACAGGGCCTGGATGCGCTGATCGCCGAACGCGACGCCCGCCTCGGGGCGAACGAACGCGCGTTGCTCGATGCCTGGCCGCACACGGTAGCAGAGTATGCCGGCGACGAGCGCGTCGTCACGATCCGCGGCCGCGAGCTGCGCACGCCGCTTACGGTGACGACGCTATCCGGCACCTCGATCCGCAAAGTCTCATTGCCCAAATTCGCCGATCCTGGCGAGACGCTACGCTGGCTCCTGCTCGAAAACCTGCCGGGCTACTTCCCCTTCACGGCCGGCGTATTTCCGTTCAAACGCGAGAACGAAGACCCCACTCGCATGTTCGCCGGCGAGGGCGATCCGCCGCGCACGAATCGGCGGTTCAAACTGCTGTCGGAAGGGATGCCGGCGCGACGGTTGTCGACGGCATTCGATTCGGTGACGCTCTACGGCGAAAACCCCGACGAGCGCCCCGACATCTACGGCAAGGTGGGCAATTCGGGCGTATCGGTCGCCACGTTCGACGATATGAAAGCGCTCTACGACGGCTTTGATTTGTGCGATCCGGCGACATCCGTATCGATGACGATCAACGGCCCGGCCCCGACGATCCTGGCGATGTTCTTCAACGCGGCGATCGATCAGCAACTCGAACGGCTGCGGTCCCGCTGCGAATCCGAGGGCCGCGAGCCGAGCGAAAGAGAGCTGATCGACACACGCGCTCATGCACTGCGGGAAGTGCGCGGCACCGTCCAAGCCGATATTCTGAAAGAAGACCAGGGCCAAAACACCTGCATCTTCTCGACTGAATTCAGCTTGAAGATGATGGGCGACGTACAGGCTTATTTCACCGAGCATGGCGTGCGCAATTTCTATTCGGTGTCGATTTCCGGGTATCACATCGCCGAAGCCGGCGCGAATCCGATCACGCAATTGGCTTATACGTTGGCGAATGGATTCACCTACGTCGAAGCCTACCTGGCACGCGGCATGGCGATCGACGACTTCGCGCCGAATCTGTCGTTCTTCTTCTCGAACGGCATGGAGCCGGAGTACACGGTACTTGGCCGTGTGGCACGCCGCATTTGGGCCGTGGCCTTGCGCGAGAAATATGGCGCAAATGAGCGCAGCCAGAAGCTGAAGTACCACGTGCAGACGTCGGGCCGCAGCCTGCATGCGCAAGAGATCGCGTTCAACGATATCCGCACGACGCTGCAAGCGCTGATTGCGATTTACGACAACTGCAATTCTCTGCATACGAACGCATTCGACGAAGCGATCACGACGCCGACGGAAGCATCCGTGCGGCGCGCAATCGCGATTCAGCTCATCATCAATCGCGAATGGGGTTTGGCCAAGAATCAGAATCCGAACCAAGGCAGCTTCGTGATCGAGGAATTGACGGATCTTGTGGAAGCCGCGGTGCTCGACGAGTTCGACCGGCTGACGTCGCGCGGGGGTGTGCTGGGAGCGATGGAAACCGGCTATCAGAGGGGGGGGATCCAGGACGAATCGATGCGCTACGAGCATCGCAAACACGATGGTTCGTATCCGATCATCGGCGTGAACACGTTCGTCGGCGAGGAACAGCAGCAACCGCGCGGGCCGTTGATACTGGCGCGTTCGACGAGTGAAGAGAAGCGCAGTCAACTCGAACGGCTGCAGGCATTTCACATGCGCCATCACGCCGCGGCCGGGCCAATGCTCGAGCGACTGCAGCGTGCCGTGATGGACAATGAAAACGTCTTCGCGGTGTTAATGGAGGCGGTGCGCGTATGCTCGCTGGGGCAAATCACACACGCGCTTTTCGAGGTAGGCGGGCAGTATCGGCGCAACATGTAAGCGACCGGCGGGCACCGGTAAGGCCGCGCCGTTTCTGCGAACCGCCAGACAGTTCTCAAGCGGTGATCAAGCGATGATCAAGCGGAAACCCGCGCCGACAGCAGCGCCTGCCGTGCGAGCGCTCATGGATTGGCTGCTCGGGGAAGTCGAGACAGCCGCCGCGCCGCGCAACGATTAACGCGGCCGCGGGTGGGGGATCAACGAACGATTAACGAATCGACAACCGTTCGCGCGCTTCGTCGTATTCGCGCTTCAAACGGGCAACGAGTTCAGCCACGCTCGGCACGTCATCCATCAAGCCGACGCCTTGGCCCGCGCCCCAGATATCCTTCCATGCCTTCGCCTTGTCGCCGCCGAAGTTCATCGCGGTCTTGTCCGACTCGGGCAGCGCATCGGGATCGAGTCCCGCGTTGACGATACTTTCGCGGATGTAATTGCCGTGCACGCCCGTGAACAGGTTCGTGTAGACGATGTCCGATGCGCTTGCATTGACGATCGCATGCTTGTAGTCGTCCACCGCATGGGCTTCCTGCGTGGCGATAAAGCGCGTGCCCATGTAGGCCAGATCGGCACCCATTGCCTGCGCGGCAAGGACCGACCCGCCGTTGGCGATCGAACCTGAGAGCACGATCGGACCATCGAAGATCCGCCGTACTTCGCCCACGAGGGCGAACGGTGACGTCGTGCCCGCGTGTCCGCCCGCCCCGGCCGCGACGAGGATCAGCCCGTCGACGCCGGCTTCGAGCGCCTTCTGCGCGTGCCGCAGGTTGATGACGTCGTGCAGGACGATGCCGCCGTAGCTGTGGACGGCATCGATGATCTCCCTGGCGGGGGCACGCAAGCTCGTAATGAAGATCGGCACCTTGTGCTCGACGCACACGCGTACGTCGTGCTCGAGCCGCGCATTGGACTGATGAACGATCTGATTGACGGCGATCGGCCCGACCTTCGCGCCGGGATGGGCGGCGCGATGCGCGGCCAATCCCTCGTTCATCTGCGTCAGCCACTCATCGAGCAATTCGGCAGGCCGCGCGTTCAATGCCGGAAACGAACCGACGATCCCAGCCTTGCACTGCGCGAGCACCAGTTCCGGGTAACTGACGATGAACATCGGCGACGCGACGATAGGCAGCGTCAGATTCTGTAGAACGGCAGGCAGGGCCATATCGCGTGTCTCCTCTTCATTAAAAGAACGAACGTTCGAATTATAGGCGATTCAAACGGGCCAATTGCACCGCCCGGCTCTGGAGTGAGTGCTCTGGTTCTATGTTTCGTGGCCCTTCGAACGAGCGCGCGTCATTGGCGCACCTAAAATACGAAAAGTTCGAACAACGATAAGAGGCAGGAGCGAACGCTATGAGTTTCGCCGACTTTACTCCGTTTCACGTCGACGCCAACGGCGTCGAGATCTTCGGTATGACGGGCGGAGACGGTCCCCCTTTACTACTGATGCATGGGCATCCGCAAACGCACCGGATCTGGAATCGCTGTGTGGGGCGGCTTGCGAAGCACTTTACCGTCGTGGCTACGGATCTTCGTGGTTACGGTCAATCGGGCAAGCCCGAGAGCGATGCGGCGCATGCGCCGTATTCGAAACGGGCGATGGCGGCCGATCAGGTCGCGGTGATGCGTCATTTCGGGTTCGATCGCTTTCTGGTGTGCGCACACGATCGTGGGGCGCGTGTGGCGCACCGGATGGCGCTGGACCATCCCGATGCCGTCGAACGCATGATGCTGCTCGATATCGCGCCGACGCTCGCGATGTACGAGGGCACCGATCGGGCATTCGCCACGGCGTACTTTCATTGGTTCTTCCTGATCCAGCCTGAGCCTTTGCCGGAAATGTTGATTGGGGCGGATCCCGCAGCCTATGTGAAAGGCGTCATGGGGGGGCGTCATGCCGGACTCGCGCCGTTCGAGCCCGATGCGTTGCAGGCTTACTGCGACGCGCTCGCGGCGCCCGGTGCGGTTCATGCGATGTGTGAGGACTACCGGGCTTCGGCGACGATCGATCTCGAGCACGACCGCGCTGACCTCGAGCGAGGCCGCAAGATCGGCTGCCCCCTGCGTGTGCTGTGGGGCGGTGAAGGTGTTGTCGCCCGGTGCTTCGACCCGCTGCGCGAATGGCAACGGGTGGCCCGCGATGTCAGCGGCCGCGCGCTCTCATGCGGCCATTACATTCCCGAAGAGGCACCCGATGCGCTCATTGCCGAGATTCACGACTTCTTCGAGGCAGACGAATCGGGCGAACGAATGGTGAAACCCGAGCGGCAGATCAACGAACACCGCGCTTGAGTGTGCGGGGTTGGGGTTTCTTCTCCTGATCCATTTCCTTGCGCGCCTCCCCGGGCCCGAGCGGCGGCAGTCGCCGTCCGACGGGCGTCGCCTTGACGATGGCGGTACTTGTCTCGGCGCGCTCGCCGACTTTCATCAAGATCTCATCGAGTTCTTCGATCGTGCGTAAAAAGAGCCGGCAGATGAAGCAATCGTCGCCGGTGACTTTGTCGCATTCGACGAACTCGGGAATCCGGCGAATCTCATCTTCGACGAGATGCAACTGCCCCGGGAGCGGCTTCACGCGCACGATCGCCTGCAAGGTGTAGCCCAGCGCGCGCGGATCGACCTGGACGGTGAAGCGTTCGATGACGCCCTGCGCTTCCAGGCGCCGCAGCCGTTCGGCCGTACTGGGCGCCGAGAGGCCGATTTCCCGGGCCAGGTCGGCTACCGGCATGCGTGCATCGTCTGCCAGCAGGCGCAGTAGCGTGCGATCGGTGGCGTCGAGATCAGCTGCAGTTGAACCATTGGCAAGGCGTTGCGGCATATTGGCCTTCGTTTGGAAGCAAGAATCGTTGGTTTGCCTAAGTTTATCCATGTCTAGCCGGTTTTCAAATCGCTAGACTGATTGCATCGATCTTCGACGCTTCGCCCACTCCCGGCGGGGCGCACCACCAAGCCGACGCGCGAGCGAACGCAGGCGCGGAGACAAAACCAAGACAGGTGCATGCATGGCTAACCAGACAGGCAAGGAAATGAGGCGCGGCGCCCTGGAGATGATCGCCGCAATGTTGATCTCGGGCACGATCGGGTGGCTCGTCGTGGCGTCCGGGCAGTCGCCGCAGAACGTCGTATTCGTCCGTTGCGCGCTTGGCGCGCCGACACTCGCGGCAATCTGCCTCGCGCTCGGATTGATTCGCAAGGACATGCTGACGTGGCGCACGCTCGCGCTTGCGGCGGCGGGCGGCGCGGCCATTGTCGCGAATTGGGTTTTGCTGTTTGCCGCGTATTCGCGTGCGTCGATCTCGATGGCGACTGTCGCCTACAACACGCAACCGTTCATACTCGTCGCGCTGGGTGTTGTTGTGTTTCGTGAACGCATCACGGCATCGACCGCGGCGTGGCTCGGCGTGGCGTTCGTGGGGCTCATGCTGGTGGTCAAGGTTCAGCCGGCCGTGCTGGCGGTGCCCGGGCAATATCTCGAAGGGATCGGCTATGCGCTGGGCGCGGCGTTCTTCTATGCGGTGTCTTCGATTATCACGAAGCGGCTGAAGGGCACGCCTGCGCAATTGATCGCATTGATTCAAGTCACGCTTGGCGTGTTCCTGCTTGCGCCGTTCGTCAACTACCGTGCGCTGCCGGTCATGATGATGCCGTGGGCCGATCTGGCCACGATCGGCGTCGTGCATACGGGGCTCGTCTACATCCTGCTTTACGGTGCGATTCAGAAATTGCCGACGTCGATGACGGCCGCGCTCTCGTTCATCTATCCGATCGTCGCGATCATCTGCGACCGGTTCGCATTCGGGCAGACGCTGGCATGGGTGCAACTGGCCGGCGCGGGGTTGATTCTGCTGGCTGCAGCGGGGGTTAACTTCGGCTGGCGGATTGTACCGACGCGCCGTGCGGCGGGTGCGAAGCGCGAGGAGTATGGCGCCGCTCAATGCAAGTGACGGCCGCCGCCGCGATCTGCAGGGAAATCACCGATGCGGCTCCGACGGGTGCCTCGGTATGATGACAACTGACGCTGATCACGTCGAAAATTGCGCCGTTCGTCCTCGATGATGAACGGCTTTCTTTTTTGTGTGACGCTTACGCGCGCAGCGCGACGTCGACAACGGGCGCGCCCGTCATCGCGATCAACTCCTGCGGCGATAGATTGAATACCGCGTGCGGATGACCGGCCGCGGCCCACAGGCTTTCGAGCTGCAGCAGATCCGAATCGATGAGCGTCACGGGCACAGTCAAATGCCCGATCGGACACACCCCGCCGATGGCATACCCCGTTTTCTCGCGCACGAATTTCGCATCGGCGCGCGCAATGCCGCCAACATGCTGGGCAACCTTTTCCTCGTCGACGCGGTTCGCGCCGCTGGCCACCACGAGCACCGGCATATCGTCCTCTTGCCGCCGAAACAAAATCGATTTCGCGATTTGGGCGACGGAGCAACCGAGCCCCGCCGCCGCTTCTGCCGACGTCTTGCCGGTATGGGGCAGCATGACGACCGGCTTTTCGTGCCCGCATTCGCGCAGCAGGCGCGCCACACGCTGCGCCGAATCGGGCAGCGCGACGAGCGGCTCGGATGCGTCCGATGTATCGGGCAGATTGCTTGAAACGAAGTGCGGATGCTCCATGTCTCGTGTATTCCTGACGTCTTTTAGCTGCGTTAAACGTTCTTGACCGAGTTGCTGTCGTGCACCGAATTCAGGACGCGCATGCGGCATTGGCCGCCTTGGCGAGCAGCGCGCGTCCCACACGCGACGCATTCGTGCGTCCAATCGACTTCGAGATGAAATCGCCGATCGCAACCACGGCGTCGAGATCGATGCCCGTTTCGATGCCGAGCCCATTCATCAGATACAAGACGTCTTCAGTTGCGACGTTACCTGTTGCGCCCTTCGCATACGGGCAGCCGCCGAGCCCGGCGACGGACGCATGAAAAATCGTGATGCCTTCAAGCAGCGCCGCATAGATGTTCGCGAGCGCCTGCCCGTACGTATCGTGGAAATGCCCCGACAATTGTTCGCGCGGGAACACTTTCGTCACGGCCGAGAAGATTTCGCGCGTGCGTCCCGCCGTACCGACGCCGATCGTATCGGCGATGTCGATTTCATCGCAGCCGAGCGAGGCCATGCGCTGCACGACGTCGACGACGGCCGGTACTGGCACGTCGCCCTGATACGGACAGCCGAGCGCGCATGAAATACTGCCGCGCACGCGCACGCCGCTTTCCTTCGCCGCGCGCGCGACGGGCTCGAAGCGCGCGATGCTTTCCGCGATGCTGCAGTTGATGTTCTTTTGCGAGAACGCTTCGCTTGCGGCGCCGAAGATCACGATTTCATCGGCATGCGCGGCCAGTGCGCCGTCAAAGCCCTGCATGTTCGGGGTAAGCACGGAATAGATCGTTCCGGGGCGGCGCTTGATGCCGGCCATCACTTGCGCGCCGTCGGCCATTTGCGGCACCCACTTCGGCGAGACGAACGACGCGGATTCGATGTTACGAAAACCCGCCGCTGCGAGTCGATTCACCAGATCGATCTTGACCTCGGTCGGCACGAACTCCTTTTCGTTTTGCAGCCCGTCGCGCGGGCCGACTTCGACGATCTTCACTGAGCCAGGCAAAGACATGGATGTCTCCTCGATAGTATTCGTTTGGAATGCTAAGCAATTAGGCCGAAATGACGCGGTGCGCAAGCGAGCACATCGCCGCGTATCGTGCTCCGAACGTTCAGTATGAGAATTCAGTACCCGCGGTGCAGATCGACGATGCCGCCGATCTCTTCACCGCGCGTAAGCGCTTCAATCTTACGCGCAATTTGCTGCACCGCAGGTTCAGGCAAGGTCAGCGCGGAGATATGCGGCGTGATCGTCACGCGCGGCATGCGCCAGAACGGATGCTCGGCTGGAAGCGGTTCCTGCGCGAAGACGTCGAGCGTGGCGGCGGCGAGCCGTCCGTTGCTTAACGCGTCGATGAGATCGGGTTCGACGAGATGCGCGCCGCGGGCGAGGTTGACCAGATAGGCGCCGGGAGACAGATGCGAGAACGTCTGGCGGTTCAGGATGCCGTCCGTATCGGGTGTGCTCGGCAGCAGATTGACGAGCAGCTTCAGGCCGCTCAGGAAGGCGGGCTGCGCATCGCGGCCGGCGAACGTGGTGACGCCTTCGATCGTCTTGACGCTGCGGCTGTAGCCGCGGACCGGCAGGCCCAACGACGCGAGCGCGCGGGCCACCCGCGCACCGAGCACGCCCAGACCGAGTACGCCGACATGAAACGATTCGCGCTCATGCGGCACGAGTGCCTGCCATGGCGCGGCACCCGCACCGGTGCTTGCCCGCTGAGCCAGTTCGTATTCGTCGAAGCGGCGCAGGTAGCGCAGTGCGGCGTGCATGGCGTATTCGATCATTTGCTCGGCCATGCCCGTATCCTCGAGCCGCACGATCGGCACGCCGGTAGGCAACGTACCGGGCGCGCGCCGTTCGAGCGCGAGCAGCGCGTCGACACCGGCTCCGATCAGGAAGATGGCACGCAGGTGCTCGCGTCCGACGAACAGTTCGGGCGGTGGCCGCCACAGGACCGCGTAATCGGCAGGGGCCGTATCGCCCGGCGTCCATAACCGTACGTCGGCCGAAGGCAGCGCGCGTGCGAGCAACGCAACCCAGGCGCGTGCGTCGTCGCTCTCCGGTTTGTAGAACAGGATTTTCATGCAGTGGCGGATCGCCCTGAAGGGCCGACCTGATAGGCTGAGGACGGCCGTTATTTTACGGCCTGTCCAGGGAGTCTCGCAGCTCGATTTGGGCGCCTCTTCCCTCAGCGGCCCGCCCGTCAGTGGCCGCAGCCACCCGAGCACGACTCGCCGGATTCAGCCGGTGCCGGGCTCCCGGCACGCATCCCGAGGCGATCGAGCAGCTTACGATCCGCATCCGCCTGCGGATTGCCCGTCGTCAGCAATTGATCACCATAGAACATCGAATTCGCACCCGCCAGGAAGCACAGCGCCTGCAGCGCGTCGTCCATCTGTTGGCGTCCAGCCGAGAGCCGCACCACCGCGCGCGGCATCGTGATGCGCGCCACCGCAATCGTCCGCACGAATTCAAATGGATCGATCGGATCGACATGGCCAAGCGGCGTCCCCTCAATCGCCACGAGATTGTTGATCGGCACCGATTCCGGATAGGGATCCATGTTGGCAAGCTGAGCAATCAGCCCCGCGCGTTCGCGGCGCGATTCGCCCATGCCGATAATGCCGCCGCAGCAGACGTTGATCCCCGCATCGCGGACGCGCTCCAGCGTATCGAGCCGTTCCTGGTAGCTGCGTGTGGAAATGATCTGTCCGTAGAACTCGGGTGACGTATCCAGGTTGTGGTTGTAGTAATCGAGCCCCGCCTCACGCAAGGCCTTCGCTTGATCGTCTTCAAGCATGCCCAGCGTCATGCACGTTTCAAGACCCATGGCCTTCACGCCGCGAATCATTTCGCTGATCGGCTCAATATGACGCTCCTTGGGGCTGCGCCAGGCCGCCCCCATGCAAAAGCGCGTCGCGCCGTTCTGCTTCGCGAGGCGCGCCGCATCGAGCACCGCGTCCACATCCATCAGCTTCTCGGCCTTCAGGCCCGTCTCGTAGTGCGACGATTGCGAGCAGTACTTGCAGTCTTCTTCGCAACCACCCGTCTTGATCGAAAGCAGCGTCGAGAGTTGAATTTCGTTCGCGTCGAAATGTTCGCGATGCGCCTGCTGCGCGCGGTACAGCAAATCGTTGAACGGCAGCTCGTAGAGCGCGACGACGTCGACCACGCGCCAACGCGGTGCCGTGCCGGCCCTGGCGTCGTCGCCGTGGGCCTTGTCAGGGTTGAGCGAGGCAGTCTGCGTAGCGTGTTGGGCTTCAGTCATAGCGTTGATCCGGTTGGAAATCGAATAAGTCGAAAGGCACGATAGGCGTGCGGTTGCGTGCGGTCACCCTGCATGCGCTCGCAGCGCGCGCAGGAGTAAGGGCATGTCGAGGTGCGTGGCTGCACGTTCCGCCGATGGCGGCGCGAGATGCGGCACCGTGCCGATCAGCGGCACGCCGTGTTCGCGTTGCAGCCACGCGCGGATCGTTTCGATGTTTTCGTCGGCAAAGCGCATGGCCGGATCGACGATGTTCGCCACCCACCCCGCGAGATGCAGGCCCCGCGCGGCAATCGCATCGGCGGTGAGCAAGGCGTGGTTGATGCAGCCGAGTCGCACGCCGACGACGATGACGACAGGCAAACCCAGCGCGAGCGCGAGGTCGGCCGTGTCGCGCTGATCGTCGAGCGGCACGCGAAAGCCGCCAACCCCTTCGACGACAACCACGTCGGCCCGTCGCATCGCTTCGCGATGACAGTCGACGATCGGTGCGAGTTTCAGCGTGCGGCCTTCCTGCGCAGCGACGATGTGCGGCGCAGCCGGCGCTTTAAGCAGGTAAGGCGTTCTCATCTCGGGCGGCAGCAGCGCACCGGCGGCCGCGTCGAGCTGATCGGCGTCTTCGTTGTGCCACAGGCCGTCTTCCACGTTGAAATACGCGCCCGCGGCAATCGGCTTCATCGCGGCAGCGGACAGGCCGGCTTCAGCGAATCCCCGCAGCAGTGCGCACGAGACCAGCGTTTTGCCGATCTCGGTGTCAGTGCCGGTAACAAATAGCGAAAGCGCCGAACTCACGCGCAGTCTCCCGAGTGAACGAGGGCGGCTTGCAGTCGATCGAGATCGTCGAAGCTGTGCCCCGCCGACAGTGAAATGCGCAAACGCGATGTGCCCGCGGGTACCGTCGGCGGACGGATCGCAGGTACCCACAATCCTTGGGCATCCAGGCGGGCAGTGAGCGCCAGCGTGTCCTCGTTACCGCCGATGATGAGCGGCTGCACCGCCGTTGGCGAATCGATGGGGCGCCAGGGCGTTGCCCGCAAGATCGTGCGTGTGCGCTCGATCAGTGCGGCCAGATGCGCGCGACGCGCGTCGCCTTCCGCGCCCGCGATCAGCGCGAGGCTGGCCGACACCGCATGCGCCTCGGCTGGCGAGGCAGCCGTGGTGAAGATGTACGGCCGCGCGCGCTGCAGCAGCCATTCGATGACGGTCTCGTGCGCGATCGCCGCGGCCCCCGCCACGCCCACGGCCTTGCCGAACGTGCACAGGTAGACGAGGTTCGGCGAACGCAATGCGGCCTGTGCCACGGCGCCGCGCCCTTGCGGGCCCAGCACGCCGAAGCCATGCGCATCGTCGACGAGCAGCCACGCGCCATGTCGCTCCGCCAATTCGAGGAGCCGCGCAAGCGGCGCGATGCTGCCGTCCATGCTGAACACGGCATCGGTCACGATCGCTTTCGCCGGCGTATCGCACGCTTCGAGCATCGCCTCAAGCGCCGCGGTATCGGCGTGCGGATAGACCTGCACGTCGGCACGCGAGAGCCGGGCACCGTCGATGAGCGACGCATGGTTGAGTGCGTCGGAGAACAACGTCGTCCCGCGTCCCGCAAGGGCCGTCACGGCGGCGACGTTCGACATGTAACCCGTCGAGAACGTCAGCGCGCGCGGTGCGTCGACGAAGCCGCCGGCGAACGCGGCCAGTTCATCGGCCAGCACCGCGTGCGCGCGCGAATGGCCGCCGAGCAAATGCGAGCCGCCGCTGCCGGAGCCGAAGCGGCGCGCGCCTTCGGCCACCGCATCGGCCAGCAGCGGATGGGCGGCGAGACCGAGATAATCGTTGCTGGCGAAGCCGACAGTCGCGCGGCCGTCCACCGTCATATGTGCGGCGCACGGCGTATCGGCCACGCGGTGCCGGCGTAGCAGCGCGCGCGCTTCGAGGTCGGCCAGCCCTTCGCGCAAGGTATCGAGCGGGTGCATCATTGCGCTCCTGCCGACATCGTGGCATCGAACGTTTCGCACGTGCGTGAGGCGAGCAGGGCAATCGTTTCGGAGTCCAAAATATACGGCGGCATCAGGTAGACGGTGGTGCCGATCGGGCGCAGCAGCAATTCGCGTGATAGCGCTTGTTCGAAGAAGCGGCGCGAGAAGGTGCGCGCGGCATCCCCTTGCAGCGCGACGTCGAACGCGATGATCGTGCCGGTCCGGCGGAAATGACGGACGGCTGCATGCGAGCGAAGCGGCGAAAGCGCATCCATCAACATCGCTGCCTTCGTTTCGTTTTGCGCGAGTACGTCGTTGCGCTTGAACAGATCGAGTGTCGCCAGCGCAGCCCGGCAAGCAAGTGGGTTGCCCGTGTACGAATGCGAATGCAGGAAGCCGCGCGTGGTGTCGTCGTCGTAGAACGCCGCGTAGATTTCGTCGCGCGAGAGGACGAGCGAAAGCGGCAGGTAGCCGCCGCTGATGCCTTTCGACAGGCACAGGAAATCCGGCCAGATACCCGCCTGTTCGCAGGCGAAGAAGGTACCGGTGCGGCCGCAGCCCACGGCGATTTCGTCGGCGATCAGATGCACGTCGTGTTCGTCGCATAGCGTGCGCAACCCGGCCACGTAGGCGCTGTCGTGCATCGCCATGCCGGCTGCGCACTGCACGAGCGGTTCGACGATCAGCGCGGCGATACGCGAGCCGTGTGCGGCCAGCAGCGCACGCACGTCGTCCAGTGCGCGCTCGGCAACGTCGCGTGCGCTTTCGCCGGGCTCGGCGCGGCGTGCGTCGGGCGACGCGACGATATGCGCCGAGCGGATCAGTGGATCGTAGGCATCCTTGAACAAGGCGACATCAGTCACGCCGAGCGCGCCGATCGTTTCGCCGTGATAGCCGTTCGCTACACAGACGAACTCACATTTGTCCGCTTGCCCGCGATTGCGCCAGTAGTGGAAGCTCATCTTCAATGCGATTTCGACGGCACAGGCTCCGTCCGATGCAAAGAACGCGTGGCCGAGCGTGCCGTCCGTGAGCGCGGAAAGCCGCTCGGCGAGCTCAACCGCGGTTTCGTGCGTGCAGCCCGCGAGCATCGCATGCTCCAGCGTATCGAGCTGGGTCTTCAACGCTGCGTTGATGTCGTCGTTCGCGTGACCGAACAGGTTGACCCACCACGAGCTGATGGCGTCGAGGTAGCGATGGCCCGCGCGATCGTAGAGCCACGCGCCTTTACCGCGCGCGACGGGGATGAGCGGCAGACGCTCGTGATGCTTCATCTGCGTACACGGATGCCATACGGCCTTCAGGCTGCGGGCAACCCAATCGTGATCGGCGCCATATCCGCCGGCTGGCGTTTGCGTTCGACGATCGTCGGCTACTTGTCTGTTCAATCACCGCTCCGTGGCATGAGAGCCGCGCGTCGCGCTGGATTCATGCGAAAAATGCGTGACAGGTCTGGCGATTTGAATCACCGACCGGTGCCGCGCGAACAAAAACGGCGTGAGATTAACGCGTTCGGCGCACGATTGCACCTGCCTGCTCAAGGCTGCCAAAGGGCCCGTTCGAGGCGGTTCGAGGCAGCTGGCGACGCTTTTGCCGAGATCGACCGAAATCGACTCAGATAGCGACGGCAGAGTGAGCCCTACCTGCGAAAAAAATTTGTCGTCGCGTCTGTGGAACCGATTTTCCGAACGCGTGATGCGAAGGCGAAGACGCGTGAACGAACGTGAAAACGAACGTGGACGAGCGCAGACGAGCGCAGACGAGCGCAGACGAGCGCGACGAGCGGGACGAGCGGGACGAGGGGGACGAGGGGGACGAGCGCGACGAGCGCGGACAAGCCGAGCAATAGCCGTTGGAATGAAGTAAAAGGGCCGACAAGGCTGGCGAGCGCGCCGAGGATGACGAGTTCGGACGAAAACCGGGCCAGCGTGCAGGGTGGTGCGAACGATGTTCCGCTAGGTCACATCAATCGCGACTGGCCAGCGCGGACTCGTTGCCGTTGGTGGAATTCGACGACGAAGCCGTTTGCGAGGCATTCGCAGCGGAAGATGTGTCGTTCCAGACGACTTGATTGTCGACGGCATAGAGCCGGCAAGGCGAGTTGCCGTTTTCTTTGCGGCAATTAGCCAGTGCGACCGACATCGGGTTGTCGCCGCCTTCGGCCCACGACCACGCCCCCGACGACGACACGGCAAACGCGCGCGTCGGGTATTGATTCAGGAACGCGCGGTAAGCGGCGCGGCCGGCGGCATCGAGGTAGGGCACCGCCTTCACCGCATCGATCGCGGCAAAGCCGGACGGCTGCGGAGCCGCCTGATCCTGAACTTCGTACTGCACGCGGGTAGGCATGCCGATTCGTTCGAGGAATGCCTCGACAGAAGGCCACCAGATACGCACGCCGTCGCGATCGACCACGAGCCGATGCGCATCGTTCTTATAATCGCCGAAGTCCACCATGCGGGCGGGGGCGCCGTGCTCGACATAGCCCGCGTACATCCGCTGCGCCAAGTTATGGCTCCAGACTGAATCGTTGTCGCCGTAGATCCACAGGGAAGGCACATGCACCGTCTCGCCGTATTGCTCGAACGCATGCGTGAGATTGTCTTGCCAGCCCGTGCAGGCGTCCTGTCGCAGGCCGCCCGAGAAATTGATGAGGCCGCGTACGCCCGGTGCGGCACCCATGCCGTAAGCGATCGTCGTCAGGCCGCCATGCGAGGTGCCGGCCACGACGATGTGCGATGCGTCGACGTACGATCGATTCGTCATGAACGCGATCGTCGCCTTGACGTCGTCGGCTTGCGCCATGCCGTTCTTCTGGACGTCGCAGCCTTCCTGACGATAGGCACCGCCCGAATCGGCAAAACCTTCGCGATTCGGCGCGACGACGACATAGCCCCGTCGCACGAACTCGCGTGCGAATGAGAGCGGGCGGCTGCGCGGCTGTGCACGCGGATCGCCCTCGATCTTCCCGTGATTGAAAACGACGAGCGGAAACGGCCCCTGCCCGTCGGGTTTATAGATGGTCGCCTCGAGCGTGATCGTTCCCGCCGCGTCGACAGGGATGCGCACGATCTGTTCGTTCATGTCGCCCGCGAGCGGGGGGCGGACGTAAGCGTCGTTGCCGAATTCCAGTGGCGCGACGCCCGCGCGGCCGAGCGGCCTCGTATCGTTCGAGGCGAGCGTCATGGCGCGCAGCGTGTTCGCGTCGCTCGGCGCGGCCGTGGTCGCGCCGGCAAAAGCGCTCACGCATGCGCACGCGCACAAACATCCGACGAATACGTTCTTCAAACCCATGCGCGTGTCTGCCCTGATTACAAAAAAAGTGCCCCTACTGCTGGCGGTGCGTGGCGTAAGCGCCCGACCTGCTCAGTATCTGTGAGCCGCCCCCGGTGCCGTTGCCCGAAAAGAGCCCGGCTCCGGCCGCAATTCGCCCCTTCGGCAGCGACGAAATGGCGGCGGCCAATAGGGTGAAACAGCGGGGAAGGGGTACGGCGATAGTGCGGAACCATCGTAGCGTCGCTGAAATGTTCCGCCAATGCAGGAGAACCCGGGGCGCGAGGCGGCCAGGGCGGGGGAGGGTGGCAATCTTTGCCGAAGCAAAGATCGCCTAAAATCGATGCGAGTTAGCGCTCGCTGACGTCGCCGTCCACGTAGCGCCAGCGTTCGTCTTCTCCTCGTACGAAACGGCTGACCTCATGCAGCCGATGTCCGCGGCCGCCTTGTTTGTAGC
Organism: Trinickia sp.; assembly: GCF_051961175.1. Taxonomy (GTDB): domain Bacteria; phylum Pseudomonadota; class Gammaproteobacteria; order Burkholderiales; family Burkholderiaceae; genus Trinickia. The sequence continues at coordinate 10,489 of NZ_JBQCDN010000110.1, read as the reverse complement.
GGGCGACGAATTCGACGATCGCATGCCGAGCATCCAGCGGCTCGAATCGCTTCACTTGCAAGCCGAGCCAGCGTGGTGCGTCGGGCGTATCCGTGTCGACGTCGAGATCGGCGGGACAGGTGGCAGGGTCCCATGTTGCGCGCAGATAATCTGTGGCGCCGAGCACATACGCGCTGTATCGCGAACGCATCAGTTCGAGCGCGGTCGGTGCGATGGCGCTGCCGGCGAGGTACGGCCCGCAGCAGGCGTCGAACCTGGGCGGTCGCACGCCGGGCGCCCGTCCCGGGGCCGTGCCCCCGCAAGGGCATTCGAGCGGTGCGGCCTTGTATCGGGAAACGGAGGCGGCCGTCACGCGGCGAGCCCTCGCGCGATCAGGATCTTTTGAATATCGCTCGTGCCCTCGTAGATTTGGCAGACGCGCACGTCGCGATAGATCCGCTCGACCGGGAAGTCGCTCACGTACCCGTAGCCGCCGAACGTCTGGATCGCGCTCGAGCAAATGCGCTCGGCCGCCTCTGAGGCGAACAGTTTGGCCATCGCCGCCTCGGTCAGGCACGGCAGGCCCGCGTCTTTGAGCGAAGCGGCGTGCCAGACGAGCTGGCGCGCGGCTTCGAGCTGCGTCGCCATCTCCGCGAAACGGAATTGGACGGCCTGATGGGCGTAAATCGGCTGGCCGAAGCTCTCGCGCTCGCGCGCGTAGGCGAGCGCTGCTTCGAACGCCGCCCGCGCCATCCCGACGCTTTGCGCGGCGATGCCGATCCGTCCGCCCTCGAGCCCGGACAGGGCGATCCGGTAGCCTTCGCCTTCCTCGCCGATCCGATTGGCCTTCGGTACGCGGCAGCCTTCGAAGACGATCTGCGCGGTGTCTGACGAATGCTGGCCGAGCTTGTCTTCGAGCCGCGCGACGAGGTAGCCGGGCGTATTCGTCGGCACGATGAACGCGCTGATGCCGCGCTTGCCGGCGGTTTTGTCGGTCACGGCCATGACAATCGCGACATCGCCGTGCTTGCCGCTCGTGATGAATTGTTTGACGCCGTCGATGACGTAACTGTCGCCATCGCGAACGGCGACGGTGCGCAGCGCCGAGGCGTCCGATCCCGCTTGCGGCTCCGTCAGGCAAAACGCGCCAAGCATATCGCCGCGCGCGAGCGGCGTCAGCCATTCGCGCTTTTGCTCTTCGTTGCCGTAGGCAAGCAGGATGCTGCAGACGGGGCAGTTGTTGACGGAGATGGCCGTGGACGTGCCGCCGTCGCCTGCCGCAATCTCTTCGAGCATGACGGCGAGCGCGAGCGCATCGAGCCCCGCACCGCCGTACTCGGCCGGTACCAGCACGCCATAGGCGCCGAGTTCGGCCAGTTGCCGGTGCACCTCGCGTGGAAAGGTACGCTCGCGGTCCCAGGTGGCCGCATGCGGTGCAATAGCCTCGCGCACGAACGTGCGCACGGCGTCGCGTATCATCGAGTGATCTTGGTCGAGCACCATGGGCGGCGTCTCCGTCAATTCAATTTTCGGTATTCGGTATTCGATTAGGACTGCTTGCTATCGCGGCTGTGGGCAACCGCCTGCTTGTTGTTCCGGCGAAATCCGCAGGATCACCAATCGATCGACGTGCCGTCGTATTGCACGAATCGGCCGTGATAGCTTTCGCGATCGGCTGCAGCCGCTGCGAGCACCGAACGCATGCCCGTGACGCTGCGCGGGGCGTCGATCGCGGCCTGCGAGCCGCCCATGTCGGTGCGCACCCATCCCGGATGCAGCGCGACGCAGGTGGCGCGCCGCGTCTGCAACGCCGCGATGCGCAACGCGCAGTTCAAGGCAGCCTTGCTCGCGCGATAGAGCCAACCCGTGGTGCCCGTCGCCTCGGAGATGCTGCCCATGCGGCTCGATACCACGCCGAGCACGCCATGGGCGGCTTCGACGAGTGGCAGTAAAACCGGCATCAGCATCATCGGCCCGCGTACGTTCGTCGTCATGACGTAATCGAAGTCTTCGGCGCTGAACGGGTCGACACCCTCCGTGGCCGGTCCATAAACGCCGGCCACGATCAGCGCGGCATCAAGCCGTTCACCGGCGAGTTTCGCGGCGAGCGCGGCGATGTCGCCGGGTTCGGTCACGTCGAGCGAAATCGCCGATACGTTGCGAGCCTCGAGTTGGGCCAGTGCCCGCTCGTCCCGCACCGTGGCGATCACACGCCAGCCTGCGGCGTCGTATTGGCGGACGAATTCCTGGCCGAGGCCGCGCGATGCGCCGACAATCAAGACGGTCTTCATCGATGCTCTCCTGTCGCGATGGACTGCGTTTGATGGGCGGCCGCCGCGCCGATCCGCGCGGCGGCCATCCTCCATCGATCAGACGATTTCGATGCCCATCGCCGTCGCTTCGCCGCCGCCGATGCACAGGCTCGCCACGCCGCGCCGGCCACCGCGCTTGCGCAGCGCCCCGATCAACGTGACGAGGATCCGTGCGCCCGAAGCGCCGATCGGATGGCCGAGCGCGCAGGCGCCGCCATTCACGTTGACCTTCTCATGCGGCAGCTTGTGGTCCGTCATCGCGGCCATCGCCACGACGGCGAACGCTTCGTTCACTTCGTACAGATCGACATCGTTCGCCTGCCAGTCGTTTTTCTCGAGCAGCTTGCGGATCGCGCCGACGGGCGCCGTCGTGAATTTCGACGGCTCCTGCGCGAACGTGGAATGTCCGACGACGCGCGCGAGCGGCGTGAGACCGAGCCGTTCGGCGGTCGATGCGCGCATCATGACGAGCGCCGCGGCCCCATCGGAGATCGACGACGCGTTCGCGGCCGTGACGGTGCCCGTCTTGCTGAAGGCCGGCTTGAGCGTGGCGATTTTGTCGATGTTCGCCTTGAACGGCTGCTCGTCGCGCAAGATCGTCACTTCGTCGCCCTTGCGGCCCGCCACCTTGACGGGGGCGATTTCCCACGTGAACGAGCCGTCTTCGTTCGCGCGCTTCGCACGCACGAGCGATTCGATCGCAAACGCATCCTGCGCCTCGCGCGTGAAGCCGTAGGCGCTCGCGCATTCTTCCGCGAACGTGCCCATCAGGCGGCCCTTTTCATAGGCATCTTCCAGGCCGTCGAGGAACATGTGGTCGAGCACCTGGCCGTGTCCCATGCGCATGCCGCTGCGCGCCTTGGGCAGCAGATACGGCGCGTTCGTCATGCTCTCCATGCCGCCGGCGATCATGACGTCGACGGAGCCCGCCGCAAGCATGTCATGGGCGAACATCGCCGCGCGCATGCCCGAGCCGCACATCTTGTTGACGGTCGTGCAGCCCGTCGCGAGCGGCAGGCCCGCGCCCAGCGCCGCTTGCCGCGCCGGCGCCTGGCCGAGGCCGGCCGGCAGCACGCAGCCCATCAGCACTTCCTCGATCTGCCCGGGTTGGAGGCCCGAGCGCTCGAGTGCGGCCGCGATGGCCACCGAGCCGAGTTGCGGCGATGTGAGCGAGGCGAACTCGCCCTGAAAACCCGCCATCGGCGTGCGAGCTGCCGAGACGATCACGATCGGATCCTTCGTGTTGCGCATTGCGTCAGTCATGTTTGAGCTCCTTGATCACACCCTTGGCCACCTGCTCGACGTTCGCAAGCGAGGCTAGATCGGCGGCGACCACGTCGTTTTGCGCCGATCCCGCCTGTTCGGCGGAAAGGGCGGCGACACAGCGTTGATAGGTTGCATCGAGCGCGTCGGGGCTCGAAATCGTCATGCCGAGGTTGCGCACGCGCCCGTCGTGCACACCGTAGGCGAGCCCGTGCACCGTGAGCGGCTGGCTGCGCGCCCACGCATCGTTCACGATCGTCGTGCGGCAGACGTTGACGACTTGCTCGATCGTATTGAGCTCGACGAGACGGCGGTGGCGCGCCACCATCGGCCACTGTTCGAGCAGCGCGGCATGCTTGGCGCGTACGTCCTGAATGTGGTGGAGCCAGTTGTCGGCCAGCCCGATGCGGCGATCGTGCAACGCGGCGCCGACCCCCGAACAGCCGTAGTGGCCCACGACCATGATGTGCTTGACCTTGAGCAGATCGACGGCGAACTGGATGACGGACAGGCAGTTCAGATCCGTGTGCACGACGACGTTCGCGATGTTGCGGTGGACGAATACCTCGCCCGGCGGCAGGCCGATGATCTGGTTGGCAGGCACGCGCGAATCGGAACAGCCGATCCAGAGGTACTCGGGCGCCTGCTGATCGGCGAGGCGTGCGAAGTACTGCGGATCCTGGGCGAGCTTGCGTTCCACCCACGCTTCGTTGTTGGCGAAGAGCTGGGCGAGTGGATGGTTGGGTTCGTTCATAGTGAGTCGTCGTCGTAGTGGTTGAGCCCTGACAGGCTATGAAGCGCGTTTGGACTGTGTGCGGGGCGCCCGGCACTCATGCCGCGCGGGCGGTACCTGAGCCGCCGCCGTCCGGATGCGGTGATGCGGTGTCTTGCGCCGCTTCGGCGGCAGGTTGATCGGCGAACCGGGCAGGAAAGCGATTGCAGAAGCGCAAGCCCGAGTCGTACGGAAAAAAGTCGGGCAAGTCGCCCTTGAGCAGCAACTCCTTGTGCCGTTGCCAGAGCTTCGGATCGAAGAAGTCGGCATGATGGCGCATGAAGTACTGGCGCACCGTCGGATCGCCGAGCAGGAACGTCGAATAGGTTTCGGGGAAGATATCGTTCGGCGCGACGCCGTACCACGGTTCGGCCGAGAGTTCATCTTCCTCCGTCTGCGCTTGCGGCACGTGCCGCACGTTGCAGTCCGTCAGATATTCGATCTCGTCGTAATCGTAGAACACGACGCGGCCGTGACGCGTGACGCCGAAATTCTTGTAGAGCATGTCGCCGGGGAAGATGTTCGCCTGCATGAGCTCCTTCACGGCATCGCCGTATTCCTTGATCGCATGCTCGATATCGGCTTCGGTGCCGTTTTGCAGGAACAGATTGAGCGGCACCATGCGGCGCTCGATGTACACGTGCTTGATGACGAGGCAGTCGCCCTCGTACTCGATCATCGAAGGCGCTTCCTTCTCGAGCTCCCGGAGGAGTTCTTCGTCCAGGCGCGAGCGCGGCAGCGCCACGCTCGAGTATTCGAGCGTATCCGCCATGCGCCCGAGCCGGTCGTGCCGTTTCACGAGCAGGTACTTGTCCTGGATCTTCTGGCGCGTCGTGTCCTTCGGGGCCGGGAAGGCGTCCTTGATGATCTTGAAGACGTACGGGAACGAAGGCAGCGTGAACACGACCATCACGAGCCCCTTGATACCGGGCGCGATGATGAAGTGATCGCTCGAATGCGAGAGGTGCTTAAGCAGATCGCGATAGAAGTTGTTCTTGCCTTGCTTCTGCAAGCCGACCGACGTGTAGATTTCCGCCTTCGGCTTGCCCGGCATGATCGTGCCGAGGAAGTCGACGTAAGCGGAGGGCACGTCCATATCGACGAGAAAATACGAGTGCGAAAAGCTGAAGATGATCAGCAGCAGTTCGCGCTTGAGCAACACGGTGTCGAGCGCGAGCAGCCCGGGCTTCACGTGACGGATCGGCACGGCGAACGGCACCAGCACTTCGCCGTTGATGATGCGCCCGATGATGTACGCGGCCTTGTTGCGGAAGAACAGCGACGACAGCACATGCACCTGGAAGTTGAACGCTTCCGAAAACACGCCGAACGTTTCGTGGATCGCATCGATGATGCAGGCGACATCGCGCGACAGATCCTCGAACGGCGGCTCGAGCTGGAAATTCGTGACGATGCGTTCGAGCGTGGCGGCCAGGCCATCCTTGCCCGGATAGTAGGCCCGGTAGGTCGGCTTCGCGGCGGGCTCCTCGTTTTCCAGATACTCGGTTGAAATGACGGGCCGCACGAAGATGAAATCGTTGTTGAAGTACGACCGGTGCAGAATCTTGCAGCAGACCGAATTGAAAAACGTTTCGGCGCATTCCGGCTGCAAGTGGTGCGTCAACAAGCCGATGTAGTGCAGCTTGATCTGCTGCCATACTTCGTCGTCGATGTTCTCGGCATCGTATTCGTCTTCGAGCAGGCGCACGCATTCGTCCACCCGATCGTCGTACGAAGCGATCCGGTCACGTGCGAGCTTTTGCAGCGCGAGCCAGTCAGCGGCTTCGAACAGCGTTTTCGCATGGACGGCCGCCGAGCGGAAATTGCCGTAGTGACGATCGAAGCCCTCGAGCATCGTCTGCGCGACGTCGAAGCCGATCTGCGACGACAGCAGTTTGGGAAAGTGCTTCATTCGTCTTCCGATTGCTCAACGCCCGCGCCGCCGTTCGCGACTCCATTCGCGCTGCCGTTTGCGCTCCCATTCGCGCTGCCGTTTGCGCCGGCATCCCGCGAGCAATCGATGCCGTTGTCGGCCAGCATCGCGCGACACTGCGATTCATATTGCGCGAGATCCTCGAGCGTCGTCGTCAGGTCTTCCAGCTGGCGTTCGAGCACTTGGCGATGGTCGGCGATCGTCGCCAGGAACGCGTGCAACTGCGGGACGGTGTCGGTCGGCGATTCGTACAGGTCGAGCAGATCGCGAATCTCCGACAGCGTGAAGCCCAGCCGTTTGCCGCGCAGCGTCAGCTTCAGGCGCGTGCGATCGCGCGGCGAGTACACGCGCCGCAAACCGCTGGAGCCCTCCCGGCGCGGCGCGAGCAGGCCCTGGTCTTCATAGAAGCGGATGGCGCGGGGCGTAACATCGAATTCGCGTGCGAGTTCGGTAATCGTGAAGTGCTGGGTCATAAGGGGCGCGTCGGGGTAGAATCGACAGACGTTTACGTTATCGTCAACTTCAACAAAGTGCAACTAGCCGAGTGGCTGCGTTGCCCTCGAACGGGAAACTCCTGATGAATGCGTTGGAACACCAACTCGATTATCCGTTCACCGATACCTTGCCCGAGCCGGGGCGGTTGGTCGAGGTGGCCCCTGGGGTTCATTGGGTGCGCATGCCGTTGCCGTTCGCGCTCGATCACATCAACTTGTGGCTGCTGCGTGACGAAATCGACGGGCACGCCGGGTGGACAGTCGTCGATTGCGGCATTGCCGATGACACCATCAAGGCGAACTGGGAGCACATTTTCGCGCACGAGCTGGGCGGCTTGCCCATCTTGCGCACGATCGTCACCCATTGCCACCCCGATCACCTCGGGTTGGCCGACTGGATCTGCAAGGGCGGCGAGCGCGAGCGCTGGAACGTGCGCCTGTGGATCACCCTTGGCGAATACATGCTCGGGCGTGTGATGGCTGCAGGAGATGGGTCGAACGCGGGCGGCGAAGGGGCGGCGCGTCACTTCGCCAGACACGGGCTCTCGGATCCGATCGCGCTCGAAAAACTGCGCAACCGCCGCGATTATTACTCGAAGCTCGTGCCGTCGATGCCGGGGCAGTATCGGCGCATACGGGAGGGCGATCTGATTCGCATCGGCGGGAATGCCTGGCGAGTGGTCACAGGGTACGGGCACTCGCCCGAACATGCCGCGCTCCATTGCGAGGCCACGGGTGTGCTGATTTCGGGCGATATGGTGTTGCCGCGCATTTCGACGAACGTCTCCGTCTTCGATATCGAGCCGGAAAGCAATCCGCTTGCGCTCTATCTGGAATCGCTGGGGCGTTACCAGGGAATGCCGGCCGATACGCTCGTGCTGCCCTCGCACGGCAAGCCGTTTCGCGGCGTGCGCACGCGTATCGCGCAATTGCGTGCCCATCACGACGCGCGGCTGGCCGAGGTACGCGAGGCATGTGCGCGGCGGCCGATGAGCGCGGCCGAGATTGTGCCGTTGATGTTCAAGCGCGAGCTCGATATCCACCAGACGACGTTCGCAATGGGCGAAGCGCTCGCCCATCTGCACTTGCTGTGGCTCGCAGGCGAACTCGAGCGCCGCGAAGGTGAGGACGGCGTGATCCGGTTTGCATCGGCGGCATAGGGGCGCCGCCGCATCGAGCATCCCGGGGCGATGACTGCCGCTCGTCTGCTCCTGCGCTATCGCGCGCCGCGCATCGCCTGCGCGCGGACGAGCAATAGTTCGCGCTCTCGCGCGTTTTGCGTCATCGCGGCCGCGCGTTCGAATTCGGTGCGCGCTTCGTCATGCCGCCCAAGCTTGGCCAATAAGTCGCCGCGCACACTCGGCAGCCAGTGATAACGCGCGAGCATCGGATCGGCCGCCAGTGCCTCGACGATTGCAAAACCGGCTTCAGGACCATAGGCCATGCCGACCGCGACCGCGCGGTTCAGTTCCACGACAGGCGACGGATTGATTTGAGCGAGCGCGTCGTAAAGCGCGACGATTCGTGCCCAATCGGTGTCTTCGGCGCGGCGCGCGCGCGTATGACAAGCGGCAAGTTCCGCTTGCAGCGCGTACGGGCCCAGTGCGCCGCCGGGCGCTTCGGCCCGCGCGAGCGCGGCGAGCCCCCGCCGAATCAACAGCGGATCCCAGCGCGAACGGTCCTGATCGGCGAGCAGCACGGGCCGGCCGCTTGCATCGATGCGCGCATGGAGTCGTGACGCCTGCAGCTCCATCAAGGCGACGAGACCGTGCACTTCGCTTTCGTCGCGCACGAGTTCAGCGAGAATGCGGCCCAGCCGCAGGGCTTCGTCGCAGAGCGCCGGCCGCATCCAGTCTTCGCCTGCCGTGGCTGCATATCCTTCGTTGAAAATCAGATAGACGACTTCGAGCACGGATGCCATGCGCGCGGCGCGCATCTCGGCGCGCGGCACTTCGAACGGCACATGCGCTTCACGCAGCGTGCGTTTGGCGCGCACGATGCGCTGCGCGATCGTCGCTTCTGGCGCGAGGAAGGCGCGTGCGATCTCGTGCGTGGCGAGCCCGCCCAACAACCGTAGCGTCAAGGCGACGCGTGCGTCCGTCGATAGCACCGGATGGCAGGCCGTGAAAATGAGGCGCAGCAAGTCATCGCCGATATCATCGGCGCGCGCGGCATCGATCGCATCGACGAAATCGGGTACGACATGAGCTTCCAGCGCATCGAGGTCGCGCCCGATCGCCTCGTGCTTCTTGGCATGCAGAGCGTCCTGGCGCAGCTTGTCGAGTGCGCGATGTTTGACGGTCGCCATCAGCCATGCGCCGGGATTATCGGGTACCCCATCGCGCGGCCAATGTTCGAGCGCGGCGACGAGCGCATCCTGCGCCAGTTCCTCGGCGACGCCGATGTCCCGCACGAGTCGCGCGGCGTGCGCGACGACGCGCGCCGCTTCGATGCGCCAGACAGCTTCGATTGCGCGATGGGTGGGATTAGCCGGGATCATGGTCGGTCAGCGCCGGCTCGACTCGAGTGCACGGAAACGTTCAATGCGCTCACTGGGTTCGAAGTCTTCCAACTCGAGCAGCTCGCGGACCTCGATTTCACCGTCGCCGGCGTCACCGAACGGCGAGGGGAAGCGCCGCACCCATTCGAGTGCTTCTTCGCGCGAACGCACTTGAATGAGCGTATAGCCGGCGATGAGCTCCTTCGTTTCAGCAAACGGCCCGTCGATGACCGTGCGGGCGCCGCTCGAATAACGCACGCGCCAGCCTTCCGAACTCGGCTTGAGACCGTTCGCGTCGAGCAATACCCCGGCGCGCGTCAGTTCTTCGTGATAGGCCACCATCGCCGCTATCCAGCATTCCTCCGGCATCGCGCCCGATTCACTGCGAGCGCTGGCCCGGACCATGATCATGAAACGCATCGTATCGCTCCTCGAAAGTGACGGCGACCATGGATCGGTCTCCTGTCTTTGCGACGAACGAAACGCTGCCCGTTCGACATCGACACCGCTCATTTCTGCGAAATATCGATGACAATCTTGGGAAAGGTCTGTCCCTTATTCGTAGCAGGGTGCCAGGCGTCTGACTTCGACCGTGCACCATTGGGCGGCTGGGCACTCGGCCGCGATGGCGAGGGCGTCCTCCTCGCGGTCGCAGTTGAGCAGATAGAAACCGCCCACCATCTCCTTGGCTTCGACGAATGGGCCGTCGATCAAGCGGCGCTCGCCGCCGCGAAGCTCGACGCGCACCGCTTCGTCGGTCGACGCCAACGATTGCGCGGCGACGAGCAGGCCGCGTTCTTTCAGATCCGCGCCGAAGCGGAGCATCGAATCGTAGGCGGCGCGGGCTTCGTCTGGCGTGCGCTCGGCGCGTTGGCCGACGGGTTCGACGATCAACAGTAGGTAAGACATGGCGGACTCCCGAGGAGGGGCGCACCTGAGCCGGTGCGCCGTTCGCCAAGAAGGATAGAGCAGGCGCGCCGGCGCTGCCACGAGGCGAGCATGCCGCCGCGGCGGTCGGGCGGTCGTGCCCCTCAGGCCTCTCAGGCCTCTCAGGCCTCTCAGGCCTCTTAGGCCTCTCAGGCCTCTCAGGCTCCTCAGGCTCCTCAGGCTCCTCAGGCTCCTCCGGCTCCTCAGGCTCCTCAGGCTCCTCAGGCTCCTCAGGCCCCTCAGGCCCCTCAGGCCCCTCAGGCCCCTCAGGCCCCTCAGGCTCCTCCGGCTCCTCCGGCTCCTCCGGCT
>NZ_JBQCDN010000109.1:0-5490 GCF_051961175.1 Trinickia sp. | reverse complement strand
CAACTCGTTCGCCGTCAGAGGCCGTTCTATCAGCGGGCGCTGCCGACGCTGACGCAAATATGCCGCCACGGCCGCGGAGTCGTGCTTGACGACGATGTCCTTCTGGCCGGGACCGATGAGGCGTCGTTCTTCCCAGCCAAATTCGAATACCACATCACCGAGTTGCATCGTCGCGCCGGCGGGCGAATTTCGCATCGCCAGCCACTCGGACACCTTCGGCGAAATCTTCTCCCATATTTCGGTTGCGAACGAGTGAGCCTGTTCGGCGCTATGTGGCTGTAGGCCGCCTGTGCTAACGCGCATGGTGACACCCGGCACAATACCGACGCAGCGGACCTGTCCGCCGCCAAGGGCCATCGAGCCGAGCAGTGATCGGATCATTACGTCGCGTGTCGCGAGCGTTTTGTGGCCGGCAATGACGGTGCGGCCGCCTTCGCGGAAATCGTTCATGTTTTTCTAAAGTTTCTTATTGTCCGCGCAGGTTTGCTGGTGCGACGTTTCCTGCGTCCGCACCCATACGCGAGCGCGGAAAGCAGCCCCAAGAGGGGCCAACGTGCCGGCCTACAACGACGAAATCAGTCGACGCCAGCCCTGCAGTCGACTGAGATCGCGAGGCAAGCCGAGCATCGCTCCCGCGAAGACTAAGGCTGTCGGAATGGCAACCGTGCCAATTTCCATCCCGGGTCGTTCTTAGGCGCCAGCAAGTCCCTTAGGCGGCTTGTCCCTAACCCATCTTTCAGCATTCTCGACCCCGTCTTTCGAACCGTTCCAGTGAGGTACTTCACCTCTTGGGCTCTCCGGGTATTCGCCGCGCTCGTGTGCGCGAATCGTTTCGGCCCACCCAACCGGTGTTCGCCCCGACGGTTCCGCATACGGGTCGTCGGAATCCACGCGATTTATCTCGTTGAGCGAATCCGGCCAAACCGGGTGACGACAGGTCAGGAGTGACAGTGCACGCAGCACCGTGAACAACAACGTAAACGGCATGGTAATCACCCGTTCGGTGCCGCTGGCGATCATGCCAAGGGTGTACATACCAAAGAAAAACGTGTCGCTAATCGTTTCGCGCGTGGGTATGAACAACATGGGCTTGGGCAAGTCCCGCGGCCCTTCGTTCATGTACTTGCACCAATAGTTCCATTGGGCGAGCAGCGTACGGACGTTGCGGTCGCCTTGCCATTCGCGCCCGATGGAAAACGCATCCAGGACATTGCCCGCAGCGTCCAGCTTGTAGCAACGGATGTGGTAGACACGGCCGAAGTTCGTCGGCGTACGGTGGATGCAGAAAACCGAATCCTTATCCCAGTCGACCTCCGTCACCACATCACCTTCGCCCGGCTTGCTGAAGAATCGCCTACGGCGAACCGCGAAGATTTTTTTGACCTTTCGGTTGAAGCGGACCGGGCGATTCTTCAGTGCGAAAAATACTGTGTTGCCGGCGATGTACGCTAGACGACAAAAGACGATCACGGCACCCAAGGACATGGCATTGAACATCAAACGGTCACTGAACGGCATCACGTGACCATTCGGTATATGGGTGACATGGTAGATCCACCACCCGGCTAATGTCCCGGACAGCGCGATCAAAGTCCCCAGCGCAGCCCATTGCCGCTCCATGAAAGGCTGTTCGGTTGCATCCATGTAGGTGGAGTTGATACTAAAAATCGTGCCTCCATCCCAAAGATCGGGCCCAACAGGTCGATCGATCGACAGACGAGGCAACATGTCCCACTCGGGGACGGGCTGACCAACCTTAATTCGAATTCTGGACTCGTCCATTCTTATGCTCCAACAGCCTTGTCATAGGCGTACACCTCGGCGTGCAAATCGGAATACTTTTGATCGGTACCAAAGTAGCATCCAGCAATCCAATTGTGCAGGGCATTCGCATTGTGAATTGCGATCAATATTCCGATCACCAGCGCCGCGACAACCGCAGGCCAGCACAATACAGTCGCAGGAAGAAATGCACTGATATAAGCAATATAGAATCCTATAGTTGCATCGTCGCAACGGCGGGCGAATTTCGCATCGCCAGCCACTCGGACAGCTTCGGCAAAATCTTCTCCCAGATTTCGGTTGCAAACGAGTGAGCCTGTTCGGCGCTGTGGGGCTGCAGGTCGCCTGTGCGAACGCGCATGGTGACACCCGGCACAATACCGACGCAGCCGACCTGTCGGCCGCCAAGGGCCATCGAGCCGAGCAGTGATCGGATCATTACGTCGCGTGTCGCGAGCCTTTCATGACCTGCGATGACGATGCGGCCACCGTCGCGGAAATCGTCCATGTTTTTTTGAGTTGTTCTGTTGCTATCGGGGCGACGTGTCGGTCTGAACACGTCGCGAGACTAGCGCCGGCGCAAGGCGCGCTGCCGGAAGTGTGGTGACGAGACGTGGATCACAGCGACGAAATCAGACGAGCCCCGCATTCGGTCGGATCGTTGTGATACGCGACCGGCTTGCCATGGTGATCTCGCTGGCTATTCTCAGGCAGGATCTTGAAATTCCCGTTGCACAGAGGACACCATGTCATGTCGTCCTTCAATGCAACAGGGATCCCCATGGCCTTGATTTCGTCGCACGCGGTAATGACTTCGCCGCCGTGGGTCGTTTTGTCGTTGAGGCGGATCACGCCTCGGCCGTTTTCGTCTTTCATCGAGTCTCTGCCGTCCTTTCAGGCTGAAATTGCTTTTTTCAACCACTGGATAGCGTTGGCCTTTGCGCTTGCTTCGCCTGTCCAGTTGGTGACCCTCGCATAAGGATCGTCGGGGTATTCACCTCGGCGCTGTGCGAGTACCGTCTCGGCCCAACCGACCGGCGTACCGGGACGAGGCTCGGCATATACGTCGTCTGGTGAGACCTGACTGATCTTCTCGATAGCATCCGGCCAGATCGGATTGCGGCACGTGAGGTTGGCGATAATCCGCATCACAGCGAACACTAAGATGAAAGGCATGATGACAACGCGGAATAAGGCGGGGACGTTGGGCGCGGTGCCATACATCGCATACAAGAATGACTCACGTGGCGTCTCGTTCTCCGTATGAAACAGCATGGGTTTCGGCAGGTCGCGGGGCCCCTCATTCATGTACTTGCACCAGTAGTTCCACTGCGCGAGCAACATCTCCACTTCCGATTGTGGCATCCATTCGCGACCAATCGAAAATACGCGCGTGACGTTGCCGTGCTCGTCCGTGGTGTTGTGGCGGATGTGAAACACCTTGCCAAAGGTCGTGTCCTCGCAATGCAGGCAGAAAATCGAATCCTTCGTCCAAGGGACTTCCCAAACGATATCGCCCTCGCCGGGTCTCGCGAAGAAGCGGCGCTTTCGGATTGCGTATAGCTTGCGGTCCCCACGGTGGAACCTAATGGGGCGGTGGCGGAGGCCGAAGAAATACCCACGGCCCAGCTTCCAGACCAAGCTACCAAAGCCAGCGGAGAAGAGTAACGCTAGACAATCGAAGGTGATCACCCATCCCTCGGGAGCCGGTGGGCCACTATGGGTGAAGGTATACAGGTAAGGGCCGGTGCCCATCGCCGCGACGCCAAAAATCGTGCCCAAAATGAACCAGTGCTTCTCGTGCAACGATGGCTCGGTCACATCCATGTAAGATGAATTGACCCGAAAGATAGTCCCAGTATCAGAGATTTCCGGACCAACCGGCGTATCGATCCGTAATCGGCATGCCAAATCCCCCTCGGGGACGGGCTTGCCGATACAGTTACTCAATAGACGTTCTTCCATTATTAGCCTCACATCGCAGTATTAAATCCACTCACTTCGTCAGTGAGCGTACTGTACGTTTTATCCATACTGAACTCGCAATGCGAGGTCCAATCTCTTACGGCGGCATCCTTGAATTTTGAGATACCAATGCTGATAGCGATCGAAAGGATGAAAACAGGCCAGAAAGCTGGCACAGATCCGAAAATTGACATGATGGCAACATATACTCCGAGGCCCCCGGTCACAGCATACAGCGCCGACAACCCGTACCTCTGGTGATTCCACGCCTCCGGAGTATTCGTGAACAGGTCCGACCATGCCAGCACCACGCCGGCGACTGCCCCCATCCCGCGCCCTAGAAATACGCCCGCCTTATCGAAACGCGCCAAGCGAGACCAATCCTTCTTAATATACGCCGATAGCGGATGTGGGCACTCCTCAAACGCTTTGACGGTGCCTGAAATAGTTTCGACGAAATTCCCCGCCATCGACAAAAGACACATACGGAACTTCTTGAGATTGTCATCGTGGTTAAACTGGTCACTGTGGCATAAATCCTTCAATGCGAAGGTAAATGTCGCCAGCTGAACAATGCTTGTCACTACGCCGAGATTAAAGTCGCTCGGTGCTGCTGAGCCAAGCCATTTCCTCGCGACTTCAGTTCCCGGTACCTTGATGGTCTTAATCGCGCCAGCATCCAGTCGACCGGTACGCTCCAGGGTGTCTGTATCGAATTGAAACAGGGCCACGCTAGGGTTTGCAGACGCTGTTTTCAGCGCATCCTTGGCCGCTTGAGCAGCTGCCTGCCGCCGCTCGACCCGATTGCCTTCAATTTCGATGCCTTGTGCTTTCGCTTCATCCAATACCCACTTTTGCAACTTTATTTGGTCGACGCCCTCTACCTTGATTGCGACTCCCCCTTGCACGTGCAAACGAATCATCAGAAGCTTCAGTCCCGCATCGTTCGCCTTCGTCGTCAGCTTCTTAACGGCCGGGTTCGCGGTCGTCACTAGGAGCCTATCGGACATTGTGGCTTTATCTTTTTCCAGCCTCAGATGAGCATTCTTGTAAATATTCATGAACGCTTCATACTGAATGTCGGAACCGTGGATCTGCGCATCGGCTGCGGTCATTAGATCGTCGTGACTGAACAGCAGGGCACGTGCATAAAGGTGGCGCGTATTCGACAGGCGTGGCTGGGCCAGCCAGTCGTTTAGCACCTTCGTGCACGCATCGGTTCCCGCAGCTGCACCGATAGCTTGCGCGCACGACTCACTATATGCGTAGCCGCTACGCAGGTCCTTGGTATCAGTGACGCCGGCCATCCAGTCCGATAGGAGTTCGCATTGCAACCAGGAAGCATGCGCCTGCACGAGCGGATCCCACTTCGGTTTGAAGGCGTCGAGCGCCTTCTGATATTCCTGGGGAAAGCTGCGCAGCGCCTTCTCGTCGAGTACGCTTACACGCTTGCCGTGCTCGTCGACCTTTGTCGATGCGTCCAGCCAAGCGTCGTCGGCCGCCTTTTGCCGTGCCGCCGCGATGTCGCCCATGTTCTTCTCGTCGTCCTTCACCGACTGATCGAGGCTGCCGGCTCTTGAACGCTGCCTCGGGCAGATTTGCCCGCAGGATGTCGAAGCACTCCAATCGTCCACGCTCTCATTGTGCCGTGCAGGCCGTCGGGTTCTCGAGCCAAGCAGCTGCGTGAAGCTGGCCGTCCTGCTCTCCCGTCCAGCCTTCGACTCGCGCGTTCGGGTCATTTGG
>NZ_JBQCDN010000108.1:0-7271 GCF_051961175.1 Trinickia sp. | reverse complement strand
CGCACATCGGCGATTTGCCGGGCGGCACATAGTTGCCCAGGAAGGCGCGAATCTGCTCGGTGGCATCCGCCTCGGTGATTGTCGATGCCCGCACACGATCGATGAGGCCGGAACGGCCATGCGTGTTCTTGTTCCAATCGTCCATCTTGTCGAGCGTTTCGTCGCTCTGGTGGATGGCGAGCACCGGGCCCTCGACCACCTTCTCGAGCGTCGAGTTCGTCACCACGACCGCGATTTCGATGATGCGATCGGTGTCGGGCTCGAGCCCCGTCATCTCCATATCGAGCCAAACGAGGTTCATCTCGCTGCGCGCGAGTGTCGGCTCGCCGACGGGTTCGAGTAAGTCAGTCATGAAAGCAATCCGTTGATGGGTACAAAACGAAGCAAACGAAGCGAAACGGTTTTACGCGGGATCGAGCACCCTCGCCCGGCCCCGCGAAACTTTATAATTCTCGCATAGATAACCTGGACTTCCCGATGCCCGCTCTCGACTTCACCGTTCTGTTCACCGTCATGGTGGTCGCGATGGTCGCCACGAAATTGTGGCTCGCCTCGCGGCAAATCCGCTTCGTGGCGGCACGCAGGGAGGTGGTACCGCGGCAGTTCGCCGATACCATCCCGCTCGCGGCCCACCGGCGCGCGGCCGATTACACCGTTGTGCGCACACGCTTGTCGATGCTCGAAATCGTCGTCGGGGCGGCCGTGCTCATCGCTTTGACGCTGCTCGGCGGCGTCCAGGCGCTCCACCACGCCATCCGCGCGTGGCTTGGCGAAGGTTATACGGGCCAGATCGTGCTGGTGGCCGCGGTGACCGTGATCACGAGTGCGATCGATCTGCCGTTCGATTACTACCGCCAGTTCGTGGTCGAGGAGCGATTCGGCTTCAACCGGATGACGCGCGCGATTTTCTTCGCGGATCTGGGCAAGGGCACCGCCCTCGGCGCCGCCTTCGGGCTGCCGCTTCTGTTCGTCGTGCTTTGGCTCATGGATCGGGCCGGCGGCCTGTGGTGGGTGTGGGCATGGGCGGTCACGGTCGCCTTCCAGCTGCTCGTGCGCGTGCTCTATCCGACGCTGATCGCGCCGCTGTTCAACAAGTTCGAGCCGCTCACCGACGAAGCCCTCTCCCACCGCATCGAAGCGCTGATGAAACGTTGCGGGTTTGCGGCCAAGGGCCTGTTCGTGATGGACGGCAGCCGTCGTTCCGCGCACGGCAACGCCTATTTCACGGGCTTCGGCGCCAGCAAACGCATCGTCTTTTTCGATACTCTGCTGGCACGCCTGACGGGCAGCGAAATCGAAGCCGTGCTCGCGCACGAGCTCGGTCATTTCAAGCGCCGTCATGTCACGAAGGGCATGCTCCTGACGTTCGTCATCAGCTTGGGGCTCTTTGCCCTGCTCGGCTGGCTGAGCGGGCGGACGTGGTTCTACGAAGGGCTCGGCGTGCGGCCTTCGATGACAGGCAGCAACGATGCCATCGCGCTGGTGTTGTTCTTCCTGGCGCTGCCGGCGTTCATGTTCTTCGTCACCCCGCTCGGCAGCTTGACCTCGCGCAAGCACGAATTCGAGGCGGACGCGTTCGCGGCCAGCCAAACCGACGCGCAGGAGCTCGTCAGCGCGCTCGTCAAGCTGTACGAGGACAACGCCTCCACCTTGACGCCCGATCCCGTGTATACGGCCTTCTACTACTCGCACCCGCCCGCGTCGCAGCGGATCGAACGGCTGCTGCGGCACGCAGCATGAGCTCGCGTCCCGCCAAACCCGGCAAGCGCGCCGGCGCCGCGAGCTCGCACGGGCTCGTCATCGCGTCGCATGGCCGCCACTACCTTGTCGCCCCCGAGCACGAGCCGCACACGCTGCTGCAGTGTTTTCCTCGCGGCAAGAAAAGCGAGGTCGCAGTGGGCGATCGCGTGCTCTACGAACCGACATCGACAGACCAAGGGGTCATCGTTGAAATCGGCGAACGGCGCAACCTGCTCTATCGGTCCGATCAATACAAATCGAAGCTGTTCGCGGCCAACCTCGATCAGTTGCTGATCGTGCTGGCCACGGAGCCGCATTTCAGCGAAGATCTGCTGGGCCGTGCGCTCGTGGCGGCCGAGGCCAACGAACTGAAGCCGTTGATCGTCTTGAACAAGACCGACGTGACAGCCGCGCTGCCCGCCGCTCGCGAGCGGCTCGCACCCTACCGCGCGCTCGGCTATGACGTGCTGGAACTATCGATCAAGACCCGCCCCGAGGATGCACGCGCCGTGCTGGGTGAACGGCTACGCGGTCATGCGACGCTGCTGCTCGGCCAGTCCGGGATGGGCAAGTCCACGCTCGTCAATCTGATCGTTCCCGATGCCGATGTCGCCACGCGCGAGATCTCGACGGCGCTGAACAGCGGCCGCCATACGACGACGTTCACGCGGCTCTACCCGCTTCCCGACGGCGGTGCGCTGATCGATTCCCCCGGCTTTCAGGAGTTCGGCCTGCACCATTTGACCGAAGGCACGCTCGAGCGAGCCTTCCCCGAGTTCCGTCCGCTGCTGGCCGATTGCCGGTTCTACAATTGTCATCACCTGCACGAGCCGGGCTGCGCGATCCTCGCGGCGCTGGCTGACGGGCGTATCGCGCGCGAGCGGCACGGGCTCTATGCGCAACTGGTGCACGAAGCCAGTCAAGTCGTCCGATAGCCGTAGCCACCGCGCCATTCGCTCGACAAACGCCCGCTCATGCTGAAGCTCATCCACGCACCGAATCCCGTCATCGGCCAACATTGGGTGAACGTGCTGGCCGCGGCCGGAATCGAATGCGAACTGCATAACCGCTACTTGAACGGCGCGCTCGGCGAAATTCCCGCGGACCAATGCGCACCGGAGTTGTGGCTCGTCGACGAACGCGACGAACTGCTGGCGAGACGAATCTTGGCGGCGGCCCAAAGCGGCCCGCCTGCGGGGGCGGTGCCGTGGCGATGCCGCGCCTGCGGCGAGACGTTGGAACCGCAATTCACCGCATGTTGGCGCTGTGGTGCGTGGCGCGAGGAAAGCTGAAGCGCGGGCAGGCAATCAACGGTCGCCCGGTCGCCCGTTAGCCCCTTACCTTGCCCCTAGCCTACCCAGACGGCGATGGTCAGCATCAGCAGCAAGATCATCCACAAGATCACGGCCCGCCAGACGAGGCCGACCGCCGATTGCAATGTGCGCGGCGTGCAATCGTCGCCGACCGTCAACGGGCCGCCGTCGGATGCGCCGAGTGCATCGAGGCTC
This sequence comes from Trinickia sp., assembly GCF_051961175.1. Classification (GTDB taxonomy): domain Bacteria; phylum Pseudomonadota; class Gammaproteobacteria; order Burkholderiales; family Burkholderiaceae; genus Trinickia. The sequence goes on along the minus strand of NZ_JBQCDN010000108.1, from coordinate 4,023 downwards.
GAAGGCTCCGCCAACGGGCCGGCCAGACGTGCGCCGAGCGCCCCGCTCCCGGCGGCGAGCAGCACGCCGTCGTTGGCATCGGGCCACTGCCGGGCGTGATTACGCCACGCGTAGATCGCATCCTCGAAGTTGCCGACGATCGCAAAGCCGAGCGCCGTCAGACGCGACGGCACCCAATCGATAACGAAAAACGCATTGCGCGCAAATGCCCCGAAAGCGGCCGTCCGATCACCTGCCGGCACGCTCCAGCTGCGTGCCAGGTATTCCGAGATACGGTAGAGCACGGCACCCGCGGGGCCGATCGGCACGAGAAACCAGAAGAACACGCCAAACACATGCCGATGCGACGCGATAACAGCATGAATCAGCGTATGGCGCACGATTTCACCGACCGGCATATCCACCGTCTCCATGCCCGTCCATTCGGCCAGGATTTCCCGCGCGCGCGGGACATCGTCATTATTGAGCGCGAGGTGAATATCGGTGAAGTAATGGCTGAACTGCCGAAAACCGAGCGTGAAATAAACGATGACGACGTTCCAGAGGAACGCCAGCACGAAACTGATTCGATAAAGGACGTAATAGATTGCGGCGACGGCCAGCGTCCATGGCAGTACGACGACAAGCCAGGCCAGCATGCCGTGCTTTCTCTTACCCGCGTCGAAACCGTGCGCGGCCGATTCCGCGTGGTATTGCAGCAGCGCGAAGATAGGATTGCTCGGCGAGAGCGCGCGCAGCTGTTCGATGACGAGGGCCAACAATACGGAGAAAAAGGTCATGCGAGGAGCCGTGCCAATTCGAGTTTGTTCGTATATCGCGTAACGATAGCACAGGGTGCCATGGCCGAATGTGATCGTCTGACGTCAACCGAGCGGGAAACGACAGCGGTGTTGCGCGGTCATGCGGCGAGGAAGCGATAGAAATTGCGCAACATGCCGGCCGTTGCGCCCCAAATGAAATACTGACCGCCCGTGCCCGAACGCGGATACGGCATGGCGAAAAAGCGACGCTCACCGCCCTCCCAGCGCAGCAGCCGAACTTCGTGATTGGCGGGGTTCATCAAAAAAGGCAGCGGCACCTCAAAGATTTCCGCCACTTCGAGCGTATCGGCGTGCACCGTGAACGGCGAATGGACGAGTCCGACGACGGGCGTGACCCGAAACCCCGTGCCAGTCAGATAGTCGGGCAGCGCCCCAAGCACCTCGACGCGATCGGGCGCGAGCGCGACTTCCTCTTGTGCCTCGCGCAACGCCGTCGCGACCGCATCGGGATCGGAGGGCTCGCGGCGGCCGCCAGGAAAGCTGATCTGCCCCGCATGGTCGCTCAAATGATCGGCCCGCCGCGTGAGGAGCACCGAAAGGTGCGCGTCACGGACGACAAGCGGCACGAGGACCGCGGCCGCGCGCGGATCGCCGCGCTCGGTGAACGTTTCGAAGGGCTCGGGCGCCCACACCAGGCGTTGAGCGAAGCGCTCGCGCAAGCTCGCGGGCGTGAGCCGGTAATCGGCGACGACGGGCAAATCGGAACCGGTGGTTTCGATCGGGAGGACTTCGGGCTCGAAGACGGGACGAATCAACGCAACGCTCGTGAAGTCATGGGCGGATACCCGCCATTGTGACTCGGCAAAGGACAAATAAAAAAGCGCCCGAAGGCGCTTTTTTTTTACTGCTTGCACGCTCAGGAAGCCGCGCGGTCCTTCGAGACCAGCTTTTCCTTGATACGTGCCGACTTGCCCGAACGCTCGCGCAGGTAGTACAGCTTCGCGCGACGCACATCGCCACGACGCTTCACGACGATGCTGGCCAGCAACGGCGAGTACGTTTGGAACGTACGCTCGACGCCTTCGCCCGACGAAATCTTGCGGACGATGAACGACGAGTTCAGGCCACGGTTACGCTTCGCGATCACCACGCCTTCATAGGCCTGGACACGCTTGCGCGTACCTTCGACCACGTTCACGTTGACGATCACCGTATCGCCAGGGGCGAATTCAGGGATCGACTTGCCGGCGAGCACGCGCTCGATTTCTTCCTGCTCGAGTTTTGCAATCAGATTCATCACTGACTCCTTATGCCATCTTGTCGGCGTTGTGCCTGCCGTATGCCGAATCGGCAGTATGGCTCGGCCCCGATAGAGGATGGGTTCACATCTGACGCCGTTTTCACGGCGCCGCTTACGCCCCGCGGGTGGACCGAAGACCGTTAGGACTCCGGTGCCACCTTCGCAAGACTTGCGAGCCATGCCTCATCGGCACGACTCAACATCTTGTTTCGCCGCGCACGCACGATCAGATCGGGCCGCTTGGCAAGGGTATTTCTGAGCGCCTCTTTGCGGCGCCACTGCTCGATTTCGGCATGATGGCCGCCGAGCAGCACATCGGGCACGCGCGCACCCTCATATTCTTCGGGGCGCGTATAGTGCGGGCAATCGAGCAAGCCGTCCACGAAGCTATCCTGCACCGCGGACTGTGCATCGCCGAGCACGCCCGGCAACTGCCGCACCACCGCGTCCATCAAAGCCATGGCCGGCAATTCTCCGCCGGAAAGCACGAAATCGCCGAGGCTCACTTCCTCGTCGACACAGCGATCGATGAGGCGTTGGTCGATCGCTTCGTACCGCCCGCAAAGCAGCACGAGCCCGGGCTCGCTCGCAAAACGCATGACGCGTTCATGATCGAGCGGCGCCCCTTGGGGCGACATCATCACCACACGCGTCGCGTTCACGCCCTGGGCGGCCTGCGCCGCTTTCGCGGCACCGATCGCCGCTTCGAGCGGCTTGGCCAGCATGACCATGCCGGGCCCGCCACCGTATGGACGATCGTCGATGGTCCGGTAATTATCCGTCGTGAAATCGCGCGGATTCCACGTTCTCAAACCGAACCGGCCTTGCTTGGCTGCTCGGCTCGTGATGCCCCACTCGGTAATCGCGCGGAACATCTCGGGAAAGAGCGTGACGACATCGAACTGCATCGCGCGCTCCCTGATGTGGACCATGCTCAGTAATCGGCTTCCCAATCGACGACGATGCGTTTCGCCGCCTGGTCCACCGTTTTCACATACACACCGACAAACGGAATCAACCGCTCGCCGGTGGCCGGCTGCCCGTCCCTACCTTGTGACGGGTACTCGATGCGAAGGACCGCATGGGCGCCGTTATCGATGAGATCGACGACGGCACCGAGCGTGACACCCGCCTCGTTGACGACTTCCAGGCCGATCAAATCGACCCAGTAGAATTCATCGGCGCCGAGCGAGGGAAAATCACTGCGGCGCACTTGGACGCGCCAACCGCGCAGCGCCAGTGCTTGATCGCGATCGCCAACACCGCTCAACTGTGCGACGATGCTGTCGCTATGGACTTTCACCGCCACGACAGGCGCGGCTTTGATCTCGCGCCCTTTGACGAGCCACCAGCATTTGGCGCTCGTCAATGCATCGCCGCCTTGAGCGGCATTCGCGTGTGCCGCGACCTTCACCCAGCCCTTGAGGCCGTATGCATCGACGATCGCACCGACTTCGACGGCATCGTCCGGCAATGACTCCACCGGTTCGATGCCCGCCGACGCCTGACCGGCGGCTGCATGCGTCGCATTGCGCTCGACCGGCTTGCGCGCGAACGCGCCAAACGACACAGGGGCACGGGAAGCCGTTTTGGCCCGACCCGAGCCGCCCGAATCACGAACGGACATCGACAAACCTCACAGTTGCTCGATCATGCGCGAGACGCAGCGATAGCCGACCGGACGACACATGGGCCGACCACTGCCGCCAGCGCGATTAAGCAGCCGGTTGCGCCTTTTGCGCTTGCTTCACGAGACGCTCGACCGTCGGCGACAGTTGTGCGCCAACGCCTTGCCAGTACGTCAGACGATCTTGCGCGATGCGCAGCGATTCGCCCTTCGTGGCAACCGGGTTGTAGAAGCCGACGCGCTCGATGAAACGGCCGTCGCGACGGTTACGCGAATCGGTTGCGACGATGTTGTAGAACGGGCGCTTCTTCGAGCCGCCACGTGCCAAGCGGATG
>NZ_JBQCDN010000107.1:0-3240 GCF_051961175.1 Trinickia sp. | reverse complement strand
TGGGATTGCGTCTGGCGCAGGAGATTCGCGAAACGGGCGTCAGCAGTTATGTTTATAGCCCTGAGGATGCGTATTCGCCGGTGGCGCGTGTAGATGCGGTGATTGTCGAGGCGCTGGCGGTGACGACGATTGACGCCGCGAAACACCAAGCGCGGGTTTTTCACTTTCATACGGATTTGGTTGGGGCGCCGTTGGAAGTGACGGACGATGCGGGGGATGTGGTTTGGTCGGGGAAGTATTCGGCATGGGGCAAGGTGGAGGGCGCGGCGGACGGCCGCTCGATGCAGCGGATCGAGCAACCGCTGAGGTATGCAGGGCAGTATGCGGATGAGGGCACGGGGCTTCACTACAACACGTTTCGGTACTACGATCCGGATGTGGGGCGGTTTATCAATCAGGATCCGATTGGGTTGGCGGGTGGGATGAACCTGTACCGATACGCCGCTAATCCACTGACATGGATCGATCCGTGGGGATGGTGCTCGTCCAAACTGGGGCGAAACATGGGGGCTCGCCCGGGGGACCGGATGGGGAACCATCATTTGGTTCCGGAAGAAGTCATGAAGGACCCTAGCTTCGCAAAGATGTTTGCCCGGCTTCGTGGAATGGGGTTTGAGGGAGATGGAGCAGCTAACGGTATCTTCCTACCCGGTGATAGGCAATTAGCAGCACAGACAGGATTGCCAGGACATTGGACTCAACATCCAGCCTATTCCGCCAACATCGAAAGTCAAGTCGCGGCATTGAATAGAGCCGCTCCGGGATTGAGCGATACTCAGTTGGTACTAGGGATGAGACAAATTCAGGCTAATGCTGCCGAGGGTTTGATGAATGGTAGGTATGCGATTGATCCTATTACTGGTGCATTGAAATGAATAAAGAAACAAATTTCTATAAACTTGAATACAACGTTGGCCAAAATGGCGCTGAATACTTTGTGGGCGCCAGGTGGAATGTTGACGAGTTCGAGTGGGATCCTTTGGACCCATCGACCTATACGCGCGACGTCAGACAGCACTACGAATGCGCTATTCAGGGCGACAAGTTTGAGGTCGATTGCTGGTTGTACAATCCGCATATTTGTGGATCTAAGAAGCTTATCGAAGTGCTTGACGTGGTCGGTGCTCGATATCGGGCGATTCCGTTCGATTTGCTCGGTGGAGGTAAGAAGAAAAAGAAGATTGATGGCGAACATTATATTATTTTGATCAAGGAAGGGGTTAGTATGATGGATGCTTCGCGATCCGAGTATGAAGTGATGGTCGACTTGGAAACCGGTAGACCCGTGCCGGAGGCTCCTTCTACGAATCATCCGAGATATGAGAAAATCGATCGATTTATTTTCAGAGACGATATTAAACCTCCACCTCTTTACACGTGTACTGAAACGGGCTGGATCATGGTGAGTGAAGAGTTTATGAGGGTTAGCGAGGAGGCTCACCTATCTGGTCCAACGTTTGTTAGACTTTTCAATGGAATTAAATACGATGCATTTGATGGAATTTAGAACTTGTCCGACTGCGGCAGGTAACGGCAGTTGATCGGCGCGTGGCTCCGCACTTTGACAACGGCGGCCCGCCGCGGCGCGTGTGGTTGGTCCGCGCCTACGCTCTGCGTGGCTCGCTGAGCTGACGCGCTGGCGATAAGGGGCGCCCCCAAGCGCCGGGGGCCGCATAAGCATTGGCGACAACGCCTGCCCGTCTCTCAAGGCCGCTGAATCCGTGTGCGCGGTTTCAGGGGCAGTGTCTGGATCGTGAGACGGGTTTTACAACACGTTTCGGTACTACGATCCCGACATCGGGAGGTTCATCAACCAAGATCCTATAGGCTTGGCGGGTGGAACTAACCTGTATCGGTATGCTGCAAATCCGCTGACATGGATTGATCCGTGGGGCTGGGCGTGCTGGAGTACGGAGCGCAAGAACTACTGGAAGAACGAAGCGCGCTCAAATGCGTCGTCCTACTCCCCCAATAACTTGCAGCGAATGGCTGACGGTCAGGCTCCGCGTATGCAGGTCGAGGTGCTGAAGAATGGTCAGCGCGTCATCAAGGACGTGTCGATGGAGCTACATCACACCAATATTCCGCAACGGGTGGGTGGCCCCGGCGTTCACAATGCCAGCAATCTCACGGCGTTGACGCCTTGGCAGCATGAGGCGGTTGATCCGTTTAGAAATACTGGTGAAACTTTGCTTAGAGTTATAAAGGGCGTTGATTCATGGTAGAAGACATTAAATCAATTTCTCAATTTCTGCGTTCGCCGAAATATTCCGAGCTTGCTTTGGATGTGGTTCAGCGTACAAGCAAGCGCTTGTGCGACGATCTCTATGATGCTGAGCTGGTTCACTGCCAAAAGGCACTCGATGCTGCGGGGCTGGCTTTGGCGAGCATAGAGGCGCTGCTGAACCAGGACTCAGATCGCATTCGGAAGTTTAGTGTTGCTTTGATAAGGGCGGAAATTGCGATCGACCTTGGTCAGGATTTTATTCCGCTAAAGGAGCCGGAGGATGAGTCGAGCAATGAAACCTACGTGGGGCATAGCCTAACGTTTATTCTTACATTCTCGATTTTGTATATTTTAATTCGGGATGATAGGGGGCGCCTTGCTCAATACTTGAAAAAAATGCGCCAACCAAAAGCGTCTAAGTATCAAAAGGCTGTTGAGACGATATTCGATAACGTGTAGATGAGTTATCTGGTTCCTAGCGCACTGAGGGCCGCTGGCGCGGCCCTCAGTGCATTTAAGCAGCGGTGATGATGAGCTTGCCGTGTTCGACGGCGATGTTAACTCGCTGTCCGGCAGCAAAGCTGGCGTGCTCGATCCACCTGCCGGCGAACTTCATCGACGGATAAAAAACCGGCGGCCGATGGCCTTTAATCGAGGGCTCGCCGGCGAGAAAATCGCGTCTTGGGAAAAATTCCGTGGCGACGGAGGTGTGAAGCCGGAGAGCCCTGACGGATAAGGGATTGCGACCCGTGTGAGGGCGGCCCGTGTCAGAGGTGTTTGATACAACACGTTTCGGTACTATGACCCGGACGTGGGACGGTTCATCAACCAGGACCCTATCGGGCTGTTCGGCGGAAGCGGTAAGCGGTCAGCGAGCGACGTCCACTAGAGTGATGGCAAAATGCTAAACGCCTCTTCATCGCGAGAAGGACGACATGACCGACACGAGCAGCACGCGCGAGCCCATTGGTCGCAGTGCATACGCGGAGTTTGCGGAGCGGTACGCCGAGATC
>NZ_JBQCDN010000106.1:0-2680 GCF_051961175.1 Trinickia sp. | reverse complement strand
TGGCGATATCGTCCACGCGGCGAATCTTTGCGTGCGTTTTCAGATAAGCCGGCGAAGCGACGACCGTCCTCTCGAAAGCCGCCACCTGCCTCGCCACGACATCCTGCGGCCAGTCGCCGCCGATCCGCAGCGCCACATCGACGCCTTCGATCGCCAGATCGATGAAGCGGTCGTTCAAGGTCATGTCGATCTCGATGTCGATCTCGATGTCGGGGTACCGCTCCTTGAGGGCGAGTGCGAGCGCATTCAAATGAAGGACCCCGAAGCTCACCGGCGCCGCGTTTACACGATTTTTACGCGTGTCCATTCACTCTTATCGTGGCGTTTACTCGATCCCGTCTACGCTTCACGCTGTCCTGATCCGCTACGGGAGAGCACAACAATGGACTTTATGTATCTCGTCGGCATAGCCGTCTTCTTAGGGCTATGCGTGGCGTTGACCGCAGGCTGCGACAAGCTCCGCAACCGCGGACCGGGAGGCCGGCCGTGATGACCTGGATGACATGGCTTGCCGGCGCTTCGACGCTGCTGTTGCTGGCGTATCTGGTCTACGCGCTGCTGCGCGCGGAGGATCTGGAATGAACGCCAATAACTTTCTTCAGACCGCGCTCTTTATCGTCGTTTTGATTGGGCTGGCGTTTCCGGTCGGTCGTTATATAACGGCTGTGCTCGATGGATCGTCCTTCGTGGTGCGCAAGATCGGCGCGCCGATCGAACGGCTGCTTTACAAGGCCGCCGGCGTTGACCAGAACGCCGAAATGTCTTGGAAACACTATGCGCTTGCGGTACTGCTCTTCAATGCACTCGGCGCGCTGGTCGTTTACGGCTTCCTGCGCTTGCAACAGTGGCTGCCCGCCAATCCGCAGGCATTCGGCCCGATGACGCCCGACGCCGCTTTCAATACGGCTGTCAGCTTCGTGACAAACACGAATTGGCAGGATTACACGCCTGAATCGACGGTCAGCTATCTGACGCAGATGGCCGGCTTCACAGTGCAGAATTTTCTATCGGCGGCGACGGGCATCGCTGTGGTCATCGCGTTGATTCGTGGCTTCGCACGCCATACGGCGCAGACGATCGGCAACTTCTGGGTCGACCTGACGCGCATCACGCTCTATATCCTCGCCCCGCTCGCGACGATCGTCGCGCTGGTATTCGTCAGCCAAGGCGTGATTCAGAACTTCAAGTCGTATCAGGACGTGCCGACGCTGCAAGTCACGACCTACCAAGCGGCGAAGACCGACGCTCAAGACAATCCGGTGAAAGATGCCAAGGGCAATCCGGTCATGCAGGACGCGAAGGCCGATAAGCAGACGCTGGCCATGGGCCCGGTGGCTTCGCAAGAAGCGATCAAGATGCTCGGTACGAACGGCGGCGGTTTTTTCAACGCCAACTCGGCGCATCCCTATGAGAACCCGACGCCGCTTTCCAACTTCGTGCAGACCCTGTCGATCCTCATCATTCCGGCGGGTTTGTGCGTCGTGTTCGGCCGGATGATCGGCGATCGCCGTCAAGGGTATGCCGTGCTCGCGGCCATGACGATCGCATTCGCGGTTGCGTGCTGGGGCGAGATCTCGGCTGAACAGGCCGGCAACCCGCTGTTCACGTCACTGCACGTGGATCAAAGCGCGACGGCGTTGCAGCCGGGCGGTAATGCGGAAGGCAAGGAAGTGCGTTTCGGCATTGCGCAGACGGGCCTCTTCACGGTGGCGACGACGGCCGCATCGTGCGGCGCGGTGGACGCCATGCACGACTCTCTGACGCCGATGGGTGGCTTCACGCCGTTGCTGCTGATCCAGCTTGGCGAAGTGATCTTCGGCGGCGTCGGCTCGGGCTTGTACGGCATGCTCGTATTTGCGTTGCTGGCCGTGTTCGTGGCGGGTCTGATGATCGGCCGTACGCCCGAATACGTCGGCAAGAAGATCGAATCGTATGAAATGAAGATGGTGTCGATCGCGATTCTGCTGACGCCGTTCCTCGTGCTCGTCGGCACGTCGATCGCCGTCCTGTCGCCGCTTGGCACGGCGGGTATTTCGAACCCGGGAGCGCATGGTTTCTCGGAGATTCTCTATGCGTTCAGCTCGGCGGCCAACAACAACGGCAGCGCGTTCGCGGGCCTGACGGTCAGCACGCCGTTCTATAACGTGCTGACCGCCATTGCCATGTGGCTCGGACGTTTCGGCACGATCGTTCCCGTGCTGGCCATCGCCGGTTCGCTAGCGAACAAGAAACGCATTGCTGCGACCTCCGGCACGCTGCCGACGCATGGGCCGCTCTTCGTCGTCCTGCTGCTCGGCACGCTCGTGCTCGTGGGCGCGCTGACTTACGTGCCGGCATTGGCGCTCGGCCCCGTTGCCGAACATCTCACGATGATCTCGGGTCATTGATTTCGAGGAAAGCATGACAACTGTCACTCAACCGCCTGTCCATCGTCCCGATAATCTCGGGCAGGCACGGACCGCCGTGCGCTCGATGTTCGATTCGTCGCTGGTCAAGCCCGCTGTCATCGATGCGTTCAAAAAACTCGGGCCGCGCACGCAGTTGCGCAATCCAGTGATGTTCTGCGTCTATGTCGGCAGCATCTTGACGACGATCCTCTGGATCGCCGCGCTCTCGGGCCAGGCCGAGGCGCCGGCGGGATTCATTCTCGCCATCGCGCTGTGGCTCTGGTTCACGGTGC
>NZ_JBQCDN010000105.1:0-18263 GCF_051961175.1 Trinickia sp. | reverse complement strand
TGGCGTCAAGCTGACGGCGCTGCGGTTTGCGGAAATAACCAACGTCCGCAAGCCAAGATGCAAGATTGGAGTGGTAGTTCAGTTGGTTAGAATACCGGCCTGTCACGCCGGGGGTCGCGGGTTCGAGCCCCGTCCACTCCGCCAAATTAAAAAGCCCGTCCGAACGATGTTCGAACGGGCTTTTTTCTTACGATCCGGAATGCATGCTGCAGCGGTCGTTTGGAGCGGGTGCTTGGGTATCCACTCCCGACCCATGCCAAGCGCTTACTGCGGTCCCATGCAAAGCCGGTACTTGCCACACCCCAGCCCATGATCGTGTCGAGCAAGCGGGCGTGGCCTTCGTTCGGCACCGGACAATCCGCCATTGCAAGTCGCGCCGTGCTGCCTTACTGTGGTCGCGAGTTCTTTCGTTCCGGCTACGATGTTCGATCCGACCGACGCGCCATTGCATCATGCGCCATCGCCGTTTCACCTTCGCAGGGCGTCGATGGGCGATTTCGCCTTTGCCGAGGCACTGACACGTAACAACATGGGCCGCTACTACGAGCGGCATCGATTGGCTTGGCGGGCCGATTTGTTTCTCGCGAGCTGGCAGGAGTCCGAGAACTTCATCCTCGAAATCGACGATGAGCCGATCGGCGTCTTGCGGCTGACCGAGGAGGGGAATTCCCTCCATATCCGCGACGTCCAGATTGCCGCCGGTCATCGCGGACAAGGGGCGGGCACATTCCTGCTCGAGACTTCCCATGACTGGGCGCGCGAACGCGGGCTACGCGAACTCCAATTGCGAGTCTTCGTCGATAATCCCGCCGCGCGTTTATACCTGCGCATGGGTTACCGATTGGCCGGGCCGCGGCTCGCTCAATTGGGCGCTATCCGCCACATGGTGCGGCCTGTTTGACGACGCGTTGACGCGCGTCGTCGGTGCGTGCCGACGAGCCGCCAAGCCAGCCGATCACGTGTGTTCGGGCGAGGCCAGCATGCCGTCGAAGTCGTCCTCCGTGCCGGCCCGCTCGGGTACTTGCCCGCCGTCGCGCATCATGAAGGCACGGGGGCTCTCGCCGAACGCTCGCCGGAACATCGCGGAAAACGCGCTTTGGCTCTGATAGCCGAGTTCATGCGCGATTTGCGACAGCGCCCGGCCCCGGTTCAACAACGGAATCGCGCGGGCCAGCACCGCCTGCTGGCGCCACTGCGAAAAACTCATCCCGAGTTCCTGACGAAACAGCCGCGCGATCGTACGCGTACTCGCGCCGACGGTCGCCGCCCAATACTCGAGCGGATCGGTGTTGCCGGGATCGGCCAGCAGCGCCTCGCATAAGGCGCGCAGGCGCTTTTCTTTCGGCATCGGAACCGACAGTGGCAACGGTTCCGAGCGCATGATCTCATCCAGCGCGAGGGTGCCGAGCAGGCGTTCGCGCGCCGCGTCCAGTCCATCGGCATCGAGTGCGGCGATCGCCTCGCGCAGCAACCCGGAGACATCGACAACGCGGCAGGCGTCAAGCCCGGGGGGCACGACGGAATCGTCGATGTAGAGCGTGCGTTGATACGCCGCTTCAATGACGACGACCTCATGCGGCACGCGCGGCGGCACCCAGATGGCCCGTGACGGCGGAACCATCCACGTGCAGCCTTCGACGGCCACGCGCATGACGCCGCGCGAGGCGTAGGCTAGCTGCGCCCAGGGATGCATGTGCCAGGCGATTCGTTCGCCGGCCGGCATGGGCCGAGCCCGGACGCGAATCGGACGCTCGTGCGTGGGGGCGACCTCAGGCGGAATGTCGAGTAGCAGCACGCGCGCGGCGGCGACGGGAGCGGCGGGGTCGTTCGAGTTCAAGAGATCGGATGTTGGCGAAATGAAAGGCGATGCGCGTCGGACGTTGCGGCTAAAAGCATTGTATGTGCGTCCGTTTTATTCGGCTGCATAATGCGATGGCCGAGCGGTCAAATGATGCGATGTCGTTGCCCGCATCATGCTCGGCGCTGAGCGTTCGCCGGCGAAGTCCAAATGTTGAATCGAACCATGCAACCGGCGACGTGCAAACCCACACACAATAAAGGACGAGGGCAAATGCGATACGTATTCGTGTACGGCACGCTGCGGGCAGGCGAAATCAACGACATTGGGCTGGCGGCCGCGCGCCATGGGATCAGCGCGCCTCGGTTGGTCGGTCACGCAGCGGTTGCGGGGCGGTTGTACGATCTCGGCGACTATCCGGGGCTCGTGCGGGACGATGCGGCGGGTCTGGTGCGAGGCGATGTCTATGAAATCGACGAGGCATTGGTGCCGGTGCTCGATAAAATCGAGGGCGTGGAATCGGGGGTCGACAGCACGTTTAAATCGCGTGAAATGACCGTGGCCGTGATGGGCCGTGAGCTGCCGTGTTTTTTCTATCCGGTTGACGAAGTGTCGGTGGGCGGGCGTACCCGCATCCAGGCCGGCGATTGGATCAGTTATCGCCTCGCGCGAGATTCGGTCGCCACGTTGAAGTACGGCAGGTAATCGAGCGCCACAACGAGCGCCACAAGGCAAACGGGCCGGGCCGCGGCAGAGTATGCGCGGCCAGGCCCGTCGAGCGGGGCGCCAGGGCGCCGCCGCTTTTATCTCCCGCTTTGCCTCATCGATCCGCTTAGACTTCCTCGTAAAGCGGCAAGGTCAGGAAGTCGGTGAACGTTTCCGACGTCGACATCTGCTCGAAGATCGTGCCCGCGCGATCGTACGATTGCGTCTCGCCTCCCACCGCTTCCTTGATCTTCGGCAGTTCTTGCGCGATCAGCGCGCGCACGAGATCGGCTGTCACCTTGCGGCCGTCCTCGAGCTTGCCCTTCGGCGAGCGGATCCATTGCCACACTTGCGAGCGCGAAATCTCGGCCGTGGCCGCATCTTCCATCAGATTGTGGATCGGCACGCAGCCGTTACCGGCGAGCCACGAACCGAGGTAGTGGATTCCGACGTTGATGTTGTTGCGCAAGCCCGCCTCGGTGATCGGGGCCTCCGGGCGGAAGTCGAGCAGATCCTTGGCCGTGACCTGCACGTCGTCGCGTTGCTTGGCGATCTGATTGGGTTGGCCGCCGAGCACGGCAACGAACTCCTCCATCGCCACCGGCACCAGGCCCGGGTGCGCCACCCAGCCGCCGTCGTAACCGTCCGTCGCATCGCGCTTCTTGTCCGAACGCACCCCGCCCATCGCTTTTTCGTTTGCGGCCGCATCGCTCTTGATCGGAATCAGCGCGCTCATCCCGCCGATCGCAGGCGCATTGCGCTTGTGACACGTCTTGAGCAATTGCAGCGCATAGGCGCGCATGAACGGGACCGTCATCGTGATCTGCGCGCGATCGGCCAGGCAGAAGTCGGCGTCGTTCTTGAACTTCTTGATCGCGGAGAAGATGTAGTCCCAACGCCCGGCGTTCAGGCCCGCGCTGTGTTCGCGCAGTTCGTACAGAATTTCGTCCATCTCGAAGGCCGCGAGAATCGTCTCGATCAGCACCGTGGCGCGAATCGTTCCGCGCGGCACGCCGATGGCTTCCTGCGCTGCGACGAAGATGTCGTTCCACAGGCGCGCTTCGAGGTGGCTCTCCATCTTCGGCAGATAGAAGTAGGGCCCGCTGCCGCGTGCGATCAACTCCTTCGCGTTATGGAACAGGAACAGGGCGAAATCGAAGATACCGCCCGACACGCGCTGGCCGTCCACCGTCACGTGCTTTTCCTCGAGGTGCCAGCCGCGCGGGCGCACCAGGAGCGTGGCCACCTTCTCGTTCAGCTTGTAAGTTTTGCCGTTCTGTTCGAGCGAGATCGTGCGGCGCACCGCGTCCTTCAGATTCAGCTGGCCCGTGATCTGGTTGTACCAGTTGGGCGTGTTCGAATCCTCGAAGTCGGTCATGTACGAATCCGCCCCCGAGTTCAGTGCGTTGATGATCATCTTGCGCTCGACGGGGCCCGTGATTTCGACGCGGCGGCATTCCAGGTCCTTCGGCAGCGGCGCGATCTTCCAATCGCCTTCGCGCACGGCCTTCGTTTGCGCGAGGAAATCAGGCCGTTCGCCGGCATCGAGCCGCTGCGTGCGTTCGGCGCGCGCTTGCAGCAACGCGCGGCGGCGCGCCTCGAACGTACGATGCAGATCGGCGACGAGTGCCAGCGCTTCGGGCGTCAGAATCGTCTCGAAACCGGGCTCGATGGCGCCGGTGATTTGCATGCCTTGGGGCAACGACAACGTGTTCGCCATGGAAAGTCTCCTTTGGTCGGTCAGATGGCAACAATACGGCGACGTGCTCGCGCAACCGGGCTGTGGTGCGCGCGTACGGTCGCTTAATCCCTTAGTCCCTTGAATCGTTTTCAATCAGCGCGAGTGTCTTCACAAACTCGACGAGGTCGGACATACCCGTGCCGATGCCGCGCGGTTTCGATTCCAGTTCTTCGAGCGGCGCGCCGGCTCGGTTGATCCAGAACGTCGTGTAGCCGAACCAGCCGGCGCCCGCCACGTCCCAACCGTTCGACGACACGAAGACGATCTCGCGGGCGCTCGCATCGAAGGCGCGTGTGCCCAGCGCATAGGCCGCCGGCGCAGGTTTGTAGGCGTGTGCGGTATGGACAGACAGCACGTGATCGAACACGTCGGCGATGCCGGCGCTCTTGACCGCGATGTCGAGCATCTCCGGGTTGCCGTTCGAGAGAATGCCCAGGCGTAGCGGGCGGCCGTCCGGCGCGGCTCCGTATTCGCGGAGCGCCCGCAACGCGGGTGCCGTATCGGGAAACGCCGACAGGCACGCATATTGGTCCATCAGACGCTTCTCGCCGGCGGCGTCGAGCGGTAAGCGCAGACGGCGCGCGGCATGGCGCAACGCATCGAGCGTCACGTCCCAGAACGGCTTGTAGTGCGAGCCGTTCGGATCGGCGAGCGTGCGTAGCTGCGAATATTCGATTTGCTTCAGGCGCCAGAGCTGAGAAAGCGCGTCGCCTTGTCCCGGGAACAGCTGCTCGGCCGCGGCCACGACCGAATGGACGTCGAACAGCGTCCCGTACGCGTCGAACAGCACGGCTTTCGGAAAAAATGGCGACGATGTCATGGCCAGCGGCTCCTGCACTAAAGGTCCGGAACGTATTCTATTTGTGACTGGCTGGATCGAAAAAGACGGGTGGCGTCACTTTATCTTTGACTTTTTGATACATAATCTGCCGGTCGATCGTTTTCGGAAGACCGGTTCATGTCCCGCTTCAAACAAATCGAAACGTTCGTGGCCGTTGCCGCGAAGGGCAGCCTGTCGGCGGCGGCGCAAGCCGAAGGGGTCGCCCCCGCCGTGATCGGGCGCCGGCTCGACGCGCTGGAAGAGCGTCTGGGCGTGAAGCTGCTCGTGCGCACGACGCGCAAGCTCACGTTGACGTTCGAGGGCTCGGCGTTCCTGGAGGACTGCCAGCGGATCGTGAACGACATGCAAAATGCGGAAGCGAGCGTATCGGAAGGCGGCGTGAAGGCGAGCGGCCATGTGCGCCTGTCCGCACCGGCCGGCTTCGGGCGCAAGCACGTTGCGCCGTTGATCCCGGCCTTCGCGTCGGCCCATCCCGAGGTGTCGATCGCACTGGATTTGTCCGACCGCATGGTCGATCTCGTCAACGAAGGGTTCGACTGCGCGGTCCGCTTCGGCGAACTGCCCGATTCCTCGCTCGTCTCGCTGCGGCTCGCCGAAAACCGCCGCGTCTGCGTGGCGGCGCCGGGCTATCTCGCACAGCACGGTACGCCGCAGACACTGGCCGATCTCGCGCATCACAACTGCCTGGCACTGGCGGCAGGCGTCAATCAGCAACGCGGCTGGATGTTTCAGCAAGACGGCAAGGTGGTGTCGATCAAGGTATCGGGTACGCTCGAATGCTCGGATGGGGCAGTCCTGCACGAGTGGTGCCTGGCGGGGCACGGTCTCGCATGGCGTTCGTCGTGGGAGGCGGGGGAGGACATCGCAGCGGGCCGGCTCGTGACGGTCCTGGATGAGTTCGCCGCGCCGCCGATCGGCATTCATGCCGTGTTTCCGCAACGCCGGCATTTGCCGTTGCGCGTGCGGCTCTTTCTCGATTTCCTGAAGCATACCTATGAGCGTCCCGGCTACTGGCAATAGGGGCCCTGACGGGCGATGAGCGGCGAAATGCGCAAGCGCGCGGGTTTTCGATATCCGGGCTCACCCGAGGCGCGGCCGCCGCGCAGCGAGCGCGGCACTACAATCGACTTGAGCCTGCCCACACCGTGGTGCGCGATGCAGCCCGCCCGCCGCGCATGACGTGCGTTCGTGCAGGATTCGTCGACGACGGAGGCGTCATGTTCAAGCACATCCTGGTCCCGACCGACGGTTCGGAACTGTCGCAAAAGGCGATCGACGGTGCGATCGATCTCGCGCGGACGGTCGGTGCCCGCATTACGGCCTACGCCTGCTTGCCGCAGTACCCATACTCGCCGTTCTCGGACGTCATCATCGAGCAGCCGGACGACTTTCAGGCACGCAGCGAGCGCGAGGCCCGCGATCATCTGGATGAAATCGAAGCGGCCGCCCGTCGCGTCGGCGTGGCATGCGCGAGCCAGACCAGCGTCCATCCGTCCCCCTACCTGGGCATCATCGAAGCCGCGGAGCAGGGCGGGTGCGACGTCATCTTCATGGCCTCGCATGGGCGCAGAGGGCTCGGCAGCTTGTTGATCGGCAGCGAGACTCAGCGTGTCCTCACGCATACGAAGATTCCGGTGATCGTCTATCGCTGAAGGCGTTGCTCAGCTAGCCTGCTGTTGTGGCGGTTGCTCCGCTCCTCGCACCGGCTCAAACGCTGAGCCCCGCATGCTCATCGCATGCGGGGCTCGCGTCCCTTCTGGTCCCCTCGCGAGTCCTGTCGTTTATGCCACCTTCTTCGTATCGAAGAACTGTTCGTCTTCGGTGGAGCCGTGCAGGGCCGTCGTCGAGGCTTCGCGTTCGACTGTCTGCGTGACGGCATCGAAATAGCCCGTGCCCACTTCGCGCTGATGCTTGACGGCCGTGAAGCCCTTCTCGGCAGCGGCGAACTCGGCCTGCTGCAGTTCGACGAACGCGCTCATCTGTGAGCGGGCATAGCCGTGCGCGAGGTTGAACATCGAGTAGTTGAGCGCATGGAAGCCCGCCAGCGTGATGAACTGGAACTTGTAGCCCATCGCACCCAATTCCTTCTGGAACTTCGCGATCGTCGCGTCGTCGAGGTTTTTCTTCCAGTTGAACGACGGCGAGCAGTTGTACGACAGCAGCTTGCCCGGGAATTGTTTGTGGATGGCCTCGGCGAACTTCTTCGCATACTCGAGGTCGGGCTTGCCCGTTTCGCACCAGATCATGTCGGCGTACGGCGCATAGGCGAGACCGCGCGAGATGGCTTGTTCGAGGCCGGGCTTCGTGCGGAAGAAGCCTTCCACGGTGCGCTCGCCCGTCAGGAACGGACGGTCGTTGTCATCGACGTCGGACGTGATCAGATCGGCTGCCTCGGCATCCGTGCGGGCCACCAGAACGGTCGGGACGCCGCACACGTCGGCTGCGAGACGCGCCGCTGTCAGCTTCGCCACGTTCTCGCGCGTCGGCACGAGCACCTTGCCGCCCATGTGGCCGCACTTCTTGACGGAAGCCAGTTGGTCTTCGAAGTGAACGCCCGACGCGCCCGCTTCGATCATGGCCTTCATCAGTTCGAACGCATTGAGCACGCCCCCGAAGCCGGCTTCGGCATCGGCCACGATCGGGGCGAAGAAGTCGACGTAGCCTTCATCGCCGGGGTTCTTGCCTTCCGACCACTGGATCTGATCGGCGCGCGTGAGCGTGTTGTTGATCCGCTTCACGACGAGCGGCACGGAGTTGGCCGGATAGAGCGATTGGTCCGGGTACATTTCGCCGGCCACGTTTGCATCGCCCGCGACTTGCCAGCCAGACAAGTAGATCGCCTTGAGGCCGGCCTTCACTTGCTGCATCGCCTGATTGCCCGTCAATGCGCCCAACGCGTTGACGAACGGCTCGTTATTGACGAGATCCCACAGCTTCTCGGCACCGCGCTTCGCGAGCGTGTGCTCCGGCTGGATCGAGCCGCGCAGGCGGACGACGTCTTCGGCCGTATAGCCGCGCTTGATGTTTTTCCAGCGGGGATCGGTTTCCCATTGCTGCTGAAGTTGCTGTGCTTGTTGTTGGCGTGACATGGTGCGCTCCTTGTTGCCTGAAAGAGAGAGAACGGGGATCTCGCTTGTCGCGGCCGGCTGGGTCGCGAACTCTTATATAAGAGTCTAGGCAATTCGAAGCACTGGGAATAGGCGGATTCGAACGTTTTTAAGATGTATTTAATCGTTATAAATCAATATGTTGCTCATTATATTTCGCAATAAGAAACGTCGTTTTTCATGTCGCAATGCCCGTTGTTGTGCCACGCAACACAGATTTTTACGACTCAAAAGATCTTTTCGCATTGTGAAAATGGGGTGTGGGGCACACACTCGTTGGCTTCGGGCGAAAAAAAACCGGTGCATGCACCGGTTTTTAGCTTCGACGCAGCGATGCGTCCTATCTATGACTTAGCCGTTGCTGCGACGCGCGCCGCGTTGGCCATCGCTGCGGCGGCCTTGACCGTCGCGTGCGGCATAGCCGTCGCGCGAGCCGTAGCCGCTACGTGAGCCGTTCGAGCTGCCGCGGGCGCCGAAACCGTTGCCGCCGCCACCGAAGCCGTTACCGCTGCGGCTGTCGCCATTGCCACGCGAAGCGCCGTTGCTGTTCGAACCGAAGCGCCGGCCACCGTTGCCACCGCCCGGACGGCCACGGCCGTTGCCCGTGCGCGCCGGCGGCGCCTTGCGCGGCTCGAAGCCTTCGATCACGTTGACGGGCAGCGGCGCGCGCACGAAACGCTCGATGCGCTTGAGCGCGCCTTGCTCGGCGTGGTGCACGAGGCTCACAGCGGTGCCCGAGCGACCCGCGCGGCCCGTCCGGCCGATGCGGTGCACGTAGTCTTCGGCGAACTTCGGCAGATCGTAGTTGAAGACGTGCGTGATGCCGGGGATGTCGATCCCGCGTGCGGCGACGTCCGTCGCCACGAGCACGCGCACACGACGCTCGCGCAGTGCGCGGATCGTGCGATTGCGCGCACCTTGCGGCAGATCGCCGTGCAGGGCGGCCGAGGAGAAGCCGGCATCGGCGAGGCGGCCGGCCAGTTGATCCGCTTCGCTCTTCGTTGCCGTGAAGATGATGGCTTGATCGAGCGCATCGTCGCGCAACAGGTGATCCAGCAGGCGATCCTTGTGATCGCGGTCGTCGACGTAATGGACCGTTTGCGCGATATTCGAGCTCGATTCGACCTGACGCGCGATTTCAATGCGCTCGGGATCCTTCAGCAGGCGACTCGTCAGCGAGCCGATCTTGCCGTCGAGCGTGGCCGAGAAGAGCATCGTCTGGCGCGTGGCCGGCGTGGCGGCGACGATCGTTTCGATGTCGTCGATGAAGCCCATGTCGAGCATGCGGTCGGCTTCGTCGAGCACCAGCATCTGCAACTGCGACAGATCGATACGGCCGCGCTCCAGGTGGTCGAGCAGACGGCCAGGCGTCGCCACGAGGATTTCAGGGTTCTTCGCGAGCAGCATCAATTGCTGGCCGTACGCGACGCCGCCAAGGATGCTGACCGTGCGCAGCCGGCGCAGATGCTTGCCGTAATTCGACGCGGCGGTAGTCACCTGCATGGCCAGCTCGCGCGTGGGCGTCAGCACGAGCAGGCCAGGGCGGGCGACCGGCGGGCCGCGGCGCGGACGGCGATCGCCACCGGCTTCGCGCGGTTCGCGCGGCTGTGCCACTTGCGCCTTTTGCATCTGCGCGAAGCGCTCGATGGCCGGCAGCATGAAAGCTGCCGTCTTGCCCGAGCCCGTCGGGCTCGAGACGAGCAGATCGCGCCCGGCGATGCCTGCGGGAATGGCGCGCTGTTGCACGGGGGTGGGTGCGGCGTAGCCCGCAGCCGTCAGCGCCGAAACGATTTCGGGCGACAGGCCGAGCGAGGCGAAAGTGGGGCCCGACGGTGCATCGGTGGCGGCATCAAGGGCAGCCGCGGCTGCAGGCGCCGTATCGGCGGGCGCAGCATCGGGCTGGCCGAGGGCGCGATCGGCAATGGCGTTCAGCGGGCTGGAATCGAAGCTCGAAGTCATGAGAATCCTAAGAAGACGGCAAACAAGGCGTCGGCGCCAATCGGCATTACCCAAGTCGTCGGATTCAGCATGCAACGGAGCACGCGAGCAAATCGAAAAACGGGGGCAGCTCGCTAAACGGTGCGAGCTTTTCGTTAGAAGCTGTATCGGGTACGGGGACGCCGTTATGGCATCGCCGTCAGCCTGGTATGAGACGGCCGGTGAAGGCCTAGGCGGAAGGGGACAGGTTCTAAACTGGATTGGAGCAAAACGCTACGACACGCTGCACACACCAATGTAGGCCGGCGCGAGAAGCGTAGGCCGCAGTATAAGGGTTTTTGCTGCGTTGCGCCAGCGTTGCCGGCGTGGCAATGCGAAATGGGGCGAGCGCAGCCGAGCGGGTCGGCACCGAACGCAGCCGGTGCCGACCCGCTGGCACCGCTGGCACCGCTGGCACCGCTGGCACCGCTGGCACCGCTGGACCCGCTGGACCCGCTGACTCGCTGACTCGCTGACTCGCTGACACCGCTGGACCCGCTGACTCGCAGGACCTGCTGGACCTGCTGGACCCGCTGGGCCCGCTGGGCCCGCTGACCCGCTGACCCGCTGACCCGCTGACCCGCTGACCCGCTGACCCGCTGACCCGCTGACCCGCTGGACCCGCTGGACCCGCTGGACCCGCTGGACCCGCGGCTGCGGATCGTTCGCAGCCGGTCGCGGCAGGTCAGGAAAGGCTCAGCTGGCCGTGCCGTTCTTCAGCGATTCGACGAGCTCGATATAGTGCTGCTTCGCCACATCCTGCGCCGTGCCCTTGAGCGAGGCCCAGGCGTCGTACTTGTATTTGCCGACGATATCGGCGAAGCCGGGCTTATCGCCGTGCACGTCGCCTTCGGTGGCTTGCTTGAAGAGCGCATACAGACGCAGCAGCGTCATATTGCCCGGTTTCTCGGACAGGCCCTTGACGTCCACCTGCGCTTGCTCGAACTGTGCATCGACATTGCTCACGATCTTCTCTCCCATGCAAAAGCGATAAGGCCGCCGATCATAGCAAGCGTTCGCGCCCGAAAGGTCGAGCGATGCTTCCAAACGCGGGCGGCCACATACAGGCGGCGGGGCGCGCTGCGAGCCGCATTACAATAGCGCCCATGACATCAACCGTGCTGCTTGCTCTCGATACGTCGACCGAATATTGCTCGGTCGCGCTGATTTCCTCGGAGGCGCCTTCGGCTGCCTCGCAACCCGCGCCCGCGCGCATTTGGACGCGGCATGAAGCGACGGGCGCCGTGTCCAGCACGCGCGTGCTGCCGGCCGTGCGCGAATTGTTCGACGAAGCCGGGCTCGCGCTCGGAGCATGCGATGCCGTGGCTTTCGGCTCGGGCCCCGGCTCGTTCACGGGATTGCGCACGGCCACCGGCGTCGCACAAGGGCTCGCGTTCGGGCTCGATGTTCCCGTCGTCCCGATCGGCACGCTGCTGATCTGCGCCGAAAGTGCGCGCTTGCGCGATCCGTCCATTACGCGGGTGTTGGCCGTGCTCGACGCGCGCATGGACGAAGTGTACTGGGCCGACTACGCCTGGGATGCCGCTGCCGGAGATTGGCAAACGGTCACGCCGCCGTCGCTCGGCGCCCCCGAAGCGCTGGCGGCTCCCGAAGCGCCGTTCGCACTTGCCGGCAATGCCGCTGACGCGTTCGGCGCGCGCCTTGCCGTTGCCGAGCGCGCGAGCGTCGTCGATCGCGCGGCGTTGCCGCACGCGCAACCCCTGGCATTCGCGGCGTTGCGCGCGTATCGAGCGGGGCGAACCGTCGCCGCCGATCACGCCGCGCCCGAGTACGTGCGCGACAAAGTCGCGCAAACGACGGCCGAGCGCCTTGCCGAGCGTGCGGCGCGCGGCGGGCAGGAGGCGCGATGAGCGGGGTGTTGCTGGCCGACCGCTACCTCTCGCCGATGACGGAAGCCGATCTGGACGAGGTGGCCGCCGTCGAGCAGGAGGCGTATGAGTTTCCCTGGTCGCGCGGCAATTTCGAAGATTCGTTGCGCAACGGTTATTTCGGGATTTGCATGCGGCACGTTTCCGGGGTGCTCGTCGGCTACTGCGTGCTGATGCCCGTCGTCGACGAAATGCATCTGCTGAATCTGTGCGTTGCCCCGCACGTACAGGGGACGGGGGCCGGTCTCGCGTTATTGCGCGAGGCGGTGCGCGTCACGCGCGGCAAGCATCTGCTCGCTCTGTTGCTCGAGGTGCGGCCTTCCAACCTGCGCGCGCTGCGGTTGTACGAGCGTTTTGGGTTCGCGACGATCGGCCGGCGCAAGAACTACTATCCCGCGCGGCGTCACGGCCGCGAAGACGCGCTGGTCATGCGCTATACGTTTTCGAAGGAGGGCGATTGATGGCGCTCGATGAAGCCGCGCTCGAGACGTTGGGTCTCGGGACGCTGTGGGTGCGGCGCGAGGCGTCGAGCGGCCACAGTCCCGTCGTTGAGGAGCCCGTCACGCCGGAACCGGCCGAGACGCCGCGGCCCACAGCTGCGCCGCCAACCGCCGGGCGGGAAGCCACCTTGCTCAATGCTGTTCGTGAGCGGCCTGCCGCGTCGAAGGGCGAGCAAGGCGGGCACGTGTCAGCGGAGCCCTTCGGCGACGAGCCGGCCTGGGACGATTTCGAGCCTGTACCGCCAGCCATGCCCAATCTCGCCGATGCCGATGCCGATGCCGTTGCCGCTGGCGAAGCGCGTCATGCGGATGGCGTTTCGTTGCTCGACTGGGATGCACTCGAGGCCCGCGTGTCGGCATGCGAGCGCTGCCGGCTCTGCGAAAAGCGGACGAACACCGTATTCGGTGTCGGCGATCGCGCGGCCGATTGGATGCTGATCGGCGAGGCGCCCGGCGAAAACGAGGACAAGCAGGGCGAACCGTTCGTCGGACAGGCGGGCAAACTGCTCGACAGCATGCTGCGGGCGCTTTCGCTCTCGCGCGGCGACAACGTCTATATCGCGAACGTCGTCAAATGCCGGCCGCCGGGCAACCGCAATCCCGAGCCCGACGAAGTGGCCCGTTGCGAGCCCTATCTGCAGCGTCAGGTGGCGCTGCTCAAGCCTAAGCTCATCGTCGCACTGGGACGCGTGGCCGCGCAAAATCTGCTCAAGACCGACGTCAGCATTTCGTCGCTGCGCGGCCGCGTGCATCGCTACGAGGATGTGCCCGTCGTCGTCACCTACCATCCCGCGTACCTGCTGCGCAGCTTGCCGGACAAGGCGAAGGCATGGGCCGATCTATGCCTCGCCCACGACACCTACCGGCAAGTGCTGGCCGCGGAGCAGGCGCCGCGATGAGCGCGCTCGAGCCGGCCGCCGATCCAGCCGCCGCGCTCGCTGCGCTGCAAGGCGCATTGTCCGATCCGATCGTGCGTGACTTGGCGTGGCTGCTGTTCAGCGTACCGTTGCTCCGTGCGCAGCCGCCGGCCGGCCCGCTTGCCCCTGCTTTCGAGACGGCCCAGGAAGAGGCGGCGACGCTCGTCTGGCTGCGCGAACTCGATCGCGATCCGGCCGCATTACATCAGGCGATCGCCGCGACGCGCATCACGCGGCTTGGCCGCTACGCCGAGTGTCTGCTGGGCTTTTTTCTGCAGCATGGGCCGGCTTGCCGGCTCGTTGCGGCGAATGTCGCCCTTCGGCTCGCCGGGCGGACGATCGGCGAATGCGATTTTCTGGTCGAGACCGCAAGCGGCCGTCGGCTGCATTGGGAGCTGGCCGTCAAATGCTATTTGCATGCGGGCGGCGATCGTGCCGAACTGGCCGATTATGTGGGCCCCAATCTGCAAGACCGGTTCGATCTGAAGCTCGCGCATTTGCTCGGGCATCAATTGCCGTTATCGGCGCGCGAGGAGTTCGCGGCCCTGGGGCATCGGGGCCCGTGGCAGCCGCAGATGTTCGTCAAGGGTTGGCTCTTCTATCGGTGGGGCGAAACGCCGCCCGTTCCCTTGCCGGTCGACCCGTTGCATCACCGCGGTTTCTGGGTAACGCGCGGGGACTGGGCCGCTTCGCACGCGCGCCGCGACGACGCTCGCTGGGCCGTGTTGCCGCGCCTCGCTTGGCTTGCGCTGCGCCCGAGCGTCGCGGATCAGGATGCCGCGGCAGCCGGCTTGATGACAGCCGAGGCATTGAGCGAACGGCTCGCGCAGCCTACGGGCCCGGTCATGATCGCCGCGTTCGAGCGCGACCCGTTGGCCCCCGGGCGTTGGTGCGAGACCGAGCGTGGATTCGTCGTACCCGACGAATGGCCGGAGCAGGCCAGGGCGTATGCGTTAAGCATCGCATGAGCGTGCATGCCAGCCGGCGCGGGCGGGCAATCGCTACCACCACCGATAAAAATGGTGGAGCGGGCCGATGCCTGTGCCGACTTCAAGACGCGTGCTCTCGCGTAACGCGCCGGCCAGATACGCTTTCGCATCCGTGACGGCGCCGAGCCAATCGGGCCGTTGAGTCATGAGCGCAGCGATGGCGGCCGACAGGGTACAGCCCGTGCCGTGTGTCTGTTTGACGTCGATGCGCGCCCCGCCGAGGCGGTAGGCTCCGGTTTCGTCGATGAGCCAATCGGGGCTCTCGGCGCCGCCCAGATGCCCGCCTTTCATCAGCACGGCACGCGCACCGAGCGCGCGCAACGCTTCCCCTTGTTGCCGCATGCCGGCTTCGTCGAAGGCCCGCGCGTCGGCGCCGACGAGGGCGGCGGCTTCATCGAGATTCGGCGTGACGAGCCCGGCCAACGGCAGCAGTTCGTCCCGCAGGGCCGCAACGGCATCGGGTGACAGCAGCGCATGGCCGTTCTTGGACAACATGACGGTATCGAGCACGATGCGCGCCGGTTGATAGCGGCGCAGCGCCGCCGCCACCGCGCGCACGATGTCCGCGTTGGCCAGCATGCCGATCTTCACCGCATCGATACGGATGTCCTCGAATACGGCGTCGAGCTGGGCGGTGACGAACGCGCTGTCGGGCGCATGCACGGCGCGCACTCCGTGCGTGTTCTGTGCCGTGAGCGCCGTGACGACGCTGGCGCCATAGACGCCGAGCGCCGAAAACGTCTTCAGATCGGCCTGGATGCCGGCGCCGCCGCTGGAGTCGGAACCGGCGATCGTCAGGACGTTGGGCAGGGGGCTGGGCATAGCGAGCGGCCGCGCGGGCGGCCGTCCGGATCAGTGTTTGGGTTCGCCGATCAACGCGACGGAATCGAACGCGCGTTGATTGGCCTGGTGACGGCGCATGACAACCCACATCATCAGGCACACGA
This sequence comes from Trinickia sp., assembly GCF_051961175.1. Lineage (GTDB taxonomy): Bacteria > Pseudomonadota > Gammaproteobacteria > Burkholderiales > Burkholderiaceae > Trinickia. The sequence goes on along the minus strand of NZ_JBQCDN010000105.1, from coordinate 2,852 downwards.
AGGTGCCGAATAGCACGATGACGACGGAAACGGGCACATCGAGCCAGACCAGTACGGCATACAGGCACAGCATGATGAGTACCGACAGGTTTTCGTTGAAGTTCTGCACGGCGATCGAATGGCCCGCCGAGAGCAACACATGGCCGCGATGCTGCAACAGCGCGTTCATCGGCACGACGAAGAAGCCCGACAGGGCGCCGACGATCATGAGAAACACGTAAGCGATGATGAGATAGCCGGGCACGTGCACGCGGCCGAAGTAAAAGCCCCAGTTGACCGGCACGAGCTGGCGCGAATAGAACGCCATCAGCATGACGGCGATGCCCATCATGATGCCGACCGGCAGAACCGAAAGCGATTTTTTCAGCGGCACGCGTGCCGCCGCGAACATCGCCCCGCCTGCCACGCCGAAGGCGACGATCGCTTGCAGGATCGCGCCTTCGGATAACGACATGCCGAGCGAGACCTCGGCCCATTTCAGGACGATGAACTGCAACGTGGCGCCGGCACCCCAGAACAACGTGGTGACGGCGAGCGAGATCTGGCCGAGCTTGTCGTGCCACAAGGTCAGGAAGCAATCGGCGAAATCGGTGATGAGCTTGATCGGCCCATGCTGCTGTTTCGGATAGCGCGCACCGGTGTCCGGAATACTCAGATTGAACAGGGCAGCGGCGACATAGATGCCCATGATGACGAGCATCGCGGCTTCAGCCGGGGTGCTGACCAAGGGCACGTGATGCTTCAGGATATGAGCGGCGATATGAGGGCTGATCAGCGCGCCGCCCAGCACCGTGCCCAGGATGATGGAGGCGACGGTCGTGCCTTCGATCCAGCCGTTGGCCGCGACGAGCCGTTCGGGCGGCAGCAGCTCCGTCAAGATGCCGTATTTCGCGGGCGAGTAGGCGGCGGCGCCGAAGCCGACGATCCCATACGCCGCCAGCGGATGCGCCCCGACCATCATGAAGAAGCAGCCGACGATCTTGATCGTATTCGTGGCGAACATGACGCGCCCCTTGGGCCGGGAATCCGCGAACGCGCCGACGAACGCGGCCAGCACGACATACGACAGGACGAAGAACAGCTTGAGCAGCGGAGTCATCCAGGCCGGAGCATGGAGATCTTTGAGCAGTGCAATGGCGGCAATCAGAAGGGCGCTATCGGCCAGCGACGAGAAAAACTGCGCGGCCATGATGGAGTAAAAACCTTTTTTCATCTGATGCGTTGCGGTCCTTTGCGGCGCGTCCTCCCCGGGCGCGAGTGACGCGTTAGGACTTAGGCCGTTCGAAATGGGTTGTGCGCACGGCTTTATATCACGAAAATAGGTGGCTTCGGACGGCCGGCGCGCCGGCCGAGCGGCGCACGGCTACCCGCCATGCGTCGGATCATGCGCCATCCCATCCCGATATGGCCCTGTGCCTCATACGAAAACGTCATGCCGCGCCCGCTTCTCGCCACCATTCACACCGCCGCTCTGGCCAATAATCTCGCCGTGGCGCGCCGCCACGCCCCGAACGCCAAAGTGTGGGCCGTCGTCAAGGCCAACGCATACGGCCACGGGCTCGCCCGGGCATTCCCCGGCTTGCGGGCGACAGACGGCTTCGGCCTGCTCGACCTCGAAGAAGCCGTCAAGTTGCGCGAACTGGGCTGGGCCGGGCCTATTTTGCTGCTGGAAGGATTTTTCCGTCCGACCGATATCGACGTCATCGATCGCTACAGTCTGACCACCACCGTGCATAGCGACGAACAACTGCGGATGCTCGAAATGGCGCGGCTGTCCAAGCCCGTCAACATTCAGCTGAAGATGAACAGCGGCATGAACCGGCTCGGCTACACGCCCGAGAAGTTCCGGCCGGCCTGGGAACGCGCCCGCGCGTGCCCAGGCGTCGGGCAGATCGTGCTCATGACCCATTTTTCGGACGCCGATGGCGCGCGTGGCGTCGAACATCAGATCGACGCGTTCGAACGCGGCGCGGAGGGCATCGCCGGTGCGCGCAGCCTGTCCAATTCGGCGGCCACGCTGTGGCATCCGCGTGCGCATTTCGATTGGGTCCGCCCGGGGATCATGCTGTATGGCGCTTCGCCCACTGGGGTCACGGCCGACATCGACGGCGTCGGCCTGCAGCCCGCCATGACCCTCGCGTCCGAACTCATCGGCGTCCAAACGCTTGCAAAGGGACAGACCGTTGGTTACGGATCGGTCTTTACGGCGCCTGGGCCGATGCGTGTCGGCGTGGTGGCCTGTGGCTATGCGGACGGTTATCTGCGCTGCGCGCCCGAGGGGACGCCGATCATCGTCGATGGGGTGCGGACGCGTCTGATCGGACGTGTGTCGATGGATATGCTCACGGTCGATCTGACACCATGCCCGGCCGCGAACGTCGGGTCGCGCGTCGAGCTCTGGGGGCCGCAATTGCCGGTCGACGACGTGGCGCGCGCCTGCGGCACGATCGGCTACGAGCTGACGTGCGCGATCGCGCAGCGCGTGCCGGTGCTGGCCGAATGAACGGTCGTTCATCGATAACAAGGAACGGCTAAGGACCGCGCGTGGCAAAACAGAAGACGACATACACCTGTACGGAATGCGGCGGTCAAACGCCGAAGTGGCAAGGGCAGTGTCCCTCGTGCAACGCCTGGAATACGCTAGTCGAAACAATCGCCCCGAGTGGCGGCGCGCATCGCTTTCAGTCGCTGGCGAAGAGTGCACCCGTGCAGCGGCTCGCCGACATCGAAGCGGCCGACGTTCCGCGTTTCTCGACGGGCGTCGGCGAGTTCGACCGCGTGCTCGGCGGGGGCTTCGTAGCGGGTGGGGTAGTGCTGATCGGCGGTGATCCGGGCATTGGCAAGTCCACCTT
>NZ_JBQCDN010000104.1:0-4982 GCF_051961175.1 Trinickia sp. | reverse complement strand
GTTGGTCGTCCGTCAATTGCTCGATTTGCGGCTCGAGCGCATTGATCACCGCGACGGTCTTTTGATACTGCTTGACGAGACGCTGATTGCGGCTGCCAAAGATCTTTTGGAGAAAACCGGTGGTCATTGGGTCGAGTATGCGTCGCGGCTTCGCTCGTGCGCCCGCGCGGCTCGTTGGCGCCGTTCGCGGATGCTCGGGTTCGGATAGCCTCGGCGGCTTATTCCATGAGTGAATTCGAATCGCGCATTTTAGCACGCGAGCCTTAATGTACCGTGTCGGGAGCCAGCATGCCGGGCGCCCGGGTTCGGGCCTCGCCCGTGTTACGGCGAGGACACCTCAGGGGGTGTCTGAACCTGCAACCAAGGCGGCAAGACGGGGCCGAAAGACGGGCAGATCGAGGCGGTAACGCGGTTCGCTAAGACGGTACAATCGCCGCATGAGCCGTTTTTCGTCTTTTTCGAAATTTCCCGGGCAGCGCCGGCCTCAAGCCGTCGCCGAAGTGCTCGGCCGCACCGACGCATTTGCCGCGCTGCGGGCCGGCGTCGAGCAGATTGCCTCGCTCGAACGCGAGCTCGCGCAGATCCTGCCCGATTATCTGGCGGCCAATGTCGAACCGGGATTCATCAAGGACGGGACGCTGACACTGTTCGCCGCCCACGGTGCACTGGCCGCGCGGTTGCGTCAGGTCGAACCGCGCCTGCTGGCGGAACTGCAGCAGCGCGGCTGGCCGGTCCGCGCGTTGACCTTCAAAGTGCGGCCCCGCGCCGTTGTGGAGCCGCCCCCGCCCAAGCAGGCCCGGATGACGCCGGCCGGCGCCGCGGCGCGACAGGCACTGAGCCGGACGCTCGCGCCGTCTCCGCTGCAGGCGGCTCTCGCCAAAATGGCGGCTCGCCACGGAAAACCAAGCGACTAAGCGCTGCACGGGGCTACAGTAAGTGCTGAAGCACTCACCGTAGCCGACAACTGAAGCACCCACTGCGCATCGCCCAAAAAAATGAGCGGCCCGCAGGCCGCCCACTTTCACCTTCCAATCGCCGGACCACCGGCACACCCGTATCAGGCGAATGCCGTCTGCGCCTCGTAGCCGAACCCGCGCGGCGCGTGCTGCGCATCGTCGAAGGTCAGCACTTCGTAAGCATCTTCGTGGGCGAGCAACTCGCGCAGCAACGCGTTGTTCAAGCCGTGCCCCGATTTGTACGCCGTATACGAGGCCAGCAACGGATGGCCGACGACGTACAAATCGCCGATCGCATCGAGCATCTTATGCTTCACGAACTCATCGTCGTAACGGAGGCCGTCGTTGTTCAAGATCCGGTATTCGTCGAGCACGATCGCATTGTCCATGCTGCCGCCGCGCGCCAATCCGAGCTCACGCATCATCTCGACCTCATGGGCGAAACCGAACGTGCGGGCACGCGCGATTTCACGCACGTAGGACGTCGTTGCGAAATCCACTTCGAGCGCCTGCCCCGTCTTATCGACGGCCGGATGGCTGAAATCGATCGTGAACTTCAACTTGAAGCCGAAATACGGATCGAGGCGCGCCACTTTGTCGCCCTCGCGCACTTCGACCGGCTTGATGACCTTGATGAACTTTTTCGGCGCGTTTTGCTCTTCGATCCCGGCCGATTGCATCAGAAAGACGAACGATGCTGCGCTGCCGTCCATGATGGGGATTTCTTCAGCCGTTACGTCGACGTAGAGGTTATCGATCCCCAAGCCGGCGCACGCCGACATCAAGTGCTCGACCGTCGACACCCGCACGCCGTCCTTCTGCAACACCGAAGCCAGGCGCGTATCGCCGATCGACAGCGCCCCGGCCGGGATGTCCACGGGCGTAGCCAAATCGATGCGCGAAAACACGATACCGGTGTTCGCGGCAGCCGGACGCAGCGTCAGTTCGACCTTGCGTCCAGAATGCAGGCCGATCCCGACGGTTTTGACGATCGATTTGATTGTGCGTTGCTTCAACATGATTCCGTTCGTTCGATTGCTATTTTCAATCGGTATTTTTCAGCTCATAGGGCGAAGTATACTCTATCCAGAGAAAGCGTTCATTTCTCCGGACGTATCAATCTGTTTCCAGCGATTACTGCAATCGATGAAACGAGGCCGGCGGCCGGAACGGAGGCATTCCCGGCCGCCGGCCCGTAATGGACCGTCACAAACTTCTGGCGCATGCGTTGCCCTTGCACAACGTTGGACGCCCGCGCGCAGCAGGGGCACGGCCTGCCCCGCCGCGGATGAAACGCGACGCGAAGGCCTACAGGCAAGCGATTCGCATCGCTTGTCCGGTTTCCGAGCCGCCGCCCGGCGCACCTTGCCCGAGATGCGCCGAATATCCGCCCGCACTCGCCCGCGCACAGCATCGATGCCGCATTGTTAGCGGCACGACGTTGCGCGCATTGCGATCAGCGGCTCGCCCGTTGCCAGATCCGCCTGTCGCAGACCGGAGCGCTTGCGTGCACGCGACCCAATGCAGCCGCACGCGCCACGCCGCCCGGCCTCGGACGCGCCGACAGCCGAGCTACCCGCGTCGCTTGCGCGCTGCGGGCGCCGTACGCGCCCGGTCGTCCGAGGCAGCGAAGCCGCCTGACGCCGTTGCCATTCATGATGTCGTCCAACGCCTGCGCGACCCGTGCAGCGTTCACGCCGGCGAACGCACCGCTTAGTCAGCCTGCTTACGCAGGAACGCCGGGATGTCGTACGTATCGACGCCCTTCTCCTGCAGCGCCTGCACATGCGACGCCGCCGTTTCGCGCGAATTGCGCCATACGGCCGGCGTATCGAACGCGCCATAATCGGACGTGTTCGCGTGCGACGACTGCGGCGTGTAGCCATGCTGCATCACGGGCTGGTTGTCCGTACCCGTGCGCAGCAGCGTCATCGGCGCCGCTTGCGGCTTCTTCGCCACACCCGCCGCCGAACGGCCGAGACCCGTCGCCACCACCGTCACGCGCAGGGCATCGCCCATCGCGTCGTCGTAGACGGCTCCGAAAATCACCGTGGCGTCTTCCGCTGCGTAGCTCTTGATCGTGTTCATCACTTCGCGCGTTTCCGACAGACGCAGCGAACGGCTCGACGTGATGTTGACGAGCACGCCGCGCGCGCCCGACAGATCGACACCTTCGAGCAACGGGCTGGCAACGGCTTGTTCAGCCGCCAGGCGCGCGCGATCGACACCGGCCACGGTGGCCGTGCCCATCATCGCCTTGCCTTGCTCGCCCATCACCGTCTTCACGTCTTCGAAGTCGACGTTCACGAGGCCATCGACATTGATGATTTCAGCAATGCCGGCTACCGCGTTGTTGAGAACGTCGTCCGCGCACTGGAAGCACTTGTCCATCTCGGCGTCATCGCCCATCACCTCGAACAGCTTGTCGTTCAGGACGACGATCAGCGAGTCGACGTGATCCTCCAGTTGCTGCGAACCGGCTTCTGCCACGCGCATGCGCTTGCCGCCTTCGAATTCGAACGGCTTGCTCACGACGCCAACGGTCAGAATGCCCATCTCCTTGGCGATCTGCGCGACCACGGGCGCCGCGCCCGTACCCGTGCCGCCGCCCATGCCCGCGGTGATGAACACCATGTGCGCGCCGCGCAACGCATCGGCGATCCGCTCGCGCGCTTCTTCGGCCGCCGCACGTCCCATCTCCGGCTTCGCGCCGGCGCCGAGCCCCGTGTTGCCAAGCTGAATCACGTTCGGCGCGCGCGAACGCGACAACGCTTGCGCATCGGTGTTCATGACGACGAAATCGACGCCCTGCACCCCTTTGCTGATCATGTGCGCGACGGCATTGCCGCCCGCACCGCCAACGCCGACCACCTTGATGATGGTGCCGTTGGTTTCCGTTTCCAACATCTGGAATTCCATATTGCCTCCGAAAGAAAAATGCCTGCTCATCGGCCGTTAGTCGGCGGGGAATCGGGCAATCCCCTCACCGCACGCGAGCCGCCGGCACCCGCGCTTTCACTGCCTGCCCGAAGCGCGTCACGTGCGGCGCGCGTTGAGCCGTCCACAAAATCACCGTTAAAAATTGCCCAGGAACCAGTCCTTCATGCGCGAGAAGACCTGCCCCACCGAACCGGACTGCACCGCGACCTTGCGGCCGCGCATCCGTTGCGACGAGCCTTCCACGAGCAACCCCATCGCCGTCGAATAGCGCGGATTGCGCACGACGTCGGCAAGGCCCCCTGCATACTCCGGCACACCAATGCGTACCGGCTTCAGAAAAATGTCTTCGCCGAGTTCGACCATGCCGGGCATCATCGATGCACCGCCCGTCAGAACGATCCCGGAGCTCAAGAGTTCCTCGTAACCCGACTCGCGCACGACTTGATGCACGAGCGAGAACAATTCTTCGATGCGCGGCTCGATCACCGCCGCCAGCGCCTGACGCGAGAGCGTGCGCGGCCCGCGTTCGCCGAGGCCCGGCACCTCGATCATCTCGTCCGGATCGGCAAGCGCTTGCTTGGCGATGCCGTAGCTGACTTTGATGTCTTCCGCATCGGGCGTCGGCGTACGCAACGCCATCGCGATGTCGCTCGTAATCTGGTCGCCCGCGATCGGAATCACCGCCGTATGGCGAATCGCGCCTTCGCCGAAGATCGCGATGTCCGTCGTGCCGCCGCCGATATCGACAAGCACCACGCCCAGCTCCTTCTCGTCTTCCGTCAACACGGCGAGCGAAGAGGCAAGCGGCTGCAGGATCAAGTCGTTCACTTCGAGCCCGCAGCGGCGCACACATTTGACGATGTTCTGCGCCGCCGAGACGGCGCCCGTCACGATGTGCACCTTCACCTCGAGGCGGATGCCGCTCATGCCGATCGGCTCGCGCACGTCCTCCTGGCCGTCGATGATGAATTCCTGCGTCAGGATGTGCAGCACCTGCTGATCGGTCGGGATGTTGATCGCCTTGGCGGTCTCGATCACGCGCGCGACATCGGCCTGCGTCACTTCCTTGTCCTTGATCGCCACCAT
>NZ_JBQCDN010000103.1:0-13001 GCF_051961175.1 Trinickia sp. | reverse complement strand
ATGCGGTTGAAGCGCTCTATGCGGAAGATGCGAATCCCGTGATCAGCCTGATGGCCGAGGAGTCGATCCGCGCGCTCGGCGAGGCGCTGCCCGCCATCGTCCGCGCGCCGGACGACCGGGAAATGCGCAGCCGCGCGTTGTATGGCGCATGGCTTGCCGGCACATGCCTGGGCGCTGTCGGCATGGCGCTGCACCACAAGCTCTGTCATACGCTCGGCGGTACCTTCAACCTGCCGCATGCGCAGACGCACGCGGCGATGCTGCCGCATACCGCACACTACAACCATGCCGCGGCACCAGCCGCTCTTGAGCGCGTAGCGCGCGCGCTGGGTGGCCGCGAAGCGGCCGAAGCGGGGGCGCTATTGTTTGCGCTGAACCAATCACTCGGCATTCCGCTCGCGCTCGAGGCGATCGGCATGCCGGAGCAAGGGCTCGACGAGGCCGCTGACCTGGCCTGCAAGAATCCGTACGCGAATCCGCGCCCCATCGAACGCGAGGCAATCCGCGCGCTGCTGCAGCGAGCGTGGCGGGGCGCCGCGCCAGCCTGAGCACCACTCTCGAGGAAGAAATGACGACGAACCGCAACGAAGCCGAGCGAGCCTTGACCGAGCGGGTGGTGGCAAGTTTCGCTGGCACGCCCGATCAGAGATTGCGCACCCTGATGCAGAGCCTCGTCCGGCACATCCATGAATTTGTGCGCGAAGTTGAACTGACCGAGGCTGAATGGATGGCCGCCATCCGCTTTTTGACTGCGACTGGCAAGATGTGCGACGACGTCGTGCGCCAGGAGTTCATCCTTCTGTCGGATACTTTGGGCGTATCGATGCTTGTCGATGCAATCAATCATCGCTTCGCGACGGGGGCGACTGACACAACGGTGTTCGGCCCGTTCTACATGAGCAGCATGCCGGACCGGGCATATGGCGAAAATATGGCAGCCACGCCTGGCACGCCGGCGCTTGTGCATGGCCGGGTGCTTTCCACGGACGGGGAACCGGTAACCGACGCAGTCCTCGACGTATGGCAGACCGCCGATAACGGCATGTACTCGGGGCAGGACACAGCACAGCCGCATGGCAACCTGCGTGGCCGTTACCACACACGCAGCGATGGCAGCTACGCAATTCGTACTATCGTGCCGGTGAGCTACCCGATCCCGACAGACGGCCCGGTTGGTCGGATGCTCGAAGCGACGGCCAGGCATCCGTGGCGTCCAGCGCATCTTCATTTCATGATCGACGCGCCGGGCTACAGCACGCTGGTGACGCATATATTTGACGAAGACGATCCTTATCTGAATTCCGACGCCGTTTTCGGCGTCAAGCCCTCCCTGATGGTCTCCTTCCCGGAGCGATCGCCTGACGACGCACTCGCCGGTTCGTTCGGCTATGACGGTCCGTTCCGTGAGGCCCGCTACGACTTCATACTGGACCGGAGGTAACTGGTATGGCGCGCTATTACGCGGTCTTTGCCACCGACCGACCCGACATGCGCGAAGTTCGCGAGCGCGTTCGTCCGGTCCATCGGTCCTATTTGCGTAAAGCTGTGCAGCATGGGGTATTCGTACGCCTTGGCGGCCCGACGCTGGTTCCGCAATGTGATGCAATGAATGGCACCCTGTTGGTCGTCGAGGCGGAACACATCGAGGACGTCATGCGGTTCATCAGAGACGATCCCTACATGCAAGCGGGTCTGTTTGAGCGAGTGGAAGTGCGTCCTTGGGATTGGAGCCTGGGCAATCCGGAACAGAGGGCGTGACTGATGGTTGATATGCGCTTATGTCTTCTCGAAGAAGTACCTGACGGCGGCGCGCGGGTGATTGATGCCGTTCGCACGGGCGTTTCAATCGTGGTCTTGCGAAGAGGCGAGCATGCTTGGGCCTATGTGAATCGGTGTCCGCATTTCTCGGTGCCGCTCGATTTCGAGCCGGGTACGATTTCGTGCTATCGAGCTCAGGTTCTGATGTGCGCGCACCATAGCGCACTGTTCCGTTTTGAAGACGGATATTGCATAGAAGGCCCATGCGCGGGCGCGACGCTGGATGCGCTGACGGTCGGCGTGGATGTGAGCGGATGGGTGATGTTGCGCCAATAAGCACGGTCGCGATTGCGAGGCGTTACTGCCCCTAGGGACGCTTAAGTCAACAAGATATGTACTTCGCCGGCTTGAATGCTTGCGGACCCAACGTTGTTTAAACAAAAACTCGGTGCTTCGGATCGTCGCGTTTGCGCGGCTAAGCGGTTCTTTGCTTTTAAATTATTCAAAATCTTATATCAACTTATTCTAATTGGAGCCATGTTGAGCGCTTGATATTTTACTTCGAAAATTGAATTTTAGTTGGCGGCTTATGACGAAAATGACAAGCCGCGCTTCTTTATGCGTCACTAGTCAAAAAATATTCGGGATGACAAAGAGGAGATGAAAAGATGAAGACATGGAAGATGACATGGGCATGCGTTTGTGTATCGTCTATGCCGGTGCTCGCACTAGCGCAGAGCAATGTGACGCTGTCGGGCATGATCGACGCGGGCGTGACCTACGTGAGCAATCAACACGGTGGAGCTGCGACGTTGTTCGACAGCGGCGTGTTCGCGCCGAACTTGCTGAGCTTCAAGGGCACGGAAGACCTGGGCAGCGGCAACAAGGCGTTGTTCGAATTGACGTCGCAGTTCGACCTCGGTGACGGCTCGACGATTCCGGGAGCGGGCCAAATCTTCAACCGCACCGCGTTCGTCGGCCTATCGAACGAGCACTTCGGTACCCTGACGTTCGGCAACCAGTACGACTTCATGTTCGAATCGCTGACGCTCGGTCTGTTTGACGGTGCGTTCCTTGCAGGCGGCATCTATGATTTTCGGCAAGGGCCGTTCGCCGCGCTCGGTGTGCCTAATAATCCGACGGGCTCGTTCGACTTCGATCGTATGGCCGGCGCGACGCGCGTGCCGAATTCGGTAAAGTACCGCAGCCCCGTGTTCTCCGGTTTGCGATTCGGCGCTCTGTACGGATTCGGCGGTGTTCCGGGCGCGTTTTCGGCGGATTCGACGATGAGCTTCGGCTTGAACTACGACAATGGTCCACTCGGAATTGGCGCCGCATACGTCGAGGTCAAGTACCCGCAGCTCGGCAACGGCCACGACGGCATCCGCAACTTCGGGTTGGGTGGCCACTACAAGTTCGGAAGCGTCTTGGCAATGCTGCTGTATACGAATACGAAGAACACCGCAACCGGCGCGAAGATCGACGTCTACAAGACGGGCGCGCAATGGGACATCGGAGGGCCGTGGTCGGCCGGTCTCGATTACTCGTACATGCATGGCAATGAGAAGCTGGACAACAATCGCGCGCATCAGATCAGCGGCGCATTGCAGTATCACCTGTCGAAGCGCACCTTCGTCTATGCGGAGGCGATCTACCAACGCGCGAGCGGAGACAACGCAGCTACGCGGGCATGGATCAACGGACTGCTGCAGCCCGACGCGGCGGCGAGCAAAGGTTCACAGGCGCTCGCGCGGCTTGGCGTGTCGACGCGGTTCTGACGTGGGGGCGACGACATCGGCGTGACGCCCGTCAGACTGTGCACCAAGGCCGACGTGTGGGATGTGACACAGGCCATTGATGCGCAAGACAGACGCGACGGCGCGGACGAAGAAGCACCTGTTTCCTGGCCGCTCGCCGTCGTAGTCGCGGGATGCCCCCACATGAGCTGTCTTGATGCTGCGATGGAATCGGCGTTTAATTCGTAGAGAGCCGGGGAAGTCGAGAGGCGTTATGCGCTGCGCGGATTGTGGTTTCGAAAATGCCGCCGGATCGAATTTCTGTGAACAGTGCGGAGCCAGGCTGACACGGATCTGTTCGCGCTGCGGACACGAGCTGAGTGCGATCGCGCGCTTCTGCAACGCATGCGGCGCACCCGTTGGCGATGCGTTGCCGGCCTCGTCCAATGCTCCCATCCATTACACGCCACCCCATCTGGCCGAGCGCATTCTCGCTGAGCAGGCTGCGATCGAGGCCCAGCAAGGAACGGCGGTCGAACGCAAGACAATCACGGCGCTCTTTGCCGACATGGCCGGATCGACTGCATTGATTCATGACCGGGATCCCGAAGATGCTCACCGTCTGATCGCCCCGGTCATCGCATTGATGATGGAGGCGGTGCACCATTACGAAGGATTTGTCGCGAAATCGCTGGGTGACGGGATCCTCGCCCTGTTCGGCGCGCCGATCGCGCATGAAGATCATCCCCGGCGAGCGCTGTACGCGGCGCTACGCATGCAGGATGCGATGCGTCGCCACGCAGACCGGATTCGTCTGCAGGAAGGGATCCCGCTGCAAATCCGCATGGGCATCCACACGGGCGAAGTCGTGGTGCGCTCGATTCGCAAGGACGACCTGCATGCCGATTACGATCCGGTAGGCCACACCATTCACATTGCTTCCCGGATGCAGACGATCGCCGCGCTCTCATCCATCCTCGTCAGCGGATCCACGCACAAGCTGACGGAAGGCTACTTTGAGTTCAAGGCTTTGGGCGCCACGCAGCTCAAAGGGATTCCGGAGCCGCTCGAGGTCTACGAGGTCCTCGGTCTGGGGGCGCTGCGCACGCGCCTGCAAGTCGCTGCGCATCGTGGGTTGGCCCGGTTCGTAGGGCGGCAGGCGGAACTGGAGCGATTGCGTGGCGCGCTGACGGATGCGTCGGCAGGGCATGGACAAATCGTAGGCGTAGTAGGCGATGCGGGCGTCGGGAAGTCGCGGCTGTTCCATGAATTCAAGGAGCGCTCGCAGCGCGGCTGTCTCGTACTGGAGACATTCTCGGTGTCGCATGGGAAGGCCTTCGCGTATTTGCCGCTGATCGAGCTGTTGAGGAACTACTTCCAGATCACGGCCCAGGACGATGAGCGCCGGTGCCGCGAGATGGTCGCCGGTCGTGTCTTAATGCTGGAGCGCAGCTTCGAGGATCTTCTGCCTTACGTGCTGTATCTGCTGGGTGTCAGTGAAGCCGATTCGTGCGTGGCGAACATGGATGCGCGAATCCGGCGCGACCGCACGTTCGAGGCGATCAAGCGGTTGCTGGTACGCGAGAGTCTCGACCAACCGCTCCAGTTGCTGTTCGAAGATCTGCAATGGCTCGATGGCGAGACGGAAGCATTCCTCTCGTTTCTCGTCGACCGGGTAGCGAGTACACGGATCCTGCTTCTCGTGAATTTTCGGCCCGAGTATCGGCCCGCTTGGGCGCACAAGGGCAACTATATGCAGATGAGGCTCGATCCTCTTGGCCCGGCCGAAGCACAAGATCTGCTTAGCGTACTGCTTGGCGATGAGCCTGGACTGATTTCGCTGAAACGACGCATCCTCGACAAGACCGAAGGCAATCCTTTCTTCACGGAAGAGGTTGTCCAGACGCTGGCGGAACAGGGCGTGCTGCTTGGCGAGCCGGGACATTATCGCGTTGCCGAGACGCCGGCTGCGCTGCAGATTCCGACGACGGTACAGGGGGTGCTCGCCGCCCGGATGGATCGGCTGCCTGCCGCCGAAAAGATGCTGCTGCAACATCTCGCAATCGTCGGCAACGAGTTTCCGTGGAGCCTCGTCCGCCAAGTCGTGTCGCAACCGGAAGACGAACTGCGGCGCCTGCTGTCGCGCCTGGAAGCCTCGGAATTCATTTACGAGCGGCCGGCTTTCCCGGAGGTCGAATATACATTCAAGCACGCGTTGACCCAGGAGGTCGCCGCCAACTCGTTGCTGTCAGAGCAGCGCAGTGTGCTGCACGAGCGTACTGCGCAGGCCATCGAGGCATTGTATGCCGGCCGGCTCAATGAATATTGCAGCGAGCTCGCCCACCACTACAGCCTGAGCAGCAATGCGCAGAAGGCCGTTGAATATTTGCACCGCGCGGGGCAGCAGGCCATGCAGCGTTCTGCGAGTGCCGAAGCGATCCGGCACTTCAGGACGGCCCTCGACTTGCTCAAAAGGTTGCCCGATACGCTCGAACGTGCCCGCTTCGAACTGGCCCTGCAGATCGCGCTCGGCCCCGCGTTGATGGCGGCGCGAGGCTATGCCTCGGCGGAAGTGGGGGCGACCTACACACGCGCGCTGGCGTTGTGCGAGCAGGTTGGTGAAAGCTCGCAGCTCGTCCCGGCACAACTGGGCCTGCGAACCTACTATGCACTGCGTGCGGAGTACGCGACTGCACGAGAACTGGGCGAGCGGGTACTCCGCGTCGCTTGCGACGCCCAGGACACCGACCTGATGGTCGAGGCGCACAGCGCGCTTGGATCGAGCCGGTTCTTTCAGGGCGAGTTCGCGGCTGCGCGTTTGCATCAGGAGGCACTCGGTACGCTGTACGACCCGCAACGACATCATGCACACGCGTTCGTGTACGGTATAGATCCTGGCATTCGAGGGATGAGCATCTCGGCCTGGACGCTCTGGTATCAGGGTTATCCGGATCAGGCCGGCGAACTAAGCGAGCGGGCGCTCTTACTGGCTCACAAGATGGCGCATCCGTTCACCCTTGCGTTCACGCTCGTCGCAGCGGCCATGTTGCGCCAATTCCGGCAGGAGCCGAAACAGGTCCGGGAGTATGCCGAGGCCGTCATTACCCTGTCGACCGAGCAGGGTTTTCCTCACTATCTGGCATGGGGAACGATCATGCGCGGCTGGGCGCTGGCCGTGCAGGGGCAAACGGCCGAAGGGGGTACGCTGATCACTCAAGGCCTCGTTGCGTACCAAGCTACAGGCGCCGAGTTGTCGCGTTCGTACTTTCTGGCGTTGCTGGCCACGGTTTGCCGGGATTCCGGACAAACGCAGGTGGGACTGCGTGCACTGACCGACGCACTGGCCATGGTTGACCGAACCGGCGAGCATTTTCACGAAGCCGAGCTGCATCGGCTCATGGGCGAGATGAGGCTTGGCGGTGAGGATGTCCTGGCGCCGGAATCCGCAGAGCAGCAGGCGCAAGCATGCTTTCAAAAGGCGATCGAGCTTGCGATCGATCAGGGCGCGAAGCTGCCCGAGCTGCGCGCAACGCTGAGCCTGGCCCGCCTGTGGCAAATGCAAGGCAAGGTACCTGCAGCCAAGAAGAAACTCACCGGTATTTATGGTTTCTTCACGGAAGGGCTCGACACGGCCGATTTGCGTCACGCAAGGGCATTCATCGAAGAGATCGCGAACAACGCGGCCACGCACTGATCGGCCCGCCCGTCGACATTGGGCGCGCTGAGGGTGACCCCCGCTTCGACGGAATTCCGGGGGATCCTCGATTACGCTGCATTCGGCCCGGCTGGTGAAACCGTTTTCGACTTTGCAGGATAGTTTTATTCATGTTCGTCGTCTCAGTTTGGAGACGTTCAGGACGATCCATTAACTATTGCTTTTAGTTAAGGAGACTTTTCTGTCTATCTGCCTCGTGCTCTCCTTCGCGCGCGTTGAGGACCAAGGGAAACGCGCAAGGCATTCGCGCCGTAGCCCGTTGAGCTAGATGACGTCCGCGGCCATCGGAGCGTTGAATACCGACATGCGCGTCTCGATCCAGTGCAAGAGTTCGCTCGCCGCACGCGTCAGCATCCGCTCGGAATTGACGAAGACCTTCGCGTATTGATTGCCGAGCATCGGGTGATCGATCGCTCGTGCGACAAGGCGTCCATCGGCCACTTCCTCGCGCACCGAATAGTCCGTCACCATTGCGACGCCGCGGCCAGCGAGCGCGAAGCGGATCAACAGGTCCAGCGTATTCGCTTGCATCACCGGCGTGAAGCGCAGGTTTTCAGCGGCGGCCACTGCCTCGATCAAGCGCCCAAGTCCGTACAACGCCGGCATCGTCGCAAACGGGTAGGCGATCGCGCGTCCGAACGTGATATCTCCCGTCTGCGTGGCCAGCGGGTGGTCCGGGGACATCGCGGCCACCACGCGGTGCTTCGCATGCGCATGAAAGCGCAGATGCTCCGACGCCGGCGGGCTGTACGCCATCCCGATATGGACGATGCCCTTCTGCACGTCATGCACGATCTCGACGGTCGCTTTGGTCTGGATCGTCAACCGAATATTCGGATACTGGCGGTTGAAATCCCATAAGACTTCGTCGGTCAACGATGGAATCAGCCCCTCGCTCGCCGCAACGATGACGCTGCCGGATCCAAGATCGTCCAATGAACCAAGCTGACTTTCCAGGTGTTCGAGCTGAGCGCTCCACATGCGGTGATACTCGAGCAGATGCGCGGTGGCCGGCGTAGGCACCGCCCCCGCCGATTGCCGATCGAAAAGGATGGCACCGGTTTCGCGCTCGAGGATTTGAATCTGCCGGCTCACGTACGATGGCTGAAACCCCAGCTTCGCCGCCGCCTTTCTGATCGACCCCGTTGTGACCACTGCTTCCAAGCATATCAACTGGCTTTTTTTAATTTGATCCATGTCACCTCTCGTCAACCTCTCAACGTTGACAGGGTAAATTTTGGTGCACGCCCCGTTGCGTACCTGGAGCGCTTCATAGGCTGTTTTCGGGGTAAAGTCGCTTCGCAGTTATCTTAGTACCAAAAACAACCATACATTCCGAGATTGTTCAATGGCCAGCGACACCAACGTATACGTTCAGAGTTTCCCTACGTCGCACGTAGGATTATTCCGAAAATTAGATATTCGCGTCCTCGGATTCCTCGCTATCTGTTATGCGTTCGCTTATGTGGATCGCATTAATATCGGATTCGCGAAATTACAGATGCAGCGCGACCTGGCATTCAGTGATGCCGCGTATGGCCTCGGGGCGGGGATTTTCTTTCTTGGCTACGTGCTATTCGAGATACCGAGCAACCTGCTGCTCGTGAGAATCGGCGCTCGCAAGACGCTCGCCCGCATCATGATCCTGTGGGGCCTGGCCTCGGCATCGACGTGCTTCGTTTCGAGCACGACATCGTTCTATGCGCTGCGCTTTCTCCTGGGCGTGTTTGAAGCCGGGTTCGCGCCTGGAATGATCTTCTACCTCTCGTACTGGTATCCCAAAGCACGCATGGCACGCGCGGTCGCACTGCTGCTGGCGGCCGCGCCGATCGGGGGCATCGTGGCCGGCCCGTTGTCCGGCTGGGTGATGACGTCGCTCTCTGGCACTCACGGGCTCGCGGGTTGGCAGTGGCTATTCATCCTCGAGGGGGTGCCCGCGGCGTTGCTCGGCGTCGTCGCGCTCGCTTGGCTCAAGGATTCGCCCGAACAGGCCCGTTGGTTGTCAGCTCAGGAACTATCGAGTCTCAAGGGTCTCGTGACGCCGGCGACTCCGGACCGGTCCGCGTATCGCTCGCTGCCGACAGTGCTCCGTAGTCTATCAATCTACCGTCTCGCCGCAGCGTATTTTTGCCTGATATGCGGGCTGTACGCGATCGGGTTTTGGTTGCCGGCGATTCTCAAGGCGACGGGCATCAAGAGCGTCCTCGAGATCGGCCTGTACTCCGCGGTGCCGTATATCGCCGCGGCCGTCTCGATGTATGTGCTCGCGCGCAGCTCCGACCGCAGAAAAGAGCGCCATCGCCATGCCGCGATCGCCGCTGCCATCAGCGCTGTTACGCTTGCCATGGCGACGCTCTACCTCAAACAGTTTAATGTAGCGTTCGTCGCCATCACGGTCGCCACGGGTGCCATGTTCGCCGCGTATTCCGTGTTCTGGGCGATTCCGCACGATATGTTGAGTGGGCCGACAGCGGCCGGCGGGATCGCCTTCATCAATACGCTTGGACTGTTTGGCGGCTTCCTTAGCCCCACGATGATCGGATGGGTGAAGACGTTCACGGGCAGCACTGCAACGGGATTGCTTGTCATTGCCGGGTTGCTCGTTCTCGGTGCCCTGCTGTTGTTCACGCCCGTGAAGCCCTTGCTCGGAGCGGAACAACGATGAAGATTTACGCAGCCGGCTTCCAGCACGAGACGAATACATTCGTCGAAATCCCCGCGAGCTACGAGGCGTTTAACGATCGGGCGGTCGGCCCGATCCGCCGCGGCGACAAGGTCAACGAGTTGCGTTCGCTGAACGTACCGCTCGGCGGGTTTCTGTCGGCGATCAAAGACACCGAGCATCAGATCGTTCCGGGCTTATGGGCGGCCGCGACGCCTTCGGGTCGCGTCACGGAGGATGCCTACGAACGAATCGCCGGAGAGATTCTTGGCGGCATTCGAGATGCCAATCCTGATGCCGTTTACCTGGATCTGCATGGCGCGATGGTCGCCGAACACTTCGACGACGGTGAGGGCGAGCTCTTGAGGCGCATCCGCGCGATCGTCGGGCCCGACGTGCCCGTAGTCGCATCGCTCGATCTGCATGCAAACGTCACCCAGTGCATGGTGGATCAATCCGACGGACTCGGAGCCTACCGGACCTATCCGCACATCGACATGGCTGAGACCGGCCGGCGAGCAGCGGAGCTGCTGTGCTCGCGTATCGAGGCTGGCGCGCAGTGGAAGAAATACGCTCGGCGTGCACCCTTCCTCATTCCGATCAACGCCATGTGCACGCATGCGGAGCCGTCGCGAAGCTTTTACGCGGAGCTGCCGACGCTCGAGCGCGGAGCCGTGACGTCGCTCTCCTTCACACCAGGTTTTCCGGCGGCCGATTTTCCCGAATGTGGTCCGTTGGTCTTCGGGTACGGCACGGATGCCGGGCAGTTGTCGCGGGCCGTCGACGCCCTGTACGAGCGGGTTGTCTTGAATGAACGCGACTGGTCGATCGAGTTTCTGAGTGCCAGTGAGGCGGTCGTCGAAGCGATGCGTCTTTCGCGGGAGGGAGGCCGTCCGGTGGTGATCGCGGACACCCAAGACAATCCCGGCGCAGGCGCCGCGTCAAACTCGACTGGCCTAATTCGTGCGCTCGTGGCCCATCGGGCGCAGCGCGCGGCCGTTGGCCTGTTCTGGGACCCGCAGGCCGTCAACGTCGCTCATGAAGCGGGAACCGGTGCAAGCGTCGAACTGGTTCTAGGCGCAGCATCCGGGCATCCCTTCGCGGGTCGCTTCGTGGTCGAATCACTGTCGACGGGGCGCTGTCATTGCGACGGCCCGATGCTCAAGGGAGCAACCGTCGAACTGGGCCTGACTGCGTGCTTGCGAATCGACGACGTCCGGATAGTCGTTACGTCGACACGGGTGCAAATGATGGACCGCGCGTTCTATCGCGTCGCCGGTGTCGTGCCCGAAGAGATGAAGATCCTGGTCAACAAGAGTTCCGTGCACTTCCGCGCCGACTTCGAACCGATTGCGCAGGCGGTGTTGGTCGCAAAGTCGGACGGACACATGGCGGCCGATCCGGCCGATCTGCCATGGACCGCTCTCGGAAACGGCATGCGCGTGTCGCCCGGTGGACGTCCATTTGAAAACGCGAAGCGCGCGACTGATTCGGCGAGCGGCCGCGCATAGCGCGAGCATCATCGACTGAACGCGCTTCCCGCCGACACAACGGTGGGAGAGCCATATTCGTTCGCGGTAACGCAGTGCGGAGACGAAAATGACCCATTGATCGAGCTTCGCAGGAAGCAAGCGGCCGCCCGCCAAACAACATCGGCACGTGACTTAGCGCGAAATCGATGAAGACTTCCATGCATTCAAGCGAACGTCCATCAATTCACCTTATTCAGTACTGCGAAATGTTTATTGTGAATCTGAAGACTCTATTCAAAACAATCGTTCGCGTGCCGATCCAGCGTCGACGGCGCGACCCGTTCTCCGCTTTTCGTCCGGGTTGGGAACCGACGATCGAGGAGATGTCACGCGACGAGCTCGTTGCGTACGCAAGGCGCGTGGATGTCGAACTGGCTCGTCTGACAGCCCAGCACGCCAAGCCGCTTGCCCGGGCCTTCAAGATCGCGAACGTCAGTGCCTATCGTCGCGAACTGGGCGTGACGACAGCGTTCGACGGATATGGAATCGAGACTGGCGGCTACGATAAAGCGTTTCACGTTGTGTTCGAGATCGCAGAGCAGGCTTCGCGGCGCGCGAGGGCCGATCGCCTCGTGGAGCGGCAACTTGCCCGGCAATATCCAGAGGCCGCTGCGTCGCTCGTCGCATTGCGCCGTTACGTGCTGCGCGATGCACTGGATTGGCCCCATGCTGCGCGCCTCGACTATGAGCGCAACGTCTTGGCCGACACGCTCGAGATGACGCCGCACCGTCTTAGGCACGAGCGCATGGAGTACTGGGCGTCCCTGCTCGATGTATTGCCGAATCACGAGTTCGATATCGCCGCAAGGGCACCGGCCTACGATGTAGACGATGGGGCAACGGCGTTCGAGGAGGGGCGTGCGATCGGCCGAAAGGCCGACGGCGGTTCCGAGCGAGACAATCGGTACGCTCCGGGCACATTCTTGCACGCCAAATGGATCGATGGTTATCGGACCGGTAAGCGTCAATTGATTGTTGAGCGCCGTGGCGCGGAGCCAAGCTCCGATGGCGTGGGCGACATTTGCCGCGCATCCCCGGCGAATGACTAACTGCCTCTGGCGCGTCAGCCGGCGACATCTGGGCTCAGCCAGGCATCAATTTGCTCGGACTGGATCGGGATGATGCAGCGATCGTGGCCAGCGAAGTATCACGCACGACTGCGCAGGACCGCCGATGTGCATTGACGCGTTCGCCTCCGTGTTTGGCAAAGTGTGACGAAAGGCGTTCGGTGTTTAGCCGTGGATTGACGTTCTCGCTCCTCCAGCCCGAGGCAGTGGGGCGCCGAGCAACAGGCCAAGCAGCACGAAGTTCCCTTCTAGTGGTAGCACAGCACCGGCTTCGGCTTGACGGGTATCGCTTGCAGCCAGGCCAGTAGTTCGCTTTTCAACTGTCCGGCCGTCATCGCTCGCCCCGGGAATTGGCCAAGGCGTGAGAGCACCACCTCGCGGACGCAATCACTCACAGCGCACGATCGAAGTCCGAGGATGTCTTTGAGCTCTGTGGCGATGTTCACCGCCGCCTACCGGTCCCAGCTGATCGGGGAGCAGGACGAAGATGTTCGCGTTCTGCTCGGACGCCTCGTCGAAAAGATTTGAAGC
>NZ_JBQCDN010000102.1:0-6013 GCF_051961175.1 Trinickia sp. | reverse complement strand
ATCAGGCCGATACCGATACAGGCGCCGATTGCACCCAGGCCGATGAT
Organism: Trinickia sp.; assembly: GCF_051961175.1. Lineage (GTDB taxonomy): Bacteria > Pseudomonadota > Gammaproteobacteria > Burkholderiales > Burkholderiaceae > Trinickia. The sequence continues at coordinate 5,966 of NZ_JBQCDN010000102.1, read as the reverse complement.
GATGCCGATACCGATGGCGGTCAGACCTTGGATGTTGGCGATGAAAGCTTGCATGATCACTCCTTTGTAAAAGACTTTTTAGAACTGGATTTAAAGAAACGGAAAACGAATCTACTCCGCGCGACCCGCGCTGAAATCAGTGCTTGTCGTGCGCCTGACCGATGTACACGAGCGTCAGCATCATGAAGATGAACGCTTGCAACAAGACGATCAGGATGTGGAAGATCGCCCAGACGGTGCCTGCGATCACGTGGCCCACGAAGCCGAGCACCGTCGTGTCCGCGCCGAAGGTCCAGAGGCTGCCGAGCAATGCGATGAGCAGGAACAGCAGCTCGCCCGCGTACATGTTGCCGAACAACCGCAACGCGAGCGAAACCGTCTTGGCGACGAACTCGATGATGTTCAATGCAAGGTTCGGGATCCACAGCAGCGGATGCGCGCCGAACGGGGCCGACAGCAGTTCGTGAAGGAAGCCGCCCGCGCCCTTGATCTTGAAGTTGTAGTAGATCATCAGCACGAACACGCCCAGCGCGATGCCGAACGTGCCGTTCAGATCGGCCGTCGGGACGATGCGGTGGTGCGAGATGACGCCGGACAGGCCAAGCCAGCCGATCACACGGCCAGGCAGATCGACGGGGATGAAATCGAGCGAGTTCATCAGCGCGACCCAGACGAATACGAACAGGGCCAGCGGAGCGATGAACGTGCGATTGCCGTGGATGATCGCCTTCGATTGGTCTTCAACCATCTCGACCAGCATCTCGATGGCGCATTGGAAGCGGCTCGGCACGCCGGGCGTGGCGCTGCGTGCGGCCATGCGCAGGATGAGGATCGTCACGAGGCCGCACAGGATCGACCAGAACAGCGTGTCGATGTTCAAGACGTGCATATCGATGATCGACGTCTGGTGCGCGGTAGCGAAGTTTTGCAAGTGGTGCGCGATGTACTCGGACGGATCCAAGCGCGTGCTTTCTGTAGCTGCCATATCGTTTATTGCCACCTAAATTGTCGAAAATCGTTCGGTGTTCGCACGCACGCGCTCGACACGCCGCGCGAACGCGGCGAACGCCGGCGCGCCGCGTTCATCGTCGCGCGCGCCGCCGGCCGCCCACCGTCATCCCATTCTTACTACCGCATGCCCAGCGCCAACCAGTACGTCTGCAGCGTGACGAGGAAGGTCACGAGGAGCGGCAGCCACCGCACGTCGTGATACCAGACGGCCACCGCGACGAACATCGCGACCGTCACCCCCATCTTCAGCATTTCGCCGATCATCCACGTGAGGATGGATCCGGCGGCGCCCGCCCCTTTCAGACGTGCCGCGAACAACGCGCTCGGCACCCAGCAAATCGCTCCACCCAACAAGGCCGACAGCGCAGCAGGACCCGGCGGCTTAGAAAACAGCCACCAAACCAGCGTGACGACCAGGGACAAAACCACTTGCGCTTTCACCACCTTGAACGGCGTGACGCGCGACGGGCGGCTCACCTGCGCGCCGAAGAGCTTTTCAGCCTCGGCCCGCGTGAGCGGAACGAAATTCTTATCTTGCTGCTCGGCATCCCACGCATCGTCGTTCGTTTCGGAACGACCAACGGCGCGAGCGGAAGAAGGATCATGTCGCGCGCGTTCGTCGTGCCTTGTGCTCGGCTCTCGATCCGCCATCGCTCTATCCTGCCTACGTAACCCAGTTTCCTACCCGCAGCTTTCGCTGTGCTTACGGGGCTGCCTAGCTAATAAATCCGGGCGATTGTAAGCGATAGTTGCAGGCGATTCAAGACTTTAGCTGCGACAAAAAACTGCTTGGAAGCGACGCCCCGCGTGGCTGCACAGGCCCCTCGTCTAACCAAATCGAAAGGCACGGCGGCCATCGCGTCGATCCCGCCGCGCCATCGTTCAAAGATGCGTGAGCAACCATCCGCCAAGCACAACGGCGACGAGCCAAAAGGGAATAGAGACAAGATGAAACGGCAGCCAGATCCCGCGCGTCTTCGAGAGCCGCACGGCGATGAGATTGGCCAGCGAGCCGATCGCGATACCGAAGCCGCCCACGCTGACGCCGAACGCCAATGCACGCCAGTCCTGCGTGAATTCGGCAAGCATGATCGCGGCGGGCACGTTGCTGATGCCCTGCGACAACACAGCACCTGCGACATAAGCGCGCAGTGCCGTTTGAAGACCGAGTTGAGCGACGCTCTCGTGTACCCAAGGCAGCGCGGCGACACTGCGCAGCACGATGAACATCAATACGAAAATCAGCAGCAGTGCCCAGTCGATCTTGAGCACGGCGTCGCGTCGCCACAACAGGAAGCCGCCGGCGACGCCGATCAGGCCGATACCGGGGTGATGCGAATCGGCCAGCAAGACGAACGCTATGAAGAGCGCAGCCGCGACGCCCGCGTAGGCGCGGTCGACGCGCTCCTTGGCGGCATCTTTCGACAGGTCGAGCGGCCTCGCTCGGAAGGCGAAGCACGCCATGGCGTACAACATGGCCATCAGCACCGCGCACAGCGGCGCCAGCGCCCACACGAAGCGCCCGAACGATACACCGCCCACCTGCCACAGGAACAGGTTCTGCGGGTTGCCGAGCGGGGTGAGGACGGAACCGGCGTTAACGGCCAGCGCCAGAAAGATCGTAAGCCGTTTGACGGGAAGCGGTGTCAGCGCATGCAGCGATAACACGAGCGGAATGACGACGAAGAGCGCGACGTCGTTCGTCACGAGCATCGACAGCGCGGCCGCCAGCCCGATCAACAAGCAGGCCAGCGCACGCTCGGAACGAACGTGATGGACGACGCGATGCGCCAGCCACATCAACAGACCCGACAGCTCGATGGCCTTGGTCAACATCAGCAGCCCGGCCAGGGTCAGCACGGTCGGCCAATCGACGAGCCGCGGCAACGTGAGCCACGGTTGCGCGCGCGTGCATTGAAGCACCGCAAGCACGACCACAAGAATCGCGAGCACCGGCTCTTTCAATGCAAACGAAACGATCCTGCGAGGCAGGTTCGCGGGGGTCAGGCGCACGTCGTCGACGGTCGGCATAGATAGTCAGGCTGGCTGGAGAGCGAAGGCTGTGCGGGTATAGCGTGCCGCTTAACTTAGTGCGTCTGGCCGCCGCGCAGCCGCGCGAGGATGCCGTCCAGCGCATCGAGATCGCCGAATTCGATCTGCAGTTGGCCACGGCCGCGCCGCCCGAGCTTGATCCTCACGGCTGATGCGAGCAAATCGGACAGCTCTTCCTCGAGGCGACGCGTATCGCGGCCGCCATCTTGATTGGCGCGCGCTTTCACCGCGGGCTCGGCCTTCGTTGTCGACGTGACCAGCCGCTCCGTTTCACGCACGGACATCCGCTTGTTCACGACTTGATTGGCCAGCGTGATCTGCGTCGCGGAATCGACCGCCAACAACGCGCGAGCATGACCCATGTCGAGATCGCCTGCGAGCAGCATCGTCTGCACGGGATGTGCGAGATTGAGCAACCGCAGCAGATTCGACACCGCGCTGCGGGAACGCCCCACCGATTCCGCCGCCTGCTCGTGCGTGAAATCGAACTCGTCCAGCAACCGCTGAATGCCCTGCGCCTCTTCGAGCGGATTCAGGTCCTCACGCTGGATGTTCTCGATGAGGGCCATCGCCGCCGCGGCTTGGTCCGGCACATCCTTGACGAGCACCGGAACCTCGGCGAGCCCCGCGATATGCGCGGCACGGAAACGACGCTCGCCGGCGATGATCTCGTATTTCTCCTCCGAGACTGGCCGCACGAGGATCGGCTGCATCACACCCTGCGCACGGATACTCGCCGCCAACTCCTGCAGGCTGCCTTCGTCCATACGCGTGCGCGGCTGATACTTGCCAGCCTGCAATTTGCCGAGCGGCAGCACGTTCGGCTGCCCTTCGCTGCGCACGGCTGTCGTGATATCGGCGCTGCCGCCCAGCAACGCTTCCAGGCCTCGCCCCAATCCCTTCTTTTTCGCTACGGCGTTCATCGCATTCCCTTGATCCGCTTTTCTGTCGCGTCGCACTGTACTCATAGCGCCCGCACTCGTTCAATCATCTCCGCGCCGAACTGGACATACGCTTGCGCGCCACGCGACGCGCGATCGAATACGACCCCCGGCAGTCCATAGCTTGGCGCCTCGGCAAGGCGGACGTTGCGCGGAATCACCGCGTCGAACACCTTGTCGCCGAAATGCTCCTTGAGCTGATCCGATACCTGTTGCTGCAACGTGATACGCGGATCGAACATCACGCGCAGCAAGCCGATGACCTTCAAATCGCGATTGAGGTTCGCGTGGACCTGCTTGATCGTATTGACGAGATCGGACAGCCCCTCGAGCGCGAAATACTCGCACTGCATCGGGATGACGACGCCGTGCGCAGCGCACAAGGCGTTGAGCGTCAACAGCGACAAGGCCGGCGGGCAATCGATCAGCACGAAATCGTAATCGTCGACCACCACCGCCAGCGCTGCTTTCAACTGCCTTTCACGATTATCGACACTGACGAGTTCGATTTCAGCGCCCGCGAGCTCGCGATTGGCGGGCAGCACGTCGTATGGGACGGTCTCGGACTTCACACGCGCCTCGGCAACGGAGACACCATCGACGAGCACCTCATAGACAGTGTTCTCGCATTCGGCCTTGTTGATCCCGCTGCCCATCGTCGCATTGCCCTGCGGATCGAGATCGATCAACAAAACACGTTGCCCCTGCGAAGCGAGACTCGCGGCGAGATTGACCGCCGTCGTCGTCTTGCCGACACCGCCCTTTTGGTTCGCCACGCAGAAAATTTTTGCCATCGTTCGGAGATCTAGGTCTGTTGACATAGGGAACGCGTGTGCGTTGCCACGTTACTGCGATGACGCGATCGATTAATCGAGCACGACTTGGATCAGATGCCGTTCGGCGTCGAGGAACGGCACGCGAAGCTGGACGATCTCGGCCGCCCGCGTGCCGGCAGGCAACCGCCCGATTTCGTCATCGGGACGCACACCCTTCATCGCCCAGATCGCGCCCTGCTCATTCACCAAATGACGCGCAAGTGTAACGAAATCGGCGAGGTCTGCGAATGCACGAGAGACGATTGCATCGAATTTTTCCGCGACCTCGATGCCGGGACGCAGATTTTCGACGCGGCCCGTGACGACTGACAGGTTATCGAGCTTCAGTTCAGCCTTCGCCTGCGCTTGGAACGCCGACTTTTTCTGCACGATATCGTTCAGCGTCACCTGGCGTTCCGGGAGCGCGATAGCGAGCACGATGCCGGGCAAACCGCCGCCCGAACCCACATCGAGAATGGACCGCCCTGCTCGCGCGGCAAGATGCGGGATGATCGAAAGCGAATCCAGGATATGTGGGATCAACATCTGGCGAGGGTCACGAATCGCCGTCAAGTTGTAGACGGCGTTCCACTTCGCCAGCAAAGCGACGTAATCAAGCAAACGGTCAAATTGCGCGTCCAATAGCGTGACGCCGAGTTCACCTGCACCGGCACGCAGAAGCTCCAACCATGAAGCGCGGTCGTTGGAGCGCGCCCCATTGGCGCGTGAGCCCGTCATTGGGCGCCCGGAGCCGCATCGGCCCGGCTTCCATCGACGCTGTTCGTTTCGGCAGCTACTGCGGACGCTCGTCGCCCCAGCCCTTTCTTCAGATGTACCATCAGCAGGGAAATCGTCGCCGGCGTAATGCCCGAAATGCGCGATGCCTGACCGATCGTTTCGGGCCGGAATTGGTTCAACTTTTGACGGGCTTCGAACGATAACCCTCTAACGGACGCGTAGTCGATCCCGTTCGGAAGCCGGGTGCTTTCGTTCGCTTCGTTACGTTCTATCTCGTCGGCCTGGCGTTCGATGTAGCCCTGGTATTTGATGCCGATTTCGATCTGCTCCTTGATTTGATCGAGCAGAACTGGATCGTCGGCGAGCGGCGCCTCGGGGCCGCAGGTACCTTCACGCAACCCGCAGATTC
>NZ_JBQCDN010000101.1:0-14618 GCF_051961175.1 Trinickia sp. | reverse complement strand
TGTTCCGCCAAGGCAAGTTCCGCGACGTCAAGCTGGCGAAGCAGCAGGCCGCCAAGCTCGAAAGCATGCTCGAGCAGATGGGCGAGGGCGAAGTGCAGACGCTGCCGCTCATCGTCAAGGCCGACGTGCAAGGTTCGCAGGAAGCGCTGGTCCAATCGCTGCAGAAGCTGTCGACCGACGAAGTGCGTGTGCAGATCGTGCACGGTGCTGTCGGTGGCATCAGCGAGTCGGACGTCAATCTGGCGACGGCGTCGAAGGCGGTCATCATTGGCTTCAACACGCGCGCCGATGCTCAGGCACGCAAGCTGGCCGAGACGAACGGCATCGACATCCGCTACTACAACATCATCTATGACGCAGTGGATGAAGTGAAGGCAGCGATGTCGGGCATGCTCGCACCGGAAAAGCGCGAGGTCGTCACGGGTATGGTCGAAGTGCGCCAGGTCTTCAAGGTACCGAAGGTCGGCGCGGTGGCAGGCTGTATGGTCACGGACGGTGTGGTCAAGCGTTCGTCGTCGGTACGCGTGCTGCGCAACAACGTCGTCATCTTCACGGGCGAACTCGATTCGCTCAAGCGCTTCAAGGACGACGTGAAGGAAGTGAAGCAAGGCTTCGAGTGCGGGATGTCGATCAAGAACTTCAACGATATCGTTGAAGGCGATCAGTTCGAGGTATTCGAAGTCACGGAAGTCGCGCGTACGCTGTAACCAGTAAGCGCGCGGCGCGGGGCGGAGCAGGCGGCAAGCCTCCTCCGCCCCGTTGTTTTTATTGTGGCGGATCGGCGCGGATGAAAGGCGAGGGCCTTCAGCCGTATCGAGACCGCCGGGGTGCATCGACCATGAACCATGACCATGCGCCCTCATCGCCAGGCGGGTTCATCATGTCGAAGAAGCGCACCTCTCCCAACCGTAACGTTCAGATTGCCGATCAAATTCAACGCGATCTGTCCGAACTCATCGCGCGCGAAGTGAAAGATCCGCGCATCGGCCTCGTCACGATCCAAAGCGTCGAGCTCACGCCTGATTATGCGCATGCGAAGGTCTACTTCACGACGCTGACGGGCGATGCGCAGCTCACGCAGGTCGCGCTCAATCATGCGGCCGGGCATTTGCACAATCTGTTGTTCAAGCGCTTGCACATCCATACGGTGCCCACGCTGCATTTCCACTACGACAAAACGATCGAGAAGGCGGTGGAGATGTCGCGCTTGATCGATGAGGCCAACGCCACGCGCGCGAAAGACGATTGATTGAATGAGCGGCGACTTGGCGCGTATTGACGCGCGGGTCGTCGTCGTTGTGCTTTTAAAGCTATCCCATGAAACAACCTCAACGTCCGCGTGTGCCGCGTCGCGCGCTCGACGGTGTCCTGCTGCTCGACAAGGGCATCGGGCTGTCGAGCAATGATGCGCTGATACGGGTGAAGCGCCTGTTCCTCGCTCAGAAAGCCGGTCATACGGGTACGCTCGATCCGCTCGCTTCGGGCTTGCTGCCGCTTTGCTTTGGCGAGGCGACGAAGTTCTCGCAAGATTTGCTCGAAGCCGATAAGACGTATGAGGCGACGATGCGTCTCGGCATTCGCACGAGTACCGGTGATGCCGAAGGAGAAGTGCTCGAAACGCTTCCCGTCGAAGTGGGCGTACCCGAGATCGAGGCAGCGCTGGTGCGTTTTCGGGGGCCGATCTCGCAAGTGCCGCCGATGTATTCGGCGCTCAAGCGCGACGGTAAGCCGCTGTATGAGTACGCCCGTGCCGGGCAGGTTGTCGAACGCGTGGCTCGGGAGGTCACCATTCATGCGCTCGAATTGCTCGGCACCGCGCTGCCCGACGTGACGTTTCGCGTCACGTGCAGCAAGGGCACGTACGTGCGCACGCTGGCCGAGGATATCGGCGCGGCGCTTGGTTGCGGGGCGCACCTCGTCGCGCTGAGGCGGACAGGCGTCGGCGCGTTGACGCTCGATCATGCGGTGACACTCGAAGCGCTCGAGCAAATGGACGCGGCAGCACGCGATGCTTGCTTGCGGCCCGTCGATGCGTTGCTTTCGACTTTTCCAAGTGTGGCGCTCGGTCCGGTGGAAACGAAGCGCTTCCTCCAAGGTCAACGGTTGCGTTTGGCCGACTTGCCGACGGAGCAGGGCGCGCAGTTGGCGAGGCGGTCCGAAGGGGCCGATCCGCGCGTCCGTGTTTATCGTGAGGAAGATGGTGCGCTGCTGGGTGTGGCCCGAGCGGAGAACGGTGTGCTGGCGCCAGAGCGTTTGATTGCGACGGCGGCGGTGCCCGCGTGACGCGCGAGATCACTTCGCGCCATTGAATCGACGCACATCTGCGGGGTTGCTGCCGGTGACCGCACTGGTGAGCGCATTCCGCGGGAACACCTGCTTGCGGACCTCGACCGCAAACGGCGGATCGACGCCCGCGGGCCGCCCCTCCCATCATCCGCCAGTCGCCGCAGTCGGACGCACGACGATCTCGTTCACGTCGACGTCGGCGGGCTGTGCGATTGCATACGCAATGGCCGCGGCGATCGCTTCCGGTTCCAGAGCAATGCTGCGGTACGCTTTCATCGCCTCGGCGGCGACCGGATCCGAAATGGTGTCCGCAAGCTCGGAGGTGACGACACCCGGACAGATGCTCGTGACGCGCAGCTTGTCGTTCTCTTGCCGCAGACCATCGGAGATCGCGCGCACCGCATACTTTGTTGCGCAATAGACAGCGGCGGTCGGCGACACCTGCAGGCCGCCGATCGACGACACGTTGATGATCTGGCCGAAACCCTGACGATTCATCACCGGCAGCACGGCCGCGATGCCGTACAGCACGCCCTTGATGTTAACGTCCACCATGTGGTCCCATTCGTCGACCTTCAGCGACGCCATGGGCGACAGTGGCATGACGCCCGCATTGTTGACGATGACGTCGACGCGTCCGTACTCGGCGAGTGCCGCTTCAACGAAGGCCACGCTGTCGTCGCGCCGCGTGACATCGAGCTGGCGCCAACGTGCCGTGCCGCCATCGGCGCAAATATCGCCAGCGAGGGCCGCAAGACGTTCGGTGCGACGCGCACCTAGCATAAGACGGGCGCCACGGGCGCCCAGATGGCGAGCGGTGGCGTCTCCGATGCCGCTGCTTGCACCCGTGATCAGTACCACTTTCCGTTCGATGTCGTAGCTAGTCATTTCCGCTCCCCGGTTCCGGTTGAAGAACCGACAGCATCTCGTGGAAGAGGGGCTTGCCGGTAGCCGACGAGTCCGAATCTCTTGCACGATTCTCTGAAAATGCAGAACGTACGATGCGCGCCGCGCTCGGCATGCGACACTCTGACCATGGAAAAAATCGATGATCTTGCGGCGCTGATCGCGCGCCATGCGCCAGTCGACGGTGCGATCGAAACGGCGATAGACGGTCTGGGCCTGCTGCGCTCGTCGGCGGCAACGGAGCCCGTGCATACGCTCTACGAGCCGTCCTGTTGTATCGTCGCGCAAGGGCGTAAGCGTGCGGTAGTCGGTGGCCGCGCGTACCAGTACGATCCGTCGAACTATCTGGTCGTCGGGTTGGATTTGCCGGTGATTGGCGCGGTGATCGAGGCTAGCGCGCAAAAGCCGTATCTCAGTGTGCGCTTGCCGTTGAATCGCGAGGCGCTCGCCGAGATGCTCATGCACGATCCAACGAAGTCCGTTCGAGGCGAAGAGCGCGCTTCACACGCGATCGCCGTGGAAGCGGCGACCCCGCATTTGATCGACGCGGCAGCGCGGCTGCTGCACCTGCTCGACGCACCGGACGACGTGCTTGCGCTCGCACCGCTGATCGAGCGGGAGATTCTCTATCGTCTGTTGCGCGGGCCGCAAGCCGACATGTTGCGTCAGATTGCGTATCGCACCGGCCGCATAAGCCGGATACAGAAAGCGGTCGCCTTCATTCGCGAGCACTTCACCGAAGAATTCGCCATCGACGATCTGGCTGCGGTCGCGGACATGAGCGTGTCGACATTCCATGCGCAATTCAAGGAGGCGACGCACATGAGTCCGCTGCGCTTTCGAGCGCAGATTCGCTTGCAGGAAGCCCGCCGTCTCATGCTCGTGGAGGGGCTGGGCGCGGCAGAAGCAGGGTTTCGTGTCGGCTACGGAAGTCCATCGCAATTCAGCAGGGAGTATGGCCGGCTGTTCAGCGCGCCGCCCAGGCGCGACGCGGTAAAACGAAAGGCTTTGGCGTTTGCATGAGCATTCAATGAGCCGGAAAACTGGCGCACGATGAAGGTGGCCCCGCGTCGTCATCGACATGACATTGCGCGCAGCTGATATGCGCGCCTTCGGCTGGCCCGAAAGTCTGTCATGGGTTGCAATAGGCGAATGACAGCTGCACTTCAGCAGGAGACGCCTAACCGGCCATATACTAAACGGCTGCGAAGGGTCCGACTGCTGTCCGACGCGGCCGATGTAAGGCCGACTCCCCCGCCGGCCGACGTCTGGCCTGGATCGGCCAGGAAGCGATGCTCGTTATCGCGCTCACGTAGACGTTCGTGCGTCCGCTCTGCGGGGCGTTTCTGTCATCGACGTGAAAGCCGGTGGTGGCACAGAAAATTCGGGGAACCCCAGCTCGCGACGTTTCGCTCCTCAGGCGCTTTTTATTCCGCGCCGTTCAAGTAGTGCCATTCGAAGCCGTTTGGACCTTCGTGCACCTTACCGCAAGATGTTTCCGGAAAGTGCGCGGGGAATACGATCGCACCCGTTGCCGCCGCATGTTCGAGTAGCGATTGTCTTGATGCTCGCGCCTGTGGCTGATCAAGGCAGAAGGTTGAATTCCACTGAGGACGATAGACCTGCAGGGGACTATGCATGACGTCCCCAGAGAACAACGCCGTCTGTCCCCGCGAGCGAATTTCGATAGCCATATGCCCAATGCTATGGCCCGGCGTCGGGAGAAACCGAATGCCGTCGACGATTTCCTCTCCTTCATCCGACACGACGCGAGCCTGTTGGGCGTCGATCAGCGGGAGTATGCTGTCCTCGAATACCATGCGCCGCGGTTCTCCTTCCGGCGTCGCGAAATAGTCGCATTCGCGCTCGCCAAATATATAGGTGGCGTTCGGAAACACGGGTGTCCAGCGGTCGTTTTGCCAATGCGTATTCCATCCGACGTGGTCGACGTGCAAATGAGTGAGCAACACGTAATCGACTTGCTCGCGCCGCAAGCCCGCCGCTTCGAAGCGCTCGAGCACGGGGTTGTCGAGTTTGTCGAAGAGCGCGCTGAACGGCCGCGTCTTCCCGTTGCCGATTCCCGTATCGACGACGATAGTCAGGCCACTGATCTGCACGACCCATAAATGCGTTTTCAGCGTGACGCGCCGATTCGTGAGGTCGAGGCTGGCGCTCGAAAAACGTTCTCCGAGGGCTTGCCCGCTTGCGGCGTCCCAGTCGGGGAACAGCACATCGGGAGCGAGTGCGAAGGTCGTTTCATCGACCCGGGTGATCATTGCCTCGCCCACGAGATGGGTATTGGAAGCGTTTTGCATGGCGATATTTGGCTTGTCGTAAGTCATGATGTCTCTCAGGCTCTCTCAGGTTACGGCCAGCGTGTGCGCGACTGGCACGCGCCGCATGGCCACTATGTAAAGCGCGCTGCCGATCAGTGCGGATAACCCGCCGGTCAGGGCCAGCGCCACGCCCAGGCTGTTGTCGGCGCGTGCCAGGTGCTCATTCAGATAGCCGACAGCCAGCGGACCGATGCTTCCGCTAATCGCGTTGGTCATGAACACAAGCAGGGCCAGCGAGCGCCCACGCATGCGGTTCGGCACCGCGATCTGCAGCGGCACGGGCGCAAGACCCATCGCAATGCTCGCGACGAACGCACAGGTGCCATACAGCACGACCGCAACGCTGCTGTCGGCGACAAGCGGCATCGCAATCGCGGCCGGCACCAGTGCAGCAACCGCGCCGGCGGAGAAGCCCAGCACTCTGCGCAAGGTACTTTCGTCAGTGACGCGCGTCGCGAGCATGCCAGCGCACGCGACACCAAGTGTCCCGCCGATCATGTAAGCCGGTGCGGCCATCTGCCCCACCGTCTTCGGCGCGAGGTGAAAATGCCGCATCAGCAAAGTCGGAAACCATGCCGAGTGAGAGTAAAACACCGTTATCAACCCGACGTAAGCCGCGAAGTAGGGCAGACAGAAACGATTGCGCACGAACAGTTCGACGATGACATGCCGCAGGGACGGCACGGCGTCTTCCGTTTTTGTCGCATGATGCAGCGTCTCCAGGCGGACCGGTTCGCGAACCGAGCATGCCACCAACGCGGCCAACACGAGCCCGGGCAGTCCGACCGCGATGAACACCATTTGCCACGGTTCAACGCCATGCGCCGCAAGCCATGCACTGTTGTCGCCATGGGCGGCGGACAACAGCATGCCGCCGCCGAACAACGCAACGCCGCCTCCCACATACGGCCCGAGCATGAAGACACTACTCGCGCGCGCTACGCGCCGTGGCGGGAATATGTCGCTGAAAATAGACAGTGCGGCCGGGCTCAGTCCCGCCTCGGCGATTGCGGTCCCGGCGCGGGCGATGAGCAGTTCGGAAAAGCTCGAAGCGAATCCGCATGCCATCGTCGAGACAGCCCAGATCGCAATGCAAGCGGCGATCAGCTTGACCCGGTTGGTTCGATCGACGAGCCGCGCGACGAAGACACCCGCTGTGGCGTAACACATCGTGAACGAAAGACCCTGCAGCAAGCCGATTTGCGTATCCGTGAGCGCGAGCGACTGCTTGATCGGCTGCACGAGAATGCCGACGATCTGCCGATCCAGATACGAGAACGCGAAGCAGGTGAAGAACAGCAGCACGATGTAGACCGGGTATCGCACGTCGCTGGGGGCTCGCCGGGCTGCATTTTCGTGCGGCTGGGTCAAAGGGGGATAAGCGCTCATACACTGTCTCCGGAGGATGAGTCGGTGAATCGTCAGTGGCAGTCGTTCTTATTGTTCTCTGCTCAATATGCAACGGTATCCGCGGCCAACAATGTGATGCAGTCGCCCGGTTCCACCCGCGCAAAAGTGCGGACGCACATGACCGTGGCGTCCGCGCGGAAGCGGATGTCCAGCGGCGCTTGCCAAGGCCGGTGCGGATCGAAGAGACGTCCCGCGATCTGGCCTTCGCGGACGCGATCGCCGAGTGCGAAGGCGGGTTCGAAGACGCCGGCAATCGGCGAGTACACATAGTGGCGTGCGCCCTCCACCCGAAGAAATCGCGTCTCGCCGGCGGGCGATGGATGCTCCTCAGGCGTCATGCCGAGCCGGTGCAGGACACGGCAGAGGCCGCTCTCGACGATAGCGAGATTGGCTGCGTCACACCCCGCGTGGCCGCCAAATTCGCCGCACAGGAAGAGCTTTCCGTGGCGTTCGGCGGCCGCCGCGAAAGTGCGATCTTCGCCGAGCAGATCCATGATCATCGTGTTCGGTGCACCAAACGCGCGCACGAGGTCGAGATAGCGGTCACGCCGCTCGCCATCGACGGGCGGCGACGCGAGAAGCGTGGGGGCATGTTCGAACGATGCGCCCCCGGCGTGAAGATCGATCGCGATATCGATGCGCGGAAGCAACTCCGTTTCGATGTAATGCGCGATCATCTCGGTGGGCTGTCCATTGCGCGCGCCAGGGAAAAGCCGGTTCAGGTTGCCGCGGTCTATAGGGGACGTACGCGAGCCGTCGATGAAAGCCGGGAAATTCAGTGCAGGGATGACGATGAGGCGGCCGCGTATCGTCATCGACGGCAGCCGCTGCAACAGCTTCATCAGCGCGACGGGGCCTTCGTATTCGTCGCCATGGTTGCCGCCCGTGAGTAGAACCGTCGGGCCTGTCCCCGCGCCAGCGTTGACTACGGCGAGCGGGATGGGGATGTGCCCGTACGCCGAGCGGTCGTGCGACCAGGGCAGTCTGAGCGTGCCGGTCTGGAAACCCGTGCGCTCGAAATCGACATCAGTGGCGATAAGCGATGGACGATTGGACATGGTGCGATCCGTAAGCAGCGAGGCGGCGCCCCGTTGTTCTTACTATCGCCGACGATAAAGCGCCTGACCAATGCCGTTTTCTGCTCGGGTGATGCCTTGAAGGCATCACCGGTTAGGCTTTCGTCCGTCGACTTGCCACGGCGACGCGCCGCCTACCTCCTACCTCAGATGATTGACGAATTGACCCAGCGCCACGTTTGATCCATTTGCGGCGTAGCAGAATTCGAGTGGCAACGGCACCGATAAGTCTTTCAGATCGACGAAGCGCACGCGTGCCGGGGGACGATGGCGATTCGCCGCGTTCACGATCGCGGCCCCCATGCCCGCGGACACGAGCGAAAGAATGGCCGTTTCGGTGCTGGCCTCCTGTCGGATGTCGAGTGTCAGGCCGCGCTCGGCGCAGGCGGACAGCAGGCGGTCGTAGTACGCCGGGTAGACGCGTCGAGGAAAGGCGATAAATGGGATTTCCCGGAGGTCCGCCGTCGAAACGGCCCCCGCCTTGCCGAGCGGCCACGCGTCGGGCACGGCCAGCAGGACATTCTGTTCGAGCACGGGCACGCTCGCGATGCCTTCGGGGAGCACGCCGACCCGATAGCAGAAACCGCCGTCGAGCCGTCCCGCCGCAATCGCCTCGAGTTGTTCCGGCGTATTCATCGGCTGCAGTTCGAGCGCCACTTGCGGCACGGCCTGTTCGAATTCGCGCAAAGCGCTGGAGACAATGCCACTCCACGCTGCATTTTCGACGAAACCGACACGCAAATGACCACGCAAGCCGGAAGCGATCTGGCGGGCGAGGCGATTGGCGGCGTCGACGCGGGCCAGAATCTCTCGCGCTTCGGATAGGTAGGCCTCGCCCGCAGCAGTGAGCATCAGCCCGCGTGGCGTGCGTTCGAACAGCGTCGCGCCGATGGCCTGTTCGAGGTCTTGGATTTGTCGGGATATCGCCGGCTGCGTCACGTGCAGTTGTTCGGAAGCCGAGCGCACACTACGCAATTCTGCGACAGCGACGAAATAGCGGAGATGCCGGAGTTCCATGGCGAAATGGGACCAGGACGTTGGAGCGCCATCGTAAACCATGCATGCGTTGAATGGGCGCCCTGAGGAAATCAACGTTACCTAGTGCGCCGCCGACGCCGCCGCGCCCGAATCCCCACCGCCGCTCCGCTCTGGCCGCGTAATCCAAATCAGCGCGATGAGCACGATGAAAATGACCGACGAGATATAGAACAGGTCATTCACCCCGAGCTGTGCCGCCTGTTGCGTCACGAGCCGATCGAACAGGCTATACCCTTGCGAGGTATCAAGTCCCATCGAACCGAGCTGCGTCATCGATTGCCCAAAGGTGGGATCGAACATACTGGCGCGCTCGGTCAACTGCGCGTGGTGAAAACTTGTGCGGTGGTCCCAAGCAGTGGTGAAGATCGACGTACCGATCCCGCCGCACATGATCCGCACAAAATTCGACAGCCCCGACGCCGCCGCGATGCGATTGCCCGGCAGGCCCGATAGCGTGATCGACACGAGCGGGATGAAGAACCCGGCCATGGCGATGCCTTGCACGAGGGTAGGCAACGCGAGCGACCACGTATCCACGCCGGTGGTATAGCGCGAGCGCATCCAGAAGCACAACGCGAACACGACAAACGCCGCCGTGGCGATCTTTCGAGGATCCGTGCGTGGCAAGAACTTGCCCGTGACGGGCGAGAGCAGAATCGCAAACACGCCGACGGGTGCCATGACGAGCCCGGCATCGGTGGCCGTATAGCCGATATCGGTTTGCAGCCACAGCGGCAACAGCACGAGATTGCCGAAGTAGAGCCCATAACCGATCGATAGCGCGATCGTGCCGCCCGTGAAATTACGCTTCCTGAAGAGCGACAAATCGACGACAGGGTGCTCGGCCGTCAACTCCCAAACGACGAAAAACGCAAACCCGATCAGGGCCGTGAGCGCGAGCACCACCACCGTCGTCGAGGAAAACCAATCGAGATCCTTGCCCTTGTCGAGCATGACTTGCAACGAGCCCACCCAGATGACGAGCAAGGCGAGGCCGACCGAATCGATCGGTGCCTTCTTGATGGCCGAGTCGCGCGTCCGGAAGATGGCCCACGTGGCGATCGCCGCCACGATACCGACGGGAATATTGACGTAGAAGATCCAGGGCCAGGAAATATTGTCGGAGATCCAGCCGCCGAGAATCGGCCCGGCCACGGGCGCGATCAGCGTGGTCATCGACCACATCGAGAGCGCGAGCGGCGCCTTCGCGCGCGGATAACTCGCGAGCAGCAGCGTCTGAGAGAGCGGAATCATCGGGCCGGCGACGGCACCTTGGATCACGCGCGACATCAGCAGAAACGGCAGCGAGGGCGCAAGGCCGCACATCCACGACGAGATCACGAACAGCACGATCGACGCCAAAAACAGCCGCACCTGCCCGAGACGTTCGGTCAGCCAGCCCGTCAGCGGCACGGAAATCGCGTTGGCGACGGCGAACGAGGTGATGACCCAGGTGCCCTGATCGGAGGACACCCCGAGGTCACCGGAGATCGTCGGTATCGACACGTTCGCGATCGACGTGTCGAGCACGTTCATGAACACCGCGAGCGACACGGCGATCGTACCGACCACGAGCGATGCGCCGGTGAGCGGTGGGTGCGGAGCTTGGGGCTGAGCCATTCTTCAGTTGACCTCGAGTCCTTCGTTGTTTCGTGGATGCGTGCTATGCGGCTTATGGCCGCTTCGGGCCACTTCGGGCCACTTCTGTGCCTTGCATCGGCCGCAAATCAGCATCAGCTATGGGCGCCGTTGCTCGCGACCTTTGCGGCGTGGCCGCGCGTGGCGTGCGCTTCGGTGCTCGACTGCCTTTGCTGCGCAAGCCCGGCATTGGACCCTGCGTTCTCGGCGATGATGCGGGCGATTTCGGCATTGGCTTCGTCGCCGTACTTGTCGAACACGTTCGTCTGATAGACGGTGTTCTGCGCGTTGCTGAGCTGATTGCCGGAGTCGTTCTTGATATTCACGTCGGCTTGCATCGACAGGCCGATCCGCAGCGGATGCGCGCGCAGTTCGGCCGGATCGAGCGCGATACGCACGGGGAGACGTTGCACGACCTTGATCCAGTTACCCGTCGCGTTTTGCGCGGGCAGCAGCGAGAACGCGGAACCGGTACCGGCCGAGAACCCAACGACCTTGCCGTGATAGACGACGGACGAGCCGTAGATGTCGGCCGTCAACTCAACGGGTTGGCCGATGCGCATATGCGTGAGCTGCACTTCCTTGAAGTTCGCATCCACCCACACCGATTCGAGCGGCACGATCGCCATCAACGGCGTACCCGGCGACACCCGCTGGCCCACTTGCACCGAGCGCTTCGCGACATAGCCCGTCACGGGGGCGGGCAGTACGTTACGTGCATTGCTCAAGTAAGCATCGCGTACTTTGGCGGCCGCGGCGAGCACGTTCGGGTGCGTGGCGATCGTCGTGTTCGACGTCAGCGCGCGGTTCGAGGCGAGTTGCTGCTGCGCCGCGTCGAGTGCGGCTTGCGCGGCCTTCACCGTATCGCGGGCGTGCGAGATTTCTTCTTGCGACACCGCGCCGGTTTGAGCGACGGCAAGGCGCCGGCGCAAATCGTCTTGCGCGCGCGACAGATCGGCTTCACGCTGAGCGATCTGCGCCTGGTACTGATCGTTGTTGACGAACAGTCCACGCACTTGCCGCACCGTTTGCGCGAGGTTGGCCTCGGCTTGCTGAAGGGCCACGTGGGCATCGGCGCCGTCGAGCATCACGAGCGGATCGCCGGCCTTGACCGTTTGCGTATCGTCGGCGTTCACGGCGATGACGGTACCCGTCACTTGCGGCGTGATCTGCACGACATTGCCGTTCACGTAGGCGTCGTCGGTATCCTGATGGAAGCGCGCGTCGAGGAAGTAGTACAAGCCGTATGCGACGGCCGCGACGAGGATGACGCCGATCAGCAGCGTCATCAAGCGCTTGCGCTTGGCGTTGTTCTGCGACTGCACGCTCGCGGCGGTTTGTTGAGTGTCGCTCATGGAAATGCTCTCCGTTTCTCGAGTCTCGATCGTGTCGAAGCTCTATCGTTGAATCTTGCTTGGGTTATTGATTGTTGGGACGTTGCGCCATGCCGTTCAACCCGCAGAGGACGACGTGGCGGCGAGGGCTCCCGACGCCGGGACGGCCACCCCCGCGGTTTGTGCGTCGAAGCCGCCGCCGAGCGCGCGAATCAGCGCGAACTGCAGGTCGCGGCGCTTCATCTTCAGGTTCGTCACGGTCTGCTCGGCCGCCAGGCGGTTGTTGTCGGCCGTGAGCACTTGAAGCTGCGGCGACAAGCCCGCCTTGTAGCGGATGACGGCCAGACGGTAGGCTTCGACCGATGCATCGAGCGCATGCTGCGCGTCGCTCATTTCGTTGTCGATGGCGCGGATCGATGCCACTTGCGTCGCGACATCGGACATCGCATTGATGAGCGCCTGGTTGTAGTTCGCCACATCGAGTTCGAAATCGGCGTAACGGCCCTTCAGTTGAGCACGCAGCGCGCCGGCATCGAAGATCGGCAGGTGAATAGCCGGCCCCGCCTGGATCTGCCGGCTCGCCGCCAGCAGGAAATGGCTCCACCCGAATGCGTCGAGACCGATGCCCGCAGCCAGATTGATGTCCGGGAAAAACTCGGCCTTCGCTTCCTTCACGTTGGCGAGTGAGGCCTCGATTTGCCAACGCGCTGCGACGATGTCGGGGCGGCGCGAAACCAGATCGGCAGGCAGATTGGACGGCAGCGTCACGGCCCCGCCGGGTGCGAGCACCGGATCCGCAATCGCCAAGCCCCGATCGGGGCCCTTGCCGAGCAGGGCGGCCAATTGAAAGCGCACCGATTTGATTTGCCCGTCGAGGTCGGCCAGGTTGGCTTGGCTTGTCGCCACGTTGCCGCGCGCCGTTTCCTTTTCGACGTTCGTGTCGAGCCCCGCCGTCACGCGCCCGTTCGTGATCGTGCCGACTTCCTGGCGGTTGCGGATCTCCCGCGCCGAGATGTCCCGCAGGGCGTAGAGCTGGGCGAGTTGGTTGTAGGTGCGCGCAACCGACGACGCCAGCGTGACGCGCGCTTCCTGCATGTCGGCCTCGGCCGCCTTCTCCTGCGATAGCGATGCATTGACGCGCGCGCGGTTCTTGCCCCACAGATCGAGATCCCACGAGGCGCTGGCGAGCGCGTTGTGTTCCGTGACCCAATTCCCGCCGAAGGGGGGCGGGTACAGAGCGTTGGCGGAAAACCGCTCACGTGTGATCGAGTAGCTCCCGTTCACCTTCGGCAGCAGGCCCGCGTGCGCGCTTTCGATGTACGACTGCGCCTGGGCAATGCGCGCCTGCGCCTGCGCGATCGACGGATTGCCTTGCAGCGCTTCGTCGATGAGCTTGGGCAGCTGCGGATCGCCGAACTGGCTGGCCCAATCGAGCGACGGCCACTGTCCGCCCTCGTTGGGAAGACTTTGTGCCGATTCGAGCGCGCTGGCCGACGTGATGTGCTTGTCGCTCTTGATCCCGGCGTAGTTGGCGCATCCGGCCATGACGAGTGTGGCAACGGCAACCCCGGCTGCAATCGCGCCGCGGGCCGCACGAACACGGGGCGAGGCGGGAGAGGAAATCATCGCACGGCCTTTCGAAGTAAATGTAGTCATGGACTCTGCAACTTATTTTTTACGATTGAAGGTCGAAACTTGTTGCCATGTCAGCCAACCTTGCGCCGACGAAAAAGGTGTGGCGCCGTTATTCGGCGGCCGGGTCGGCCGTATTGGCCAGAATCCGCCGCAGCATGCTCTTCAGAAATCCCACTTCCTCCGGCGTAAAGCCCGCGAGGGCCTTATCCACCACGCCGCCGAAGATGCCCGGCATCTTCGCCGCGAGTTCGCGGCCTTCGTCCGTCACCGCCAGATGAACGGCGCGGCGATCCTCCGAACTACGCACCCGCGACAGCAGATTACGCTTTTCCAGCCGATCGATCAGCCGAGTCACCGCGCTTGCGTCAATCCCGTAGTCGCGTGCGAGTTCCGCCGCCAGCGAACACCGGCCGCTCGCGATCATGAACAGCATGCTGGCCTGCGTGCTCGTGATCCCCAATTCGCCCAGCGTCCGCTGCGTGACGAGGTTCGACAGGCTCGATTTCGCCCGGGCGATCAGGTAGCCCACGCTTTCGTCCAACTGATAGTTGCAGACCTCAGGCGGCAGGGACGAGGGCGGTTTGGTCATGGCGATTTCCGTGCGATTGCAATAGTTGACTAGGCATGATTATAGACGGGGTAACCCTCCCGGGCAAGCAGCCGGCCCTATACGAGCCGGGCTTTTAAGTGATTCCTTAATGCAAACCGCTATTATGACGCGTTCCCCGCGAGCATGCTGGCGAGGCAAACGGGCGAACGGGCGAGATACCGCGCCGCCAATCCCTTGTCGCAGCAGCAACCGAACGTTTCGAGCGGTTGAGCGGTTGAGCGGTTGAGCGGTTGAGCGGTTGAGCGGTTGAGTGGTTGAGCGGTTGAGCGGTTGAGCGGGCGAAGGGGCGAAGAGGCGAAGAGGCGAAGAGGCGAAGAGGCGAAGAGGCGAAGAGGCGAAGAGGCGAAGA
>NZ_JBQCDN010000100.1:0-18712 GCF_051961175.1 Trinickia sp. | reverse complement strand
GAATTTCAGCGATGAACACCAGCAGCCGTTTCGCCTATGCCGTCCATATCCTGGCGCTGCTGTCGTTGCAGCATGGCGAGCCGTTGTCGTCGGAGATCATCGCCGGCAGCGTGAATACGAATCCGGCGTTAATCCGCCGGCTACTGTCGATGCTGGCGCAGGCGGGGCTTACCACCTCGCAGCTCGGCGCGGGCGGCGGTGCATTGCTCGCTCGCGCGCCGGGCGCGATTCGGCTTGTCGATGTCTATCGCGCGGTGGATGAGGCGCGTCTGTTCGGCCTGCATCGCGAGGCCCCGAACCCGGCCTGCTTGGTGGGCCGGCACATTCAGCAAGTGCTGGTAGGGATTGTCGACGACGCTCAGCAGGCGATGGAGGCATCCCTCGGGGCGCGCACGCTGGCGGATGTGACTGCGGGTGTGATCGAGGCCGAGCGGGCGATAAGTCCGCCGGAAGCAGGGCAACCGTAGGGCCGCTCGTCTTCTTTGCGTAGCGGCCGGCGTCGTGAACAAAGAAAGCTGTTTGATGTCAGCGAGAGGCGTGGCCTCTCTTTTTTCGAGCTGGAAATGTAACTACGTAAGTTACACATTACTTCGATAGGAGCTTTATATGCAACGTCGTCTGAAAATTGCGCTGTTCGGCGCCACCGGCATGATTGGATCGCGTATCGCGGCTGAAGCGCTCGCACGGGGGCATGAAGTCACGGCAATCTCGCGCAAGTCCGGGCCCGTGCAAGGATTGCCGCAGTTGCAGGTCATCGCAGGCGATGTGTTCGATGCGGCGCGCAACGCGGCGCAGATCGCCGGCTTTGACGCGATCGCGAGTGCCTATGGCCCCGCGCAGGAAGATCCGTCGAAAGTGATCGAGGCGGCGCGCTCGCTCATTGCGTTGGCGCGTGCATCGGGCGTCAAGCGGCTCGTGGCCGTGGGCGGTGCCGGTTCGTTGGAAGTTGCGCCTGGCAAGCAGCTTGTCGATACAGAAGGGTTCCCGGACGCCTATAAAGGCGTGGCGCTTGCGCATCGCGAGGCGCTGGGGGTCTATCGCTCGGCCGCCGATATCGATTGGACGTTTTTCGCACCCGCCGCGATGATCGCGCCGGGCACGAAGACGGGCATTTTCCGCACGGGCGCCGACACGCTGCTCGTCGATGCCAATGGCAATAGCAAGATTTCCGCCGAAGACTACGCGGTGGCGTTCGTCGACGAAATCGAGCAAGGCCGCTTCGTGCGGCACCTCGCGACGGTAGCGTATTGAGTGGTGGCGGGCCCCCTCAGTGCTGGCGTGTGTGCAGAGGGAGCCGCCTACCGCGGTATCGTTCGGCGCCCCGATTGCCCTCCATGAGGGTTCAGGTACTCGTCAGCGACAATACGTTCGTCATCGAAGCGTATGAATGCGGCCGACTTAGCGAGTGCGGTCCATGCTGGGCGAGTCTTGGTTCATCGACGCTATCAAAGCAGTCGGCGAACGTCCTCGGCATCAAGCCAAGCTGCTGTCTCCAAAAGACCAGCACGCCGCGCTCTCTCAATCAGTTCGTCGACTTGCCAAACCGGCTGCCGCTTGCGTGCGCGCATCTCGCGAAAAGCGCCCGCTGCACGCTTTTCGTTAAGGTCAATGAGGTCGCGCACGAATACGTCCGGATGGAGAACCTCGATCGCAAGCGCGTTGCGCAGGTGATCGCCCGCGAAGTCCTTCAGGTTGAACGTCACGATCGCGTCGGCGTGGGCAGCGACCGCCGCCATTACCACGTGACGATCTTTCGGATCAACAGGCAATATGTCTCCAGAATCTGACGGCACGTTGCGGACCAGGGCGTCAGGAAACGCCCGATCCATCGCTTGTCGCACAGCGTCGATCCGCGCCGCTGAGCCCTCTGCGGCGCCGCGGGCCCGAAGATGAGAGACGAGGTTGCCAGTCCACTCCGCATGAATCTTATCGGACCACTTGGGATTGTAGAAGCCGTTATCAGCCAGCGTCAGCAGCACGTCACGCGTGAACATCGGGAACAGCACGCACGCGTCCAGCACGACGGTGAATCGGTCGAACCCCAGCCTCACAGATCGTATCCACCGAGGGCTTCGCTTTGTGCCACCAACTCGTCGAGCGCCGCCTTGCGTTGCACCTGCATGGTTACTTTGTAGGCAAGCACGTCGTCCATCCGAATGCGGCGATGCCGCCCGACCTTGCGAAAAGGCAGATCGCCCGCTTCGAGCCGCGTGATCAGATAGGGACGCGATACGCCGAGCATGTCCGCCGCCTGCCCCGTTGTCAGTTCGGTCTCGGCTGGGTACAGCAGAAACGTCTGTTGGCTGGCCATCATGGCCAGTATCTTGGACAGCACCTGAAGGGTCGCCGGCGGCACGTCGATACGTGCGACATCGCCGCCTTCGCCTTCTTCCACGAGTGCCACGCGCGCGGCGCGGGAGTGATCTAGTGCCTCGCCCATCAGGCGACTGGCGCTCGCAAGCAACGCGGCTTGGTCGTCGGTGAGGTGGATTCGGTCGGGGGTGGCGGTGGTCATGGAAGGCTCCTTACAACGCAGTCAATGATATCCGTTGCGACCTATAAGCGCAACAGACGAAACATACGCAATAAACGAAATAAACTAAGCATGGTGGAACCACAGTGCGCCGATGTGCTGACGGACAGTCATTCGATCCATCGCGCCGATTCGTCTATCCTGCGGGACGTATTCGCCCGCCTGCCGTTATCCATGTTTGTTATGGACCGGTTCGAGTCAGGCCGCTACGAGGCGATTGACGTGTGTGGGCAGCCGCTCGCCGGATACGCCGTAGACATGCAGCGACACGGCAGGCCGGCTGCCGTCATTGCCGAGCCGATGGATGGCGTTTAATCCTGCCCGCACATAGGACACCGCGCCGGACTCGCGAGGCCGAGTGCGCGACGGCGCGGCGCAATCCGCGGCATCGTCCCACGCATACAGCGTTTCGTGAAGCACGCCATCGAGTACCGCATAGCCGCACCACGTGTGATGCGCGTGCACCGGGCTCGCCTGGCCCGGCTGCCAGACCAGCGCCGCGACGGCATAGCGGCCCTGCGGATCGGCCACCAGGACGTGACGCCGATAGCTATTCACCTCGCCTTCGCGCTGTGCCGAGGTCAGCAGTGTCTCTTCAGCCGCGGCTTGGGCCAGCGCAGCGCGCACGCGGCGCGCGAATTCGGGGCACTGCGAGCGAGCCGGGGCCGCACCGGGGGAAACGGCTGCGAACGCTTCGTCGAGCGCGTCGCGCAACCTCCGCACAGCGGCTACCGCTGTTTCCGTTTCGTCGATAGCGACAGTTCGCTGCATGCTCCGCTCGCCGCGGTGGAAGGACGCATCGGCATGGAGCACTTCGTGTGCAAAGACGTCGATGGTGGGATTCATGGTCCGTCGTCAGGTTGTTTTCATCTCCCATTTATATCGGTTTGTGCGCAAAAAGAGTTTCCCTATAATTCCCCCATCTCGCACCAGCGTAGAAGAAAATTCTATAGAGGATCAAAAATGGGAATGGATGCTATCGACCGAAAGCTCGTCGAGCTGCTTCAGGCCGATGCAACGCTGCCGATCGCCGAACTGGCCAGCCGGGTCAATCTCTCGCAAACCCCTTGTTGGAAGCGGGTGCAGCGGCTCAAGGAAGAGGGTGTCATTCGCGCGCAGGTCGCCCTGTGCGACGCGCGCAAGCTTGGCGTCGGCACCACCGTATTCGTCGCCGTGCGGACGAACCAGCATACGGAGGAGTGGGTCAAGCAGTTCGTGCAATTCGTGCGCGATATCCCGGAGGTGGTCGAAGCCTACCGGATGAGCGGTGAGACCGACTATATGTTGCGTATCGTCGCCGCCGACATCGACGACTTCGATCGCATTTACAAGCAGTTGATCCGAGCGGTGCCGCTGTTGGACGTCAGCTCCAGCTTCGCGATGGAGCAGATCAAGTACTCGACTGCGCTGCCTGTCAGATGACGCTCACGCCGATGCGCGTAGAATGCCGGCTTTCGTCTCACTCTTTTCAGTTGACGGCCGTCCTTGCCGGCGCCGCAACCTAGCATCCATGAACGACCCGCGCCAAACGAACAAATCGAACCCCACGACTCGCGTCGCCCTGTTCGTCGTCGTCGTTGTCCTGCTCGTGATTGCCACGTTCGTCATCAACGCGATCAAGGGCATCCGGGCGTACGACGAACAAAACGCCGCTGCACCGGCGGCAACGGCGAGCGGTGCGGTCGCCGCCACCGCGTCCGGCACTTCACAGTAAGCGAGCCCGTTCGAGCCGTCAGGCCTCGGGTAGATGAATCGCGCCCGCGTCCTTGCGAATCAGGAATGATGCGGCGAGCATTTGCTTGCATTGCAGCGCAAGCAGTTTGATTTCGCCGACGAATTCGCCTGGCTGTGTGCCAGCGCGTTCGATCTCCACGACCATCGTATCGAGCTCACGCGTGAGCTGTTTCGTCATCTCCGCTTGATCGACGGGCGGCGCTTCGCCCGTTTGCGCTCGGGCAATATTCTCGCGTACCGACGACAACGCGCGTTGCAGCGCCAGCGAGCCGTCGGGCTCGTGCTTGGCTACGCTGCGCAGGAGCGGCGCAGCCGCCGTGATATGCGCGGCCAGTACGTGGCTTTGAACAAGCAAATCGTTCAATTCGGGCACGAAGCGCTGCTGCGCCTTCGGTTCGAGCATCATGCGCCGGAACGCTTGCGCCAAATTCGCGAACGCGATGTGAACGTTCTTGCGCGCGAGCCGATAACGGAAATCGCGCTCGTCATCGCGTGCCGGTTCGGGCGGCAACCCCGTGGCTCGCTTATCGGCGGAGGCGGGCTGGGGCGCGGCGGGACGCTGGACGTTGCCCCACCACCAGGCGCTCTCCAGGTATTGCCGCGTCGCGGTCAGCATCTCCGACACCAGCTTGCCCATCAGTCGATACTCCCAATAGGGGAATAGATGACTGGCCGCGATGGCAAGCGCGCAACCGATGACGGTATCGATCGCCCGCTCGCCGATAATGCGCATGCTGCCCGGCGCGAGCAGGTGAAACAGCAGCAGAACATACGACGACGTGAATACGACGCTCGCCGCATAGTTGAACAGCAGCAAGCTGTAGCTCATCACCATCGAGGCGAACATGAAGACGAGCAAAATGGGCGGCGCCTTGACGAACCAGATCAACGCGAGGCTCGCCGCGCAACCGATCGCCGTGCCGACGATCCGCTGGGTATTGCGCTGCTTGGTGAGCGAGTAGCCCGGCTTCATGATGATCAGCGTCGTCATCACGATCCAATAGGCGTTCGTCAGCGGTAGCAGACGTCCGAGCCAGAATCCGATGGCCACTGCGATCGTCACGCGCAGCGCATGGCGAAAGCTCGGCGAGGCCATCGTCAGATTCGAGAAGATCTGCGGCAGCGGAACGCGCCGGCCCGACAGGAAGCGCATCAGCGTGTGATCGATGCGCAGCTCGGTGCGCACGTTCGGCGTTTCGCTGCCGACACTCTTTTTCATTTTGTCGATGAGGCGCACCGCGCTCCAGAGGCGCCGGAACGTGGCCGATGCCGCCGCGTACGCTTCCGGATTGCGCTCCGGCAGGGCTTGCTTGCGCATGAGTTCGATCTCGTACTCGATCGCGCGCATTTCCGCCTTGACGTGCACGTGCGATTCGGGCCGCCGGTTCTGCAGTACGGCGAGACCGATCTCTTCGAGACTGCTCGCCGCTTTGCGAATCAGATCGCGGAAGAACAGCATCAAATCGGCATTGCCGAATGTGCTGCGCATGAGCGGATAGTCCGTATGTGCTCCGACGAAGAGCTCGTGCAGATCCACCGTGTTGATGAACAAGTTGAAGAGTGTGACGCGGCGCGGATCGAGTTTGCCGCGGCGCAGTTTCGGCAGATTGCGCAAAACGATCGCGCGTGCGGCATCCTGCATCTCGACGGCTGTCGTCTGCTTTTCCACGAGACGCGTGTAGCACTCGTCGAGGTCCGCATCCACATCGTAGAAATCGGCGCGTGCGAGCAGGTAGTCGGCGCAGGCGAAGACGTTTTCCGCCAGCGCTTGCTGCTCGATCCGGTGCGCCTGCCATTGCGAAATCAACGTCGCCCAGTACGTATACCAGAGGCCGCCGAGCAGGATCCAACTGGCATTGGTGAGCGCTTTGAGCGGGGTGAAGTGCTCCTCGAGCGTCATCACCATCATGAACAGCGTGGCGAAGCTGATTTGCGGCCAGCGATTGCCGTACACGACAGTCAGCGAAAGCGCGAACGTCATCGCGACGACGGTCGCCCACAGCGCAAAGACGTTGAATGTCGCGAGCCCAGTTGCCAATGCGGCCACAAAACCAAGCACGCTACAGACGAGCATTTCATTGTGCTTGTACTTGAGCGGGCCGGGCATGTCGACCACACATGCGCCGAGCGCACCGGTGGAGATCGTGAAGCCGAGGTCGGCCTGATGGAAGACGACGAGGCACAGCACAGCCGGAAGCGATACGCCGATGGCGGTGCGCAGTCCACCAAAAAAATACTGGCTGTAGAGAAATTTTTCGATTTCTTTTGAATAGCGCATCGATCTCGAAGCGGGCAGCGGCAACGGGGAGGGGCTGGCGTGGAGTCTAACGTATTTCATGGGCGCCGGGCGGTGCGGGGCGGGTGCGCGTCTTGCACCGTGCGGCTTGGCATGGGGGGCTTGGCCCCTTGGCCTATCGTCGCGCCGCCGCATGCCCGGCCCGCCGCGCCTTTGCTATCCTGACGCTTTTCGCCGGCTGCTTGCGCCCGCTTGTCGGCTGAAGTTGCGCGAAGCTTCCATTCCAAGGGTTCATGCTCCAGCTTTTCTATTCGAACCGGTACGAAACGCTTGTCCAAGCGCTCGTCGAAGATCTCGCCGCCATGCCCACCGATCCATGGGCGAGCGAGGAAATCGTCGTGCCGAGCGCGGCGGTGCGGCGCCGGCTCGAACTCGAACTGGCTTCGCGCCGCGGCATCTGCGCGAATGTGAATTTCAGTTACCTCGCGCAGTGGCTGTGGGCGCAGATCGGCGGTGTGATCGACGTGCCCGCGCATTCGCCGCGGGGCGCCGGGCGGCGGGCCGGGCGGTGGGCTCTGCTGTTCGGGCGGGGCGGGCGGAGCTTGAATCCCCGGCGTCCGGATTGAGCGGCCGAGGCCGCCGCGTGGCTCGACTCGCCGCGCCTGCGCAGCTACCTCGCGGCGGCCGATGCGCCGATGCGCTACGAGCTGGCACGACGCGTGGCGACCGTCTTCGATCACTATCTGACTTACCGTCCCGAATGGCTCGCACGCTGGCAGCACGGGCAATCGATCTTCGACGCGGGCCCCGGTGGCGCGGCGCCGTCGCGCATCGGGAGCGTCAGCGCCGCCGCGCGCGAAGACGAGCGTTGGCAGGCAGGGCTGTGGCGCGCCTTGTTAGGCGAGCTTGCCGAGGCGAACGATGCGGGCGATCCGGGCCATGTGAGTCATGTGGACGATAGGGGACGGGCAGCCGATGCCGCACCGCCCGCGCATCGTTTCCTTGAACGGGTGCGCACGCTCGATCTCGACGCGGTCATGCGCGCGCGATGGCCGCAGGCCGTCAGTGTCTTTGCGTTGCCGACGATCGCACCGCTCCATATCGCGCTGTTGCGCGAGCTCTCGCGCTGGATCGACGTCCGCTTGTATGTGCTCAACCCGTGCCGGCAATTCTGGTTCGATATCGTCACGGAGAAGCGGGCACTCGCACTCGAGGCCGCCGATGCGCTCGATTTCCACGAAGTGGGCCATCCGTTGCTGGCGGAGTGGGGGCGCCAAACCCAGGCGCATTTGCATCTGCTGCATGAATTGACGGAAGGGGCGGCGTCGAGCGAGGCAACCCGCTTCGCCGAGAACGAGGCATCGCACTGGCTCGCCCGCGTCCAGAACGCCATGCTCGACCTGGTGCCGGAGGCGGACGATGGGAATGCGCAAGCCGGTGCCGATAACGATGAAAGCACCCACGGCATCGAAGTCCACGTCTGCCATAGCCTGTCGCGCCAACTCGAAGTGCTGCATGACCGGCTGCTCGGCTGGTTCGACGATGCGCGCGCCACCGCGGGCGATGCCTTGCCGGGCCTGCGCCCGGCCGATGTGCTCGTCGTCTGCCCCGATCTTGCGGCGGCGGCGCCGCTCATCGACGCCGTCTTCGGTACCACGTCGAACGACGACCGTGGCCGCATTCCCTATCGCATCACCGGTTTGCCGCCGTCGCAGGCCAATCCGATCGCGCGCGTGCTGCTCGATTGGCTCTCGTTGGCCGAGCGCGGCGTGGGTGCGCCGGAGCTCGTTGAATGGCTGCGCGTCGATGCCGTGGCCGCGCGTTACGGTATCGACGCCATCGCGCTCGACACGGCGCAGGGCTGGCTTGCGGCGGCCGGCGCGCGGCGCGGGCTGGCAAGTGAAGCGCCGGCGGGAGAGGGCGAGCCCGCGGCGCATGCAGTGACCGGCGCGCGCCACACGTTCGCCGACGCGCTGACCCGGCTGTTCCTCGGTTATGCGATGCCCGACGATGGCGAGCCCGTCGATGCGTGGCTGCCGGTTGCCGGGGCGCGCGGTGCCGATGCGCAATTGCTGGGGCGTCTCGCGCGCTTCGTCGACGATCTGTATGGCTTCGTGCGACGCTCGCGCGAGCCGATGGGCTGCGACGATTGGGGTCTGCTGCTGGCTGATGTTTTGGCGCGATCGTTCGATGCTTCGCCGCCGTTCGCCGACGCGCTGGCGAATGTGCGCGATGCCGTCGAAAAGGCGCTCGACGCCATGCGCGATGGTGCTCGCGACGCGCTGGCGCCGGCCGCCGTCGTGCGCGCGGCGCTCACGGTCGCGCTCGACGACGCCGCGCATGGCGGCGTGCCGTGGGGCGGCGTGACGTTCTCGTCGCTCACGAGCTTGCGCGGCCTGCCGTATCGCGCGATCTGCCTGATCGGAATGGACGACGGCGTCTTGCCGAGCCTGGCGCGGGCCGATGAATTCGACCTGATGGCCGTACTGCCGCAATTGGGCGATCGGCAACGGCGCGCCGACGAACGCAATCTGTTCCTCGATCTGCTGCTCGCGGCGCGCGAGCGGTTGTTGATCAGTTATACCGGACGCAGTATTCGAGACAACGCGCCGCTGCCGCCGGCCGCGCTCGTCGACGAATTGCTCGATCACCTCGCGCGCGCCAAGGCTGGCGACGGCGCATCGCCCGCCGCCCTCGAGGCGGCGCGGCGCTCGTTTATCGTCGATCATCCGCTGCAGCCATTTGCGGCCGCCTACTTCGCCGGCCACAACGGTGCGCTGTTCACCTACGACGCCGAACGCGCGCGGCTCGCGACGCAACTTGCGACCGACGCCGAACCGCTTTCGGCACGGTTCTTCGCCGGCCCGCTGCCGCCCGAGCCGGCCGAACCGGTTTCCTTCGCCGATTTTCAGCGGTTCTGGCAACATCCCGCGCGCGCTTTGCTGCGAGAGCGGCTTGGGGTGGTGCTCGAGAAGACGCAAGGTGAGTTGCTCGAAGTCGAGCCCTTCGAACTCGATTACACGGGCCGCGATGCGCTCGCCGAACGATTGCTGCCGCGGCTGATCGAGCGCGACGACGACATAGCGCGCGCACGCGCCTGGCGTGTCGCGCAAACGAGCCCCGAGCTGCCGGCCGGGGCCACGGGCGATGTACTCAAGCGGCGCGAGCTCGGTGCGCTGGCTCGCTTGGCGGCGGACGTACGCGGCGCGCTCGCGGGCGGTGCGGTGCGGTTGCCGTTCACGTTGCAGGTGGCGCCGCGCTGGCCGGACACCGAGGGCGTTGCGCTGTTCGGCGAACACGATGCCATGCTGCGTGAGGCATTGCTGGAGGCAGCCCCGTTGCACCTGCACGGCACATTGAATCGCGTGACCGATGGGGGCCAAGTACTCTATCGCTATGCGAGCCCGAACGCGCGCGAATATCTGAACGCGTGGCTCGCGCATCTCGCGTACTGCGCCGCACAGCCCGAGGGGCCGTGCCGCACGGTATGGTATGGCGCCACCGATCGCTTCGCATTCTCGCCTGTGCAGGCGCCGCTGGATCATCTCGGGCTGCTGGCCTCACTGTTCGTCGCGGGGCGGCGGCTGCCGCTGCGCTTTTTTCCCAAAAGCGCATGGGCCAAGGTGAATGGCGGCGATGCCGAGGCGCTGGGCGTCTGGATCAGCGACCGCGTGCGCGGCGAATCCGACGATCCCGTGCTCGCGATCGCCTGGCGCGGGCAAGACCTCACGCTCGACGAGCCGTTCGGCGCGCTGTCGCGCATCGTGTTCGAACCGATGAGGGCGCACCTGACCGGAGCCGACGCATGAGCGAGCGCGACCCTCTCACCGCTGTGTCTTCGCTGCCCGAGCCGCTCGACGTTTTCCGATGCGAGCTGGCGGGCGTCAATCAAATCGAAGCCTCGGCCGGTACCGGCAAAACCTGGAACATTTGCGCACTGTATGTGCGGCTCTTGCTCGAACGCGATCTTAACGCCGATCAGATTCTCGTCGTCACGTTCACGAAAGCGGCCACCGCCGAGCTGCACGAGCGGATTCGAGGCCGCCTTGCCGAGCTGGCTCGCGCGATCGAGCGCTCCGACGACTGCGACGATCCGCCGGCGGATCCTTTTGTCGCGCAATTGCTCGCGACGACGCTCGGCCCCGGCGGGCTCGATCGGGCGCTGGCCGGCAAGCGCATTCGCCGCGCATTGTCGACGTTCGATCAAGCGGCGATCCATACCATCCATGCGTTTTGTCAGCGTGCGTTGCAGGAGGCGCCGTTCGCGGCCGCGATGCCGTTCGCGTTCGAGATGGAAGCCGACGACGCATCGCTGCGGTTCGAGCTGGCTTTCGATTTTTGGCGCGAACGCGTCGAGCCCGTTGCGGCCGCCTATCCCGCGTTCGCCGCGTGGCTCGTCGCGCGCGGCGCTACGCCGCTGGAACTCGACGCGCAGCTCGCGCGCCGGTTGAAAAAGCCGCTCGCACAGTTGCGCTGGGGGGCGTCGGGCACCACAGCGCCCACGCTCGAACCACCGGACGGCGACGATGCGCGGGCACGCTTCGATGCGGCTTGTGCGCTTTGGCACGCCGAGCGCGAATCGATCGAACGATTGCTCGAAGACGTGCGGGCGGCGCTTAAGCAAACGACGCACAAACCCGATGCCATACGCGCGGCGCTCGATGCATGGAGCCGCTATTTCGCGGAAGGCGATTGTCATGCGGTGCCTGCGCGCGAAGCCTTGAAGCTGACCGCGACGGCGCTCGCCAAGGCAACCAAGGTGAAATGCGTGCCGCCCGAGCATCCGTTCTTCGTGCTCGCCGACACGCTCGCGTCCGCCGCCGAGGCGTTGGACGCGGCGCATCGCAGGCGCTGGCTCGCCTTGCTGGCCGTGTGGCTGGACGACGGCCCGCGCGCGCTCGCGGCGATGAAACGCACGCGCCGGCTCGCCTCGTTCGACGATTTGCTCGCGAATCTGCACGGCGCGCTGAGCGAACATCCCTGGTTGGCCGACACGCTGCGCGCACGTTATCCGGCCGCGCTGATCGACGAGTTCCAGGATACGGACCCGCTGCAATTCGCGATCTTCGAGTGCATTTTCGCGGGCCCGGGCGGCGACGGCCAGGTGGGGCCGCTTTTTCTCGTGGGCGATCCGAAACAAGCGATCTACAGCTTTCGTGCCGCCGATCTGCACACGTATCTGGCCGCACGCCACGCCGCCACGGCGCGCTATACGCTCGCCGTCAACCAGCGTTCGACGGCACCGCTCGTCGCCGCGTGCAATCGGATCTTCAGCGCCAACCCGCGCGCGTTCGTGCTCGAAGGGCTCGACTATGCGCCGGTGCAAGCGGCCGCGCGCGAGCGTGCCCCGCTGATCGACGACGCCGATCCCGCGCGCGAGCAAGGTGCCGACGGTGCGCTGCGCGTGTGGATGCTGCCCTCGGGCGAGGCGACGCTGCTCAAGCGCGACGCACAGCGATCGGCGGCTGAAGCGTGCGCGCAGGAAATCGTGCGCCTGCTGCGCGGCGCGCGCGACGGTAGCGTCGCGCTTGGCGCCGTGCCGCTCGCGCCGGCCGACATCGCCGTCCTCGTGCGCACGCACAAGCAGGGCAGCTTGATGAAACGCGTGCTCGCCGCGTGGGGCGTGGGCAGCGTCGAACTCGCGCAATCATCGGTGTTTGCGACGCTCGATGCCGAGCAGTTGGAACGCGTCCTCTCGGCCGTGGATGCGCCTGGCGACTTGCGTCGATTAAGGGCGGCACTGGCCGCCGATTGGTTTGGCCTGGACGCGCACGCGCTGGCGCGCTTGGCGCAGCTTGCCGATGCGCCCGCGCAGGTGCACGCAGACGACGCGACGGCCTGGGTCGAGCGATTCTCGCGCTACCGATCGCTCTGGCTCGAACGCGGCTTCGCGACGATGTGGAGAACGATGACGCGCGAGCTGGGCGTGGGCGAGCGGCTCATCGCGGGCCGCGAGGGCGAGCGGCGTTTCACGGACGTGAATCACTTGGCGGAATTGGCTGCCGCGCGGGCGGCCCTTCATCCCGGCATCACTCCGACATTGCGTTGGCTTGCGGCCGAGCGCGCGCGCGGAGGCGGCGAGGAAGCGCAATTGCGACTCGAATCGGATCGCGACCTCGTCCAGATCGTGACGGTCCACAAGTCGAAAGGGCTGGAATATGCCGTCGTGTTTTGTCCGTTCCTCGGCGACGGCGCACGCATGTCGGGGGCGAGTTCGGGCCTGCCCGATGCGAGCGAGTATCACGACGAAGCGCCGACAGGTGCGCGCGCTGTCCTGCATTACGGCTGCGAAGGTGCCGAAGCCGAGCGTGCAGAGGCCGAAGCCGCGCGCGAGGAAGCCGCCGAGCGTGCCCGGCTCGTCTACGTCGCGCTGACGCGAGCCGTTCATCGCTGCTATCTCGTCGCCGGGGCGTATCTGTCCTCGCGTTCGACGAAAGAGTCGCGCCGCAGCGTGCTCAATTGGCTCGTTGCGGGCGATGGCCGCGCGTTCGAAACGTGGGCCGACGATCCACCTGACGACAGCGCGATCGAAGCGGCCTGGGGCTCGCTGGCCGACGCCGCGATCACGCTCGCGCCGTTGCCCGCGCCGGCCAGACGCGTGCCGCTTGCGAGGGAGACCGCATCGAGCAGACGGCTCACGGCGCGCAAGCCGCACCGTCCGCTGAGCGAGAGTTGGCGCATTGCGAGCTTCAGCTCGCTGGCGGCGGCCGGCGCCCGGCATGCGAACGAGACGATCGACGACGAACCGAGGCCCGATCACGATGCGTTCGCCGCCGCTCAGCAGGCGGCGGGCGTCACCGCAACGGCCGAGCCGGCATGGGCGCCGCCGAACGCACAGCCTGCACTTGCAGCAGCCGAACCGCGCGACGCCGACGATATCCTGGCATTCCCGCGCGGGGCGGCGGCAGGCGAATGCTTGCACCGCATGTTCGAATTGGCGGACTTCTCCCAGTCTTCCACGTGGCCTGTTGCGATCGAGCGCGCGCTGTTCGAGCGGCCCGTTGCCGCGGATGCCGAAACGGCGGCACGGCTGCCGGCGATGATGGCGCGGTTGATGGCCGACGTGACGGCCGCGGAAGTTGCGCCCGGCATGACGCTGGCGGCGCTCGATCCCGCGCGGCGGCTGACCGAATGGCCGTTTCTGTTCGCGTCGCCCGCGCTCGAGTTGTCCGCCTTGCGGGGCTTGCTGGCCCGTTACGGGTATCCCGACGTGGCGCTCGAAGCGGGAACGCTCGCGGGCTACGTGAAAGGGTTCATCGATTTGGTGGTCGAGCACGAGGGCCGGTTTTGGATCATCGATTGGAAGTCGAATCATCTGGGTGCGGGTTGTCCCGATTACGGCGCGGCCGCGCTCGAAGCGGCAATGGCGCACCATGCGTACCATCTGCAAGCGCTGCTCTATACAGTTGCACTTCATCGCTACCTGAAGGCGCGTCGGCCGGGCTACGACTACGATGCGCATATCGGCGGCTACAGCTACCTGTTCGTGCGCGGCGTGCGGCCGGGGTGGCGCGATGGGGCGGTGCCGGCCGGCGTGCATGCGCGCAAGCCCGCGCGCGAATTGATCGAAGCGCTCGATGCGCTGATGGGCGCGGGGCGGGTATCGTGACCGTCACCCGTCTACGGAGGTTTGCATGAGCACGACGCCCGCAGCTTCGTTGCGGCCCGCGTTCGCCAGCGAGGGCGGAGAATTCGGCGCCGCGCTGGCCGAAGGGTTCGCGCGCCGGCTTGGCGCGCTCGCCGCGCGATTGGGCGCCGCTCCCGCTGCGGTGACGTGGGCGCGTCGCGCCGCGTTCGCGGCCAGTCGCGCCACCGCTGCGGGGCATGTCTGCGTCTCGCTCGCGCGCCTGGCCGGGCGCTACGGCGATACGCTCGATGTTGCCGCCGCGGCGCTGCGTTCGAGCGGTGTTGTCTCGGACGGCTCCGAGGACGCCGCGGCATTGCGGCCGCTCGTTGTCGATGCGGGCGGCCGGCTTTATCTGGCCCGCTATTACGACGACGAGCGGCGGCTGGCGGCTGCCGTCGTGGGGCACGCGAGCGCGCTCGCCGGAACGAACGCGCGCCATGCGCCTCGCACGCCGGATCGCGACGCTGCCATGCTCGAAGCTCGGCTCACGCGCTTTTTCGGGCCGCCCGATCCGAGCGAAGTCGATTGGCAGCGCGCGGCGGCTGCCTTGTCGCTGTCGGGCCGGCTGACGGTTGTGAGCGGCGGGCCCGGCACCGGTAAAACGACGACCGTCGTTGGCATGCTGGCCTGTTTGCTCGACGCGCATCCCGCGCTGACGATCGCATTGGCCGCGCCGACCGGCAAGGCGGCGCAACGGATGCAGGAAGCGCTGCTCGCGCGTGCGACAAGTTTGCCCGACGAGATCGCGGCACGATTGCCGCGCACGTCGCAGACGCTGCATCGGCTGCTCGGTCTCGGACAAGGCACGCGGGCGCGTTACGGCCGCGACAATCCGCTGCCGTACGACGTGCTCGTGATCGACGAAGCGTCGATGATCGACGTGACGCTGGCTGCCCAACTGTTCGATGCGCTCGCCCCGGAGACGCGCCTGGTTCTGCTCGGCGATAAGGATCAGCTCGCGGCGGTGGAGGCGGGTGCCGTGTTCGCCGAACTCAGTGCCTGCCCATCGTTCAGCGAAGCCGGTATCGCCCGTATCGCCCGTGCCACGGGTGTCGATGCGGTGCGTGTCCAAGCCGTGCTGCCGCATCCCGATCGCGACATGGCCACGCGCGCCGCGGATTCCTCGTCGCTGGACACGCTGTCCGGCGACGAAGAAGCATTCGCGCTGTTCGACGAGCTTGAGTCGTCGGTACCGGCCGAGGATCCCTGGGCCTGGACGGGCCTGGCGGAAGCCGATGCCGCGTACGCCGGCGACGGCGTGACGGCCGAGCGCGACGCGCCGAATTCATTCGGCCGCGACGACGAACCGGGCGATGCGCAACCGGGAAGCCCGGTGTACGCGCAGGCAGGCGACGGCCGCTCGTCGACACCGGTACGTGCAACGGCGCCAGCACTCGCACCGGTGCCGCTCGTCGATTGCGTGATCTGGCTCGAGCGCAACTATCGCTTCGGGCTCGATTCGGCGATCGGCCGGCTCTCGCTGGCGATTCGGCGCGGCGACGTCGAAGCCGCGCTCGATTCGCTCGGCGCGAAGCAGGTAACGGCCGAGCCCGATCTGTTCAGCGCATTCGGTGACGCCAATGACGATCGCGATATGCCGAGCCCTGACGCGCCGGCGGTGCTCGATGAGGACGCCGGCCCATCGTTGGCACCGGGCACGCTTGCCCGTCTGGCGCAGGGCTTTACGCCCTATGTGCAGGCATTGACGACGGCGCTTGCGCAGCCGCAGCCCGATTGCGCGCCGTTGTTCGACGCGTTGAACGCATTTCGCATCCTCTGCGCGACGCGGCTGGGCGCGCGCGGCGTCGAAGCACTGAACGCCCAGATGGCCGATTCCGTCCGGCGCGCGGCGCGCGTCCCGCTCTGGGTCGGCACGAACTGGTTCGCCGGACGCCCGGTGATGGTCTCGCGCAACGATTACGCATTGGGCTTGTTCAACGGTGATATCGGCATTGCGCTGCCCACGCGCGAGGGACAACTGCGCGTATACTTCCGCGCGGCCGACGGCGGCGTGAGAGCGGTGACGCCCGCCGCGCTGCCGCCGCACGATACGGCGTTCGCCTTGACCGTTCATAAATCGCAGGGCTCCGAGTTCGATCATGCGGCGCTTGTATTGCCCGCATCGAAGAGCCGGGTGCTCACGCGCGAGCTCGTCTACACGGCGATCACGCGCGCGCGCAGGACCGTTCGCATCGTGGGCGGACGCGACGTCCTCGCCAGCGCCGTCGCTACGCCGACGCGGCGCGATTCGGGATTGTTCGCCCGCATGCAGGAGGCGCAATGACATTGCGATATCACGTGTTACCCGACGAAGTGGAGTTGACGGCCGTCCGTGCTCAAGGCGCGGGCGGGCAAAACGTCAACAAGGTATCAAGTGCGATTCATCTGCGCTTCGACATTCGGGCATCGTCCCTTCCCGATGCATTGAAGCTGCGGCTGCTCGCGCTCGACGATCGCCGCATTACGCGAGAGGGTGTTGTCGTCCTCAAGGCGCAGGAATACCGCACGCAGGAGATGAACCGAACCGCGGCGGTAGCGCGGCTCGAGGCGTTGATCGCAAGCGTCAGCGTGACGCGGCGCGCGCGCATTCCGACGCGACCAACGCGTGCCTCGACCGTCCGGCGCCTCGACAGCAAGACGCATCGTTCGAGCGTGAAAGCAGGGCGCGGCCGCGTCGTGGAATGAGGCCGGCAACGCCGCGAGCGCGGGCCCCCTCGCTCCGTCCGCTTAGTCGTCGCGTTTCGGTGTCGTCTGCACGCTCGCGACGAAATCGACGCAAAACACTTCCAATTCGCCGCCTCGCTCGATCGTGACAGCGGCGGTATAGCAATCCTTGCCTTCGGTCAACGAATAGTGCGGCCCCATGACGGCGACGCGCCCGGGCGCGGCCAGCGCGCGTTTGAAGTAGGCGCGCCGCGACCAGTTGCTTGCCGTGTCGGGAAAGAGCGGGGCCATGCGTGCCGCCTCGGCTTGCGGTTCCGAGGCAATCGACGGTTGATGCTGATCGCCATGGCGATCGACGACGAACACGCGTCGCGCCCAGGGGCTGCGGAACGTGTGCCGTGCGGCGAGCATGAGACTGTCGGTGGCCCTATAGGCGCGTGCGCCGCTGAGCACCGCCTCCTCGACGCTGCCGAATTCGACGGGCATGCCCGGCAGGGCAAGCGAACGCGCGTGAAAGCGCTGCCACATCGATTCGATGCGGCCGGGTGCATCGCTGCTGGCGTCCGCGATCGAGAGGTTCGGCCTGCCGAGCCAGAAGCCCTGAACAAAATCGACATCGGCTTCCATCAGCGTCATCAATTCGTCCTCGGATTCGACGCCTTCGCCGAGCACCATCGTGCCCGCCCGGTGCAGCATCGTCACGAGCTGCGTGGCGAACTGAGGATCGGCCCCCGGCGCCGCGATGCGCGAGACGAGAGAGCGGTCGAGCTTGACGATATCGGGGCGCATGCGCCAGATCCGATCGAAGTTGGAGAAACCGGTGCCGAAATCGTCGATGGCGATCAGCATGTCCTGTTCGCGCAGCGCCTCGACGATCCGTTCGAAGTTGAGTTCGTCGGTACTCGGTTGTTCGATCAGCTCCACCACCAGCCGATGATGCGGGATGCCGAAGTAGTCGCACAGCTCGTCGGTGAATGCCCGATGATTCGGCGTGACCCGCAGCAATTGAGGCAGGGCGTTGACGAACAGCCAGCCCGTCTCGATATTTTGTTCGGCGAAGTTCGCGAAATGCACGCAGCGGGTGAGCCGTTCGAGCGCGAGCGCGGGCCCCGTCGCTTTGGCCCGGGCGAACAGCTGATCGGGCGCGATGGCTTGTCCGTTCGCATCGGTGGCGCGCAGCAACGCCTCATAGCCGACGACGCGCTTATGAGTGATCGAGACGATGCTTTGGAAGGCGCTGCGCAGCGTCACGCCTTGATAGACGATGTGCCACCCGCGGCTGTCGCGAATGAGGTGCGGCAAGATGCCCGCGAGTGTCAGATCGCGCTTTGACGACATGCTAAGCGACGCCCGTCCCCGCGCAGTGGCCAAGCGCGGTGGGCGCCGTGCCAGACGCGGAAAGAGATCGTGCCGCTCGCGTACGACGAGCCGCTCGATCGGTAGCGAACGGAAAGACTTGGCATGTCGGACGTAGTCCATATGACGAAAGGGCAGTGTAACAAAGGTGGGCCGAAGCAACGAGCCCAGCGTAAAACCGTGCCAGGTGGGACGAACGTGCGGTGACAGACCGAGGAGGGAAGACGAGCGGGGCGCGCACGCGCCCAGTGTTAAGCGCCGTACTTTCGGCGGAGAAGAAAAGGCGGGGAAAAAGGGTTTCCCCGGGGTGGGGGGGGGGGGGGGGGGGGCCCCCCCCCCGCCCCCCCCCCCCCTGCCCCCCCCCCGGGCCCGCCCCCCACGCCAGGTGATGCACCACCGCGGCCGGGCGGGCGGCGCGGGCGCCCCCGGGCGGCCGCCGGGTGATCAAGCCCCCTCGGCCCGGCCGGTGCCAGGAGGGGGGGGGGGGGGGGGGGGGGGGGGGGGCGCCGCGCCCCCCCCCCCACCCACCCCGGGGAAACCCTTTTTCCCCGCCTTTTCTTCT
>NZ_JBQCDN010000099.1:0-7925 GCF_051961175.1 Trinickia sp. | reverse complement strand
AGGAACTGTTCCGCATGCGCGTTGTAGTGCTGCAACGTGATGACGCTGATGTCTTCGAGTTCGCGCGGGGTGAGTTTCACGGAAATGGATCTCCAGCGCAAAAAGGGGGCAAGCAAAATCTTGCGGTTCTCCTCGACCAAGTATCGTCGGCAGCCTACTGTACTCCACTCCGGCGCGTAAGCCTGTGAGCATGGTTAGCTTCAGAGCGGCTCTGGTAATCGGCGGCTTGTGTGTTTGTTGATGCCTTGCACGAGAGGGACGATCTCGGCAGGCTTCGTGATTGCCGGGATGTAGCAAAGCTGACCTTTTTAAAAATACTTGGTGCCCAGGAGAGGACTCGGTCACACGAGCGCGACCCCGGCAGGGCTTGCAAGCGCAGCCTTTTGACTCCTCCCCGCAGAGTAGAAAAGGGCGCTAGGGAAGCGTATGGCAGCGTTTAGTCTGTCGAATGGCCAGTGCCGTCGCTCCGAGAGCCCGCCCGACGTACGCTATCCGTTAACGGATAGTGTATGAAATACGTTAATGGGGGCAGTGATGAGCTTGCGAGCGTGTGACGTGGTGCCGATTAGCGAAGCCCGGGCGCGGCTGACAGAGTTGGCCGACGAAGTCGTAGGCGGTGCGGAGAAGGTCCTGACCAAAAACGGAACGTCCTTTGTTGCGCTCGTTGACGCCAAGAAGCTCGACTACTACCACGCGCTGGAGGTCGAGCACGCGAACCTGGTGCTGCTCGATGAGGCGGAAGCAGGGTTGCACGAGTTGTTGGACGGTCAACTGGTTGGTAACGATGAGTTGATGCGTGCGTTGACGACGCCGACGAAGCTGTGACGGCCCGGGCAGTTATACAGGCCGCACCCAACTTCCTTGCGACGCTCGATGAAGCGCGACGTTTCCTTATCGAGCTGCGCATACAACCTTGAAAGAGTT
This sequence comes from Trinickia sp., assembly GCF_051961175.1. Classification (GTDB taxonomy): domain Bacteria; phylum Pseudomonadota; class Gammaproteobacteria; order Burkholderiales; family Burkholderiaceae; genus Trinickia. The sequence continues at coordinate 7,001 of NZ_JBQCDN010000099.1, read as the reverse complement.
GAGATTCAGGCGGGAACCGCAAAGAGGGGAACATGCAATGTGATCAACGTGGAGCCGGGTGACGACCTGACATCGAATGTGGCGCCAAGCCGGCTGGCTCGCGCCCGCATACTGTGCGTCCCCGTTCCCTGCTGCGCGTGGGGAAGCGGCAAAAAGCCGATGCCGTTGTCGTGGACCGTGAGCTGCAGGGCGCTTCCGTCATAACGCATCGTCACTTCGACCAGGCGCGCGCGACTGTGTTTGAACACGTTAGTCAAGGCTTCCTGCAGGACACGCATCAGGTCGAGGCACTTCCCGGACGGAAGTACGCATGTGTCGATGCCTGACGCATGCCAACGACATTCGACTCCCTGCGCCTCGAAGAGCCGCGTCAAACGATGCCGCATCGGCGCGATCTGCTCAGCGAGGCTCGTCTCGCCGGATTGCTGGCTCGTGGCCGAGTCGATGATGATGCGCAGATCGTCGCGCAATTCTTTCAGGATCGCGAGGAAGCGCTGCGGCGGAACATCGTGCGGCGTACGTTCGAGCATCACGATGCTGCTCACGAGGGTACCGCCCAGGCCGTCATGCAGATCGTGTGCAAGATTGAGCCGTTCGCCCAGCCGTGCGTTGGCGACTTCGAGTTCGTATTGGCGCTGCAGCGTTCGTGTGAGCTCGAGTCTCGTGGCTTCGACCGTGTGGGTCAAATCCTCGTTGAAGCGCTCGATCCGGCGCAGGTTCGCGACGAAGTGCCAGCCAAGCACCAGCGCCATGCCGATCATCAGGGCCTGCGAGGTGAGTGCGGCGACGTAGAAGTTATCGCCGAGGATGTTCAGAAACGTCAGCAGGTCATGAAGGGCGGCGATGACGAACACCACGATGCAGCACCCGAGGATGCGATGGTCCGTACGCCCGCTGCGCCACGCGAAGACCAGAAATATCAGGCTGGTGGCGAAATAGTGTGCGGCCTGTACCGTGGTCAGCAATGAACGCATGTCCTCGACACGCGCGTGCGGTGTCAGGGCTAGCGCCACGCTTGCGAGCGCAACGGCACCCGAGAGAGCGCGCTCGTAGCGCGGCCAGCGCCGGTCGCAAAAGCGCAGGATGAAGACGGTGAATGACGCGCTATAGACGAGCAGGGAGACCGTGTTGGCGATTTCCCAGCCATCGGTGCTGGGGAACGGCCAGGTGGTGGTGGCCACCTGGTTATAGCCGCAGACCCACCAGGCGAGCGACATCGCGGCGAACCATCCGTAGACGGTTTCCCGACGCCGCATCAGCCACATCGACAGGAAGAAGCAGCCCAACGTGGCGGACACCGCGAGACTGAACCATTGCATGTCGTTGCGCGTCCAGTTCGCATCCTTGAAACGGGCGCGCATCAGCGGGGGCGCGCCGATCGCTGCGGGTCCGAGCCCCGCCTCGTACATGGCCATTCCCGAGACGCGCACGAGCAGGGTATTGGTGCCCTCGTGCAGCAGCGACGCGGGCAATAGCAGGTAGCGCGGCGTATTCCACGCGCGGGTCAGCGGTTCGGCAAGCTGCGCATCGCGCATGAGCAAGGTGCCGTTCAGATAGATCGCGCCCGACATGTTCAGGTAATCGAGCATGAAGGCAACCGGTGTGTCCGCTCGAGCCTGATGCCAGCTCAGCCGGTACCAGACGACGCCATCGAAGCCGGGCCAGCGCAGTTTCCAGTCGTCGGGAAGGGTGACGTCGACCCAGCCCGTGGCCGGTGGGCTTTCCGTTTCGACGGCGCTCGAAGCTTGGGTGTCGAGGGTTTGGGCGCGGACGGCCTCAATGCGGGAGAACGGGACGGTGGCGGATGCCGCGGCTTGCGCAACGGTGCATGACAGCCACGCGCAAGTCAGGGCAACAAGCCATGTGAACGCGCTTCGAAGACCGCCTGCGTACGCGAACTGACGGCGAGTTTCTTGTAAATGTTTTTGATGTGGCATCCGACCGTCAGCTTTGACAATGTGAGTACGTCGGCGATTTCCCGATTGGTCAGCCCCTTGGAAACCAGCGAGAGAATTTCGATTTCTCTCGAGGTGAGGGACAGCGCGTCGCCTTGCTTCAACGTCTGAGCCGCCAGCTTCCCCGGCAGCGGCCCGCGCGCACCGATCAGATCGAGAATGCGCCTGGCGACGAACGGATCGATCGGCGCGCCGCCGCGCAGCGCGCTGCGGATCGACAGCGAAATCTCGAGCTCGTCGCGTTCCTTGAGGACGTAGCCGGTGGCGCCGGCCTGCAGTGCCGTCAGGATGGTCTGTTCGGTACTCCACGTCGAGATTACCAGAATCGGTAGCGCTGGATCGCGCTCATGGAGGACGCGGATCAAGTCGATACCGTTTCCGTCGGGCAGACCGACGTCGATGAGCGCCATTGCAAACGGCTGCTCGGCAACCAGCGCTCTGGCCTGCGCGATGTTGCCTGCGAACATCAGTGCGTCCGCCGCGTAGCCCAGTGAGATCAGCACGTCGCGTAGGCGCGCCTGGGCTAGAGGCTCATCTTCGACGACGAGCAAGGGACCGGGCAGGAGCGAATTATCGGGACTCTGAACGATAGGGGTTGTCATTGGATCGGCTCATCGCCGGGCTTCGGCGTGCTTTTGTTTAACGGTGGTTTAACGGTGGTTGCCCGCGGTGAGGATCGTTAGCCGACCCACGGCTGATTTCAGGCGTCATGCGCAAGGTTAGCGCGGCCAGCCAGTAGTGCAATACCGTCTTTGCAGTATTTCGTCACGGCGAGTCAGTCAGTGCGTCTTCCTCCTATCTCGCCACAACCGTGAAGCGATCGGGACGACGCGTTCGTCGCCGCGCGCCGAAGCCACGGGACAGGGACAGGGAACGGGTTCATCGCCCGGGACATCCCAACTACCTAATTTGAGGGATAGGCGGGTTCAAATCCGTGAAATACGATCCGCTGCGAATGCTACGGGGACGAGGATGGCGGCGGGGGCGGTGGCAGGGGTCTAGCAAGTCATGGACGAACAAAGGCGAAGCGCTTATGGCGCGTTCGCTCGAAAAGAGACAAAAGAAGACGGGGAAATCATGAATTACGCTTACCGCGTAGTCTGGAACGCGGCACACGGCGTGTGGCAGGTTGCATCGGAACGGGCCCGCGCACGGGGCAAGACATCGAGCAAGGCCGTCGTAGCCATCGGCTTGCTGTTGTGCGGGGTGCTGGCTCCAATGGCGGGGGTTCATGCCCAAGTGTCCCTGCTTGTCGGTAGCGGGGGAAGCGGCGGTAACGCTGGCGTCGACGGTAACGCCGGCGGCGCTGGTGGCCTCGGCGGTGGCGGTGGTGGAGGCGTCAACGGCGGCGCCGGCAATGTTTATGGTGGCGCTGGCGGTGGCGGCTTCGGCGGCGGCGGTGGCGGCGCCCTTGACTTCTACGTTACCCAGCTCGGCTACATTGGGGGCAATGGGGGCGGCTCGACCGGTGGTAGCGGGGATATAACCGGCAATGGTGGTGGCGGAGATTCAGGTGGGGCCATCGGTGGCAATGGATCAAGTGGTACAGGTAACGCTGCAGGCAGTGGAACCGGGGTCGGGACGATCACGACGGTAGCAAGCTCGGACACGATTTCCACGGGCTCTAGCCTATTCAACGTTTATAGCTTTGCCGGGGTTGGTGGCGGTGGCGGTGGTGGTGGCAGCTTCGGTCTTAACGGCGGAACGGGCACCGCCGGCTCCCTCTTTGTCACCGGGACGGGCGTCGGATTGACGTTAACCGCGGGTATGTTGGTTGGGGGCGGCGGTGGTGGTGGGGGCGCTGACGGTGGTTTCGGCGGCACTGGCGGTGCTGGTACGGTCACCATTGATAGCAATGCAATGCTTTCTACGCCCACCTTGCAGGTGGGCGGCGGCGGTGGCGGTGCTGCCATCGACGCCGGTGCGGGCGGCACGGGCGGTGCAGGCACGGTCGCCATTAACAGTGGTGCCACACTTTCTGCGACGACCCTGCAGGTGGGGGGGAGCGGCGGTGGCGGCGGTGTGACAAACAGCGGCGGCGGCGGCGCGGGCGGATCGGGTACGGTGACCGTAACTGGCAACTCGACAGTCAACGTTAGGGGGGCGCTCGTCCTTGGCGGATATGCCGGTAGCCGCGGTAGCTTCGGCACTGCTGGCGCAGGCGGCACGGGCATCTTCAATCTGGGCGGCGGCAGCACGCTGAACCTGACCGGCGCATCGTTCACCATCAACAGCAACGGTACCTTCAATCTGGGCGACGCGACGGTCAATGACTCGACGGGCGGCACCATCAGCGGACTGAGCAGCTTCGTGAACAATGGCCGGATCAATTTCAATCAGACCGATACATCCACGATCTCGGCCAATATCAGCGGAAGCGGCAGCGTTGGCCAGAACGGTAGCGGCACGACGATCCTGACCGGCATTAACACCTATACGGGCGGTACGACCATTGCCGGTGGTACGTTGCGGATCGGCAATGGCGGCGCAAGCGGCTCCCTCTCGGGTAGCGTGATTGACAATGGGACGCTGGCATTCAATCGTTCGGACAACGTAACTTTCGGCGGCAGCATCTCGGGCAACGGCTCCGTTCAGCAAAGCGGCGGTACGCTCACGCTGTCGGCCGCAAACACCTATACCGGCAGCACGACCATCAACGGCGGCGCGACCCTGGCACTCTCCGGTACCGGCAGTGTGGCAAATTCCAGCATTGCCGATAGCGGCACGCTGAATATCTCCGGAACCACCGGTACATCGATCACGAGCTTGTCGGGTAGCGGTAACGTCATACTGGGCGGTCAGACGCTGACGCTCTCGAACGCTAACGGTAGCTTCTCCGGCGTGATCTCCGGCAGCGGTGGTTTAACGATTGGTGGCGGCACTGAAACCCTGACGAACGTCAACACCTACACGGGCGCCACGACGATCGACAACGCCGCAACGCTCATTTTGTCGAGTGCGAACAATATTGCGCTTGGCAATGTCGTCAATAACGGCAATCTTCAAATTTCCGGGTCGATGGGCGGCCTGTCGGGAACAGGTACGGTCTCGGTGGGTAGTGCCGGGTTGGTCCTGACGGGTTCCGGGACGTTCGGGGGCGTGATCTCCGGAACGGGCGGCCTTACGCTGTCAGGCAGTAACGAGACGCTGTCGGGCACGAATACCTACGCGGGTGTCACGACCATCGACAGCAACAGTGCCTTGTCGCTATCGGGCACAGGCAGCATTGCGCAATCGAGCGCCGTGACCGACAACGGTACGCTCGATATTTCAGGTACGGCGGCCGGCGCGACGATCCAGAACCTCTCGGGTACGGGTAGCGTGAACGTCGGCAGCCAAACGCTGACGCTCTCCAACGCTATCGGCACCTTCTCCGGTGCCTTCAGCGGCTCAGGTAGGCTCCTCAAGCAGGGCAGCGGCACGTTGATTCTGAACGGCAATAGTTCATCGTTCACCGGCACGACCGAGGTGAATGCAGGCCTGCTCGAGGTCGGCGACATCGATACGCCCACGGCTACGCTCGGCGGCAGCGTTCAGGTCGATGCGGGCGGCACGCTGCGCGGTCACGGCACGGTGGCGGGCAGCGTGACGAACAGTGGCACAGTGATGCCGGGCGGTTCGATCGGCACGCTGACGGTCGGCGGCAACTACACGCAGGCGAGCAACGCGACGCTGTCGATCGAGGTCAGTCCGACAGCAGCCTCGCAACTGAAGGTGAACGGCAGCGCGACGTTGAACGGCGTGCTGGCGATCACGTACGATCCCGGCACTTATTCGGCCAAAACCTATACTCTCGTATCGGCGAACCACCTCACAGGCACTTTCGCCAATGTGACCAGTAGCGGCCCAGCGAATCTCGGCACGCTCACGGCTTCGGTGTCCTACACCCCGACGGCGGTCGAACTCGCCCTGGCCGAGCCAGCGGCGGTCACGCCGACCGCGCAGCTCGTGATCGCGCCGACCGATACCACCATCTATACCGCGATCGGCACCTCAGCGATCCTCGGCGCGCAAGCCCAGGATGCTGCGTTGCTTGACCGAATGGGGAAAGCGTCATCGGCAACCGCCGGTCAGCCCTATGGCTGGATCACCGCCACTGGCGGGCGGACGAAGATCGGCGGTACGAACGGCGAGCCCGGCTTTCAGTCGAGCCGCTACGGTTTTCTTGCCGGCCTCGATCAGCAATTTCGCGACTATACGGTGGGCATGGCCGCTGGTTACGATCATGCGGACATAAACGAATCGGTTACGGGCGATTCGGGCACGTCCGACACGCTGCGCGCAGCACTGTACGGCAGCCGCTTTGTGGGGCCGGTGAATCTGGCTGTCACGCTCGGCGCAGGACTGGACTTCCTTGCGCAGAAGCGGCCGTTCGGATCGGCGGGCACGGCCGAGGGCGACCACATCGGGCAGGAAGTCAACCTCGGCGGCCAAGCCAGCCTGCCGATGACGCGTGGCAGCCTGACGGTGACCCCGCGTATCGGCCTGCGTTATGCGTACTTTCACGCGAATTCATTCGGCGAGAGCAGCTCGGGTGGACAGGATCTGAACGTCGGCACGGACAACGTACACAGCCTGCAACCCTACGTTGGCGTCACGCTCGACAAGGCGTTCGGCGATGGACTGAAGCCCATGAACGTGCAACTGCGGCTCGGCTACGCCCGCGAACTGCTCGATGCGAACCGGACGGTGACCGTCGCGGCACGGGATGGCACGCTGTTCGCGGCGCCCGGTACGAACCTGCCGCGCGGGTATCTGACGACGGGTGCAAGCATCACGATGCACCCGAAGAAAAATCTAGATGTGTCCCTGGGCTATGACGCAGTCATCAACACCGGCCACGCATCGGTGCAACAGGGCAGCATCCGGGTTGGATACCAGTTCTGATCTGGAGGCCGACTCGCTCATCCCATGCTCGCGCGGCGAGCGCCGGGGGCGGGGGGCCCCGCCGCCCCTCGAGTGCGGGCCCCAACGGGGGCCGCCCATTTGGTGCAGGGGGGGGCAAAGGAAAAAGGCCCCGCGAAAAAGCGGGGCGTTGAAAAACAG
>NZ_JBQCDN010000098.1:0-5356 GCF_051961175.1 Trinickia sp. | reverse complement strand
GCGCTCTTCGTGACCCCTTCAGCGCTCATCGGACACCCAATTCTTGACAACCGTCGCTACGATCTTCGGATCCTTGCGCGCGATGGTCCGCGCGTAATCGAGGTTCCGTTCGAACTTGTGCTTCTCGCTTTCGAACGCTAGCAGGTTCTGCTCCATGTCGTTGTCGAGCTCAATCGCCGTCGTCACCGGCGACGGTGAGCCGCCGTCGAGCAGCACGGGCTCGCCGGGACCATCCAACAAGCCGGCGCCCGAGCCTTCGCCCGCGGCCGCACCTTCGGCCAGCGGCGGGAAGGCGCGCTTCATCGCGGGCTTGACCATCATCAGATAGAGGATCAGCGCCACGAGGCCGATGCCAAGCCACTTCGCCGCCTGGATCGCGAGCGAGATCATCTCGGGCTGCTTCCACCACGGCAGATTGGCGAGCGGGTCGGTTTCGGTCGTGAACGTCGCGTTGACGATGTTGACCGAATCGCCGCGCTTGGCGTCGTAGCCCATCGCGTCCTTCACGAGCTGCGTGACTTGCGCGAGCTTTTCGGGCGTGAGGGGCTGCATCGTCGCGTGGCCCTTGGCGTCGACGACGCGTTGGTAGTTGATGACGACCGCCGCGGACAGGCGCTTCACCCCGCCCTTGGATTGCTCGACGTGGCTCACGTGCTTGTCGAGCTCGTAGTTCGTGGTGGCGTCCTTACGTTCGCTGACCGGCGTCGTCGTTACGCCCGTCGTGGCGGCCGCACCGCTTGCGACGACGATCGGCGCCGAGGCCGGCTGCGGCGGCGTATTCGACAGCGCGCCGGGCACCCCCGAGGCGCCGCTTTGCGTCATGTCGGTCGCCTGGCTCGTTTGCTGGCTGCGGATCGACGCCTGCTGCGGGTTGCCGTTCGGGCCATACGTTTCGGCCGTCTGTTCCTGCTGCGAGAAGTCGATGTCGGCGCTCACTTGCGCATGCGCATTGCCGGCGCCGAACAGCGGGGCCAGGATCGCGTCGATGCGTTGTTGCGTGTTGTGCTCGACTTGCTGGACATACTTGAGCTGCGTCGCGTCGAGACCGGTTCCCGACGACGGCTGCGTGAGCAGATTGCCGTCCTGATCGACGATCGTGACATTCTTGACGGGCAGATCGGCGACGCTCGAGGCCACCATGTGGGTAATGGCCGAGACTTGCCCTTCGTCGAGCACCCGGCCCGGAAACAGATTGACGAGCACCGATGCGGTGGGCGCTTCACGATCGCGCACGAACACGGAAGGCTTGGGAATGGCGAGGTGCACGCGCGCCTGGCGCACGACCGAGATCGACTGGATCGTCCGTTCGAGCTCGCCTTCGAGCCCGCGTTGATAGTTCACTTGCTCGGCGAATTGGCTGATGCCGAACTTCTCGTTGTCCATCAATTCCATACCGACCGAACCGCTCTTGGGCAGCCCTTGCGAGGCGAGCTTCAGACGCGTTTCGTTGACTTGATCCGACGGCACGAGGAGGGCCGTACCGCCGTCCGAGAACTTATAGGGCACGTTCGCTTGCTGCAGTGCGGCGATGATGGCGCCGCCGTCCTGGTCGGACAGGCCGCTGTAAAGCACGCGATAGTCGGGCGTGCGGCTCCACAGCACGAGGGCGGTGACGACGGCGATGAGGACGGCGACGGCGATGATGAACGGCGCGCGCGGATTGCCGCGCATTTGCGAGAGCGACGACAGCCGCTGGGCGAAACCGCCGAACTCGGCCGCGCCGGCGCCCGCGGCGCCTGCGCCCTGCAGGGCGCCTGCCGCGCCGGCGCCGGGCTGCGCGCTGGCGAGGCCCATGCGGGCGTCGGGGTTGATCAAAGAGTTAGCCTGCGAATCCATGCGTCGGGGTTCTCCGGAATGCGGGGGTGTCCGGCCGGCAGGTCCGGGCGGGCTTTACAGCCCCGTCGGGACGGGCGGGACACTTTCACGATGGGGATTATCCATACCAGTACGCAACTGAATCAGTCGAATAGAAGCGGGTTTTCCCCCTAGTTTCCCGGGTTTGCAAAGAGGGCCGCTGCTATGCTCACTCTCCGTGATGGGTCAGTGCGCCGCAGGTTCCACAAGGCACACAGTCTTTCGTCCCTTTTTTGGAGAAACCATGACGGTCCCAATCAATCCGCTCACATCGGCCTTGCAGCAGATGCAGGCCATGGCGGCCGAAGCCGCCGGCGAGTCCAAGGCCGCCACGCTCGGGGAACAGTCGGGCGCAGCGACGGCCGGCAGCTTTGCCACGGCGCTCAAGAGCTCGCTCGACAAGATCAGCGACGACCAGAACAAGGCGGTTGGGGAATCGCAGGCGTTCGAACTCGGTTCGCCGAACGTGTCCCTGAGCGACGTGATGGTCGACATGCAAAAGGCCAATATCGGCCTGCAGTTCGGCTTACAAGTGCGTAACAAGCTCGTGGCCGCCTACAACGACATCATGCAGATGTCGATTTGACGTTGGAGGGCCGCCTCGGTTTGTCTGCTTGCAGACGGCTAAAGCTTTCACCGGGGCGATCCGATAACCGCGATAAGACCTGCGCGTTCATACGAGCGCGCGCTCGGTAGCGGCGGGCAAACGCGGCCGGTTGGGCCATGCGTTGAGTGCCGCACCGGTTGGATTTCGCTCATTCACGATCACGACCAACAAGGAGAAGCGCCGATGTTTTCCCAAGGACACGCTGGAGCGGGTGCATATGCGCGCGTCGGCGTCGAGACAGGGGTGATGGGCGCCAATCCGCATCGATTGATTCTGATGCTGTACCAAGGCGCGCGCAAAGCCATCGCGCAGGCGCGCATGCATTTGCAGCAAGGCAACATCGGCCCGCGCGGCGAGGCGATCAGCAAGGCCATCGGGATCATCGGCAGCGGCTTGCAGGCATCGCTGAACAAAGAAGTCGGCGGCGAGATCGCTCAGCGGCTCGACGCCCTCTACAGTTACATGACGCGCCGGTTGCTCGAGGCGAACATTGCTCAAAGCGAAGCGATGCTGATCGAAGTGGATGGTCTGCTCTCGACGCTCGAGGAAGCGTGGGTCGGCATCGGCGTGGAAGCGGCGCGCATCTTGGCGCAGCAGGGGCAGGTGGACGCGCAGCGATGAGTTCGAAAGCAGACTATTTTGCGCGGTACGAGGCGATTGCCGCGGTTTCCTCGCGGATGCTCTCGGCGGCTCGCCATGCGCTCTGGAACGACTTGATGGAACTCCAGGAGGAGTACCGGGCGCTCGTCGATGCGCTGCGCGACGTCGATGCGGGGCTCTCGCTCGACGAGCACGATCGCATGCGCAAGTACGACCTGATCCGGCAGATTCTGGCCGACGACGCGGCGATTCGCGACTTGCTTATTCCGAGCGTGGCGCGCTTGTCCGGTTTTTTTTCGGCACGGCGCCCCGCGCACGTGCTCAAGGAACTGTTCAGCGCGCGTTGAGCGTGCACGGTTGCTCGACGCGTTCAGCTCGTTGACCATTTAACCCATTTCCCCGGCCCGCGGCGCACGTCGCCAGCGTAGTGAGGGTAGGCCCGAACGACGGCGCAAGGACGCGGCATGACTGGAATCGACTCTGCCCTCGCCTCGATGCTGGTCAGCCGCATCGACAGTGTGCTCGACAGCGTTGGCGCGGGCGCCCGCACGAGTCCGGCCCAATCGGGCGCGACGGGGCTCACCGTCGACACGCCCGCTCCGGCCGATGCGGCCGCGGCACTGCTCGACACGCCGCCACCGGCTTCCGCCCAGGCCATTCTTTCCGAAGTTGCGCTGACGCTCGACGCGATTTCCCGCTTCGGTGGCGAGGCGACGCCTGCTGTGATCGGCGAGGCGCCGATCTGGCCCGCGCCGCCGGCGATCGATACGGCGGGTGGGGGGCTGTTTCAAGGATCGGGCGGGGCGGCCGCAGCGGAGGCGGGCGCGGGTGCCGCTGTTGGGGCGGGCGCGGCGCAGACGGGCTCGGCGGCGGGTGCCGCAGGTCCAGCAGGTACGACTGGTGCGGCCAGTGCGGCCAGTGCGGCCGGCGTCGGCGCGGCTGCGACCGCGATGCCGGTCGAGGCACTGGCGGCGGCGCTCGAGCAGACCGTCAACGAATCGGGACTCTTCTACGAATCGCATCTTGCGCAGTGGCTGAGCGGAGGGTATTCCGCTGAAGCGCTTGCGAGCGAGCCCCAAACGCGGCTCGCAGCCGAAGCCATTCAGTTGCCGCTCGAGTGGACTGGTTCGAGCGGCAGTGGCGAGGCTGCCGCGATGCCGGGTTGGCAAGGGCCTGCCGCTTCTGTTCCGGCGGGCGGCGGCTGGCTGCCGCACGAACTCCCACCGCAATTGTCCTTGCCGACTTTTGGCGCGGGGCAGCACACCGCCGGAATGCCGCCGTACTCCGGTGCGGCGGCGGATGGCACGACTTGGCGCGGTGCGCAGACGACCCTTTTCGAAGATGCGGCCTTGCACGGCGCGAATCCCGGCCACGGTGCGAATCTCCCGCCTGACGTCCGCTCATCGATCGCCGCCTCGATCCATCCGGCTACGATTCCGCTGGTGCGTCAGCAACTCGACGTGCTGGCCACCCAGCAATTCCGTTGGACGGGCGAAGTTTGGCCGGGTGCGAAGCTCGACTGGACGATCGAGCCCGAACGGGAACCGCGCGCGCGTTCCGGAGACGCGGGTGCGGGTGACGATGCGGAACAGACTTGGCGCACACGCGTGACGCTTGCACTGCCGACGCTCGGCACCGTTGATGCCGAACTCGTGCTCAACGGTACACAGCTCATCGTGCGCGTGCAGGCGAGCCCTGGCGGCGCGGCGAAACTCGCCACGGGCGGCGCGGCGTTTGGGCGCCGGCTGGAGGCGGCCGGTATCGAACTGGCCGGTTTGCAGATTCGCGAGATTGGCGGAACGGCGCCCGCTGCGGCGGGTGCAGCCGCCTCGGTGGCGACCTCGGCCTATGCGCGCGCGGCGGCGGAAGCGGAGTCGCGCGAGGCATCGAAGGATGTATCGGATGTCGAAGCGCGCGACAGCAATCTCGATCCGACGGGGGCGAGCGGGGCGTTCGGGGCACTGGCCGGGCACGGCGGACACGACGGCGAGGCGGATCCTCACGCCAAGCGCGGGCCTGTTCCTTCGCCGATCGATCGTCTGTTCGACGATCCTTTTGAATGGAGCGGATCATGAGCCGGCGCGAGCGGCGCACGAGTGCGGCGGCGCTGGCTTACGACGCGAAAGGCGGCGATCGGGCCCCGCGCGTGGTGGCAAAGGGCTACGGGCTCGTGGCGGAGATGATTATTCAGCGGGCGCAGGAAGCGGGGCTGTATGTTCATCGCGCGCCGGAGATGGTCTCGCTGTTGATGCAGGTCGATCTTGATGCGCGGATTCCGCCGGAGCTTTATAAGGC
>NZ_JBQCDN010000097.1:0-12094 GCF_051961175.1 Trinickia sp. | reverse complement strand
CGCCCCGCGTCCCGCTCGCGGCCGAGGTGGGGCACCACAGACTGTATACGAAGGGAAGATACCTGTTACGCAGGATCAGTTTGACTCTATAGTGGCTGCGCACGAAGAACTGGTCGCGCGTGGGCCTATGGATAACATTCGGTATCAATGGCCACCCAAGTCAGGTGAGTGGCCCGCGGATACATACAACTGCGCGACGTTTCCTGGTCGCCTCGGAATACCGATTCCAGAGACAACAGGGAAGTTGCAGTCCTACATGCCTGAACTTGAAAAATTGGGAACACCTTGGAACCCGGGGGTATCGGACTGATGAGTGCAAACACAAGCTTGTTCACCGTGCCGGTGAGAAGCTACGACCTAGTGTTCGTTTCGGTGCTTGAGTCTCCGCGTCCTTGCGTTCTTCGTGCCAAGGTGGAGCGCATCTATTCCTGCCGGCACGGGATCAAACGGGAAGATCTTGGATCGGAGATCGAGTTTTATAGTGGGCCGGCTACTTGGGGGAATTCTCCCCTCCAAGTCGGGGAGCGCGCCTTGCTTTTCATCAAAAAGCGATCGGGAATCTTTAATGAATATCCCTGGCACGGGCACATGATTTGGGAGAAAACGGATGGTGAACATTATGTTAGTGTGCACTGTCCGGACCTCGGGTTGCGGGGTGATTTGCCAGCGGCCGTGAAGGCCGCGTCGCATCAACACCCGACTAGGCGAAATTACTCGCTCGTTAAATTCGATGTATTGGAAGATTATCTGGAAGAACTTATTAGGAGCGTTGAACGCGATTGCGAAAAGTGACCGCGCGAGGTGCTGAGAGGTGGAATTTCGGAGGTGGTTGAAATGGCTGGTCATGATTTGGATTTTTCAGCTCTTCGCATGCGAGCGCGTGGCTTCGTGTCACAAGGCCGAATCGAAGATGCCCTTGGGTTGTACGGCGACATCCTGAAGCTTGCGCCTAATGATGCGATGACATACGCCGATCGCGGAACGACTTACGCGATGATTAAGAAGAAAGATCTCGCGTTGAGCGATCTGAATCGAGCGATTGAGCTAGGATATTCAGATGCTTCTGTGTATTGCACGATCGGAACCGTTTACCTCGAGTCTAGTGATTACAGAAAATCGCTGGATTATTTTGATAGGGCGTTGAAGATAAACCCTGATCAACCGTTTGTCTACTATAATCGCGCGAACGTATACGAGGCGCTGGGAGATAAGAGGGCTGCTGTTGCCGATTTGGAGAAATGCCTTGCCTACGGTCCAGATGACGCTCTGTCTATCAAAATAAAGGACAGGATGATGCAGTTGCGTAAGAGTGTGTAATGTATTGGCGGGGTCTCGCACGGTGCGTCGAGCATCCTGATCAAACAAAGCGGCATCTTTCTCGACGGCCCGGTGATTCATCTGAATCAAGGGCTGTTTATGACGCCAGAGCAGGCGATGGCGATTGAGTGGGCCAACCGACAGGCGGTCATTGCTGCGGGGCTTGCTTCCGCTGATCCAGCAGTCCGAGAGGCTGGCGCAAGTTCCAGGCGACCGCCAAGGCGCAACAGATGGCGAAGCTTGCGAACGCGGTCTATGAGCCAGGTGCGGTTCCGCCAGGTTGGAAGAACATTACCAATGATCCGGCGGCGTTGGCGAAATACAACTTACGCCTTTCTGATTTCAAGGCGGATGATCTGGACATAACGAGGGTGGCGTATGAAGGCGTACCATCCGCAGGCGGTCACTATCCAATAAGCGTCTATCGCGATAACACGCGAGTGGAGGCAAGGCTGACTGCCCAGATATGACCGAGTGTTAGTCGTAAATGAATTGCTGACGACGGCTCTCGGCTACGATGCGGCTTTTTTTCGCAGCTCGAGAGGCGGGGGCAATAACGGAAAACCGCCTCAGTAACGCATGGGTTTCTTAGCGGAAACAGTCGCGAACTGCGACTTGGTGATCGTAGAGATCAAGGCTGGACCGGTACAGTCAGTCTGGAGATTAGTCGATGACTCCGGTATTGCTAAAAAATTTCGATCGTGCGGCCGATGTCCTCAAGTACTCGACGGACAAGGGCGTTGTAAGTGTTTCGGCGCGGCAGCCGAGCGATGTCGTTGATCGTGGGTTCTTTACGGAGCAAGGAGGTCGCTACTATGGCGTGTTCGCCACGGAAACAGGGCCCGTGGCCTTTTTGGACAGCACCCAGTGGCCGCTCACGCGATCCGGGGCATCATCCGCGTTATCGCAACTGCCTGACGGGCGAACGCGATTCGTGCTAAGCGTAGCTGGGGCGCCCGTATACGATGTGACTTACCGACGGCCGGATGATGTCGTTGATAACTGGTCGGACGATGAAAGCATTAGTGGGTTTTTTGCGTGGCTACACGAGAGCGTGACAAATGATCCTAAGGGAAGTTTCTTCTCCTACTATCGTCCTTCTGCATAAATCACTTAACTCATGGTGATTGACGGAAGATCTTAATGTGGCTGGAAAAATTCAACCACTACGGCACGTTCATCGACTTCGATCCGAATAAGATCTCCTGGCTTGAAGCAAGTTCTCCTCAGAACGGTGCTAAGGCAATCGGGGTTTGCGATCTGCTTGGTGATACCGTTGTGGCGATGGCGTGCCTGAGTGGCGAACTGTACTTGTTCATAGGGCGAGAAAGGTTTTCTTTGCAAGATCCGGGGGTGAGATTGACGTATGAGCATAATGAAAATGGTACGACGACGTTTTCGGTGAGCGGCTCTAATCATAGTGCCGGGATTACCTATAGGTCGTGGTGGATAGGGGCTGGCGCCGGCGTTGCTGCTTTTGGGTCGTCGAGCGACGAAGATGAGGATGTTTGTGCTTACATCAGATTTATGATGAGCGTGGAGACTCGGAGAAAGCATCTGGTTCAAAAATACGCCTAGGGCGGTGGCTTTTATCAAGTCCGTGGCGGCTCCATTTCTTTGAACTCACTTCGATCTTGGCGACGTGTGTCTGAATGAGCGAGCGTGACACGAAGAGTTTCTTGGCGGATAAAGTGGCGAACTGCGATTTGGTGATGGTCGAGATCGTAGCGTCGCCGCAGCCGCAATGCTTTAGGGCTCGCGTCGAGCGGGTGTATTCGGCACGCAAAGGGGTTGATGCTGCATCGTGCGGGCAGGAGATAGAATTTGTTGGTAGTCCGCCAAATTGGGGGCAAATATCACTCGCGGTCGGGGACGTTGCATTGGTTTTTCTAAAATCTATCTCCGGCCGATTGTATGAAGAGGCGTGGCACGGCCACATGTTTGTGGAGCAGATCGATGGCGAAGGCTATGCGGTCTGCCAGCATCGGGAATTGTGGCTGAGTCCAGAGGTTCCTGAGTCCCTTCGCGCTTGTTCTCGACAAGATCCGAAGCGGCCATCTGCGTCGGCGATCCGACTTGAAGCGTTGCTGGCGTACTTGTTCTCCTTGATAGAGAAAACGGATCGCGGTGTCATGTGAGCCGCGAAGTACGTGTGAAATTAATGAAGGGTGAGGCTACTGAGAGCACCTCATCGGGAGTGATTTGAATGAGCGAAAACAAAATGGATTTATCGCCCTTTTGCATGCGGGCGCGAGATTTCCTGACCCAGGGGCGCACTGACGATGCGCTGGCTCTGTATGGTGACGTGCTCCAAATCGATCCGGCTAATGCGCTGGCATACGCTGATCGTGGTACGGCTGAGCCTGCTCTGACACGTTTGCTCTGACTGGAATAGCGACAGTAAAATGACTGAGACACGTGTTCTGTTGAATGACCTTCCAGGCAAGCCGCAGCTTGTTCTCTATAAATTGACTGGCGTTCTCCATCCTGCTGGGGGCGAAGTGGTGCCATTGAGAGGTTGCGCCAACCGCGTGGAAGGAAAGATATTCTGTCTTTACGCGGAACACGGAAATCTAATGCTGCAAGTCGGTGTGCGCCGATGGCCTCTTGACGGCTCGGTCGTGGTAAATTACACCCATGATTTTGATAAAAAAGCGACGACATTTTCGATCGGTGATTTCTCTGTAGAGTACGAAGCGTGGTGGGCTTTCGATCCGACTTACAACAAATTTGCTCCGGAGAGAGACGAGGATGAAGATCCTCTCGCGTATGTGTACGCACTGCGAATGGATGCGCAGCGCCGGAGCGAGCTAGTCAAGCGCTGGAGCGTCTGATAGGAAGTGCTTATGCGATCGAGGTTTGCGCGTCAATCATGTTGCGCGAGATCAGTTCTTGCGAATAGATGAAAGCGATTTCACCGTTCGAGCTTAATGGCAGCGCAAGAGAAAGATTTGTCCGTTGCCGATTTCACGATGGAGTAAGTTCCAGACAATGAAGCAATGCCAGGTAGCCGCAACGTGCCGGTCCATATGATTCGCTTGCGTCGACGTACTGTGCATCGTTCCTGAACCTTCGTGATCCGGCCGCAAGCGCGGCATCGATGCAATTTTGCTTTCGGTTATCGAAAGGCAGGACGAGGGCACCGCCATCGTCGTCTGCCTGTTTCATGTGTTTCGATTGAAGGAGCCAGGTGACAATAATCTCGCGTCTCATCGATAGGGTGCAAAACTTTCTGCGCATCGTTGGTCTGGCCATTTGGCTGGGCGGATGCGGTCAAGCGGTCGCACAGGCCAGGCAGGATTCAAAAATCACGCAGGCTACGGTGAACCTGTGGCAAGCGATTGATGATGTGAGCAAACAGATTCCGTTTACACAAGCTAAGATTGAAAGCGCTCTCGACACGCCTATGTGCGAAGTTCGCCGCAACGCGGACACCATTTTTTTTCAGAACGAGCGTCCGGTTTCATTGTCCGACGGTGAGCGAATCGCGCAGGTCGACCTGCGTCTTGGTTTGGGGGCGGGCGATCCGGGGTTCGTCGTGCTGAACCTCGATGATGGGTGCGTAAGTCTTCGTGCTGTGCAGGTTCACTACAACGACCTAAAGATCAGCGATACACCGCGTGGTCGTTCGCTCGACGAAGTCACCGCGTACTCAGCGTCGCTGCCATGGGGGATGTTGTCGTTCGGTTTCAAAGCGCGCAGCCCGGAATGTCTCGCATCCGTGGCGTTCGCCCCGAAACAAGCGAAGGCGGGAGGCCGTGGCGAGTGACGTTCCTGCCATCATATTACCGAGCGAGGAAAGCTCTGATGGGCATCAACAAGGGCGAACGGTTCCGTCGCGAGGACATCTACGTAGATTATCCGTTCGAAGATGTGATGTTTAGATGGGATCACCTGGAACGAGTGGTTTATCGCAAATTCTATGGCGAGGTGGAGACTGGCCCGGTTCCGCACGACAATCGGTTATACAACGATGCGCTGCTCTATGGTGACGAGATTTCGAGAGATGTTTATCTCGTCGGCAAGCAACGCGGGGGTATGCGTAATCGGTGAGCGCAGGCCGTTCATATTCCTCCCGAAAGCCTACGTGTTTGTCGGGTAAAGAAGGATTTTTTGTTGAAGTCGAGCTGCCAGTATGAGTGCGAGCGCGTGCGCTCCGGGATGGATCGCTATCGAGCGGTGTTCAACGATCCGAGCTTTCTCGCCGAATGGCCGGATCTGGCCGGACGTGAAGTCATCGATCTCGGATGCAGGGAGGGCGCGGCGACGCGGCTCATCGCACGCCGCGGCGCGCGTGCGACGGGCATCGATCTCTCGCCTCGGATGATTGAATTGGCCGTCGCCTAGCCCGTCATTGACGAGAGCGCTGAGCGCGACGCGTACTTACTGTCCCACACGAAACTCAATCCGCCGATTGCGCGCCCGCCCGTCGGCGGTGTCGTTCGACGCAATCGGTTGATCCGGTCCAACGCCCATCGTCGTCATCGAGCGCGGGGCGACCCCCTTGGTGGCGAGATAACCCTTCACCGCATCGGCCCGTGCCTGGCTCAGCGCGACGTTCGACGCGCGGCTACCCGAGTTGTCGGTATGCCCGATGATCTCCACCGTCTTGCCCGGAATCTTCACGAGCACAGCCGCCATTTGGTCCAGAATCGCGCGGCCTTCCGGCGCCAATGTCGCGCTGCCGGTTTCAAACTCGATCGTGCGGTTCGCGAGCGTCGAATCGAGCAAACCTTGCTCCGACGCACTCACGCGCAAGCCGTTATGAATCGTGTAGGTCGGATTCAGCGCGTTCGCCATATCGCTCGTCACCTGCTGACGCAGCGCTTCGTTCGATACTTCGCCCATCACGTCGATCTGCGTGCCGTTGATCTTGAGTTGCCCTTTGCTGATCTGCTTCAGCTGCGGGCCGAGCAGCTTTTGGACGTTCGCGCTCCAGTTCGGCGGTGTCGCCACGCCACCCACCTCGATTTGATCGACGACGTTGCCGGCGCCATAGGTATCGCGCAGCCGCATTAAAACGGCGCTATGCGTGGCTTCGTCGGGCACCTTGCCGCTCACGACCACCTGCCCCGGCGCCGCATCGGCTGGCGCGGGCATATGTGTCACCGTGTTCATCGCGCCAGAGGGCGTGGCCGCGGCCAGCTGCATCGGCGCGGGAAGCGGCGTTGCCTGCACGCGCGCCCCGTTGTTGGCGATCGGGTTGACCGTGGCGGGGGAGTCGTCGGCTTGCGCAGCGACAGCGGCGAACGAGCCCGCCACGGCGAGCGCCAGTGCGCACGCGCGCCACGCAGCCCGGCGCAAACGCAGGGGCGTCAAGCCTGAACCCGAATCCGAATTTGACCCAGAAGCGGAAATCGAAATACCCATCATCGCCTCATGCCCCAACGAACGCTTCGCGGAACGTATCGAGGGCGATACGCAGCGACAATTGCGGCTGATCGAGATAGCTGACGAGCTTGCTGATTCCATGTTCGTTCTGAGCGTGGTCGTCGATCCATTCGGGATCGTCGATGTCGATGTTGTGCGTCGCGTAGGCCTGCGGATCGATGACGCTATGCAGTGTCTTCGCCGATGCACCGTTGAAGCCGATCACCAGCCGTTCGCGTTCGGCGATCGTGCCCATGAAAATGGCGATTTCGAAATCGGCCTGTGCGAGGAACGGGGCGATCAGCTCCAGCCAGAACGTCGCCACAAGGCTGCGATAGAACGTGTCGTTCGGCAGCGGCAGCGTAAGCCCGCGCTCGAGATTCGGTGCATGGCTTTGCATCACCGGTTTCAGCAGCGAGCCAAGCGCGAGCATTGCGCCGCGCAGCCGCACCGGATGGCCGCTCGCGAGCAGCATCTGCTCGAGGCCGGCCAGCGTTTGATGCTCCACGAAATCGGCAAACGTCCCTTCGTGCGACGTGGAGACGCCGACATCGATCGCCACCTGTGTATCGCCAAGCTCCTGCAAGGCCGCGGTAGGCTCCTCGCAATCGTAGAGCGTGCGCATTTGCGTGGCGGCGCGCGACCATAAGCGCGCAAAGGCCAGCGGGCTGCGCGCAAGGAAGGCGAGGGGGCGTTCAACTTCGAGCGCCGTCGCGGCAAGCAGCGGGAAGCGACGCGACGAGTTGTCGTGGCTCGACATCATATGGCCGGCGATCGCGAGCCGGCTTTGCGAGCCGAGGAACGCGAAATGCATCGGCTTCGCGTTGTCGTAGACGATCTTCCAGCGCGGATCTTCGGCGAGCAGCTCGGTGGCTTGCGCAACCCAACGGTCGAGCGTATGCAGCAACTGCGGGTTGTGCGTGCTTTTGACGAAGTCCCCGCGCGAAGGAATCTTGCCGAAGTAGGCGAGTTGCGCCTGCACGGATTGCGTCATTGCGCGGCTCCTGTTCCTGGGTTCGAGACCGCCGCATTGGCGGCCGAGGGAGAGGGGGATGCTTGCATCGCGGCCCCCGCAGCCGGCAGCGCACCGGCCGCAGCCGTGCCGGATGCCGCCGGTGCGGAGCCGATCACCGCTGCCGCGGCCGTGCGCGCCGCCGCAATGTCCGCGACCGATTCGGGCAGACGCACGCCCGCCAGGCTGCCCTGCTGCGGTGCGTTGCCGCCACCGCCGCTCGACGGCTGCGACGTGCTGATGATCTTCATGCTGAGCGCGACGGTCACGCTGCCTTGCGTCCACGACAGCGCGAATGTGCCGTCGGGATTGCGTGTGCGCTTGGCCGAGTTGATCAGTTTTTCCAAGCCGTAGCGGCCCGGCTCGTTCACGAGTTCGATCGTGCGGCCGTCGAACGACGTCGCCGTCAGCGTGGCACCGGGGGAGCCTTGCGGATTCGGCCAGACGAAGTTCGTCCATTGCGGCGGCGTATTGCGATAGCGCAGCTGCTGGCCGTCGATGGCGATCGTGTACTCGGTCGTGCCCTGGCCCGGCTGCGGCAGGATCTGGAACACCGTCTGCGGTTCCGCCGCTCCGCCTCCGCCGCCGGCCGCCGCGCCCGAGAGCGGGGCCACCCAACGCGCGAAGCCGTTCGTGAAGTCCGGTGCCAGCGCGATGCCCATCCCGCCCCACGTGCGCGGCGAGAGCGTATCGCCGCGCCGCACGGCCAGCGGGCCGAGCGTCGTACCGACGAACTTCGAAATCGCACCATCAGGACCGAACACTTGCGCGATTTCGCTCGCGCCGGCTTCGACCTTGGCGCCGCTCGAGAACGGATACTTGTTCGCCAGCGCGTTCTGGAACGTTTCGTAAACCTGCGCGTTCCACACCTTGTTCACTTCATTGCTGGCCGGTTCGATCACCACGGCGAACGCCTGCATGAGCGGCCGCACGAGCAGCGGACGCAGCGTCTTGCGCTGATCGTCGTTCAAGCCCGTCAGCATTTGTTCGTCGACGAACTTCAGCGAATCGGCGAGCTCGGAGCCGTTGCCGTCGAGCGTCTGCTGCATGAGCTCGCGTGCGCCCGGGCCCGGGTCGCCTTGGTTTTTCAAGATGTTGAATCGAGTACGCACCTTGGAGAGGCTGTCCATGTAGCCGTTCAGCAGCGACGCGTTGTCTTGCTTCGCGACAATCCGCGCGAGGCCGCTGAACGCGACGCCGACGGGCCCGGCCGTCGTTGCGCCGTCGAAGTTACCCTCGATATCGATCCCGGCGTTTTGCGCCGCTTGCTGCTTCGACGAGAACATCCGCTTGAACCAGCCCGTTACGCCGTTCTGCGCCTTTTGCAGCGTGGTCGAGGCGAGCGCCGGGTTGTCCCACGACGTTTGATCGTAGGCGGTTTCGAAGATCTTGCGCACGGGCGAATCCTGCGGATCGCCGAGCCGGTTCATTGCGTCCACCGCCTGCCCGAATGTACCGAAATCGCGCACGGCGATGCCTTGCATAAAGCGCTGCCAGTGCTGAGCGTACTCGGTCTTGTACATGCCGACGAGTGCCTTCTGGATCTGCTCGGGGCTGCCTTCGAGCGTCAAATCGTCTTGCGAGGAGGTGCCCAGGACCCAGTCCTTCGCCTGCAGCTCCTTCGTGGCCGCATCGCGAATGGCGGGCTTCACATAGCCGAACCAGGCTTCACGCGTGAAGGTGCCCGGGATCGCATAGCTGCCGCCGACGAGGTTCGCGTTGCTTTCGCCGACAATGCGCGCGATCGTCATTGGCGCATAGCGCGTCGATGCGCGTGCCTTGATCTCTTCATACACGCGCTGGCGGGCCGGCATGCCGCGCACGACGTGACGCAAGCTCTCGCGCGTTTGATCGATGAGCGAGAGGTTGGCATCGATCATTGGCCAATCGTCGTCGGATACGCGCGAGAGATAGAACGTGATCATGCGCTCGGCGCTGCGGATCATCTCGTCGCGGGACATATTGCCGCGATTGGTTTCCAACCAGCCGCGCCAGAACCGCGCGAGTTGATCGGTCAGATGGGCCGATTCGACGTGGCGCTTGTCGGAGAGCATCAAGTACGTCTTCAGTGCGTTGTAGGCATCTTCGACGTTGGTCGGAGACGCGTCGCTATACAAGCCGCCTTGTGCAGGCGTCGTGCCGTTCCCATTAGCGCTAGCGTTGGCATTGGCATTGGCGTTCAAACTTGCGCTGATATTCCCGTTGGCGCTGGTGCCGTTGCTACCGGCATCGCCGGTGCGTGCCGACACGGGGATCGCGCCCGATTCGGGCGGATGCGTGAGCGGGGTGAGCTGATCCGGATGCGCATCGACTTCCCGCAGGAAGGCGACAAGGTTCTGCGAAACGGGATCGAGCATCAACTGCTTCACGCCGCGGTAGTACTCGGTGAGCAGGCGCTGCTCCATCCGATCGCCCTGATAGAGCCCGAGCGAGACCGAGAGCGGCCGGTTGCGCTTGAATTGCTCCAGCTGCTCAATCCGATCCTCGAGGATGTCCATCGCCTGCAAGCGCGATTGGAGATCGTTGCGGTTGCTCTGCAGCCGCATGATGTTATCGAGATCGGCCTGGACGTTCGTTGCCAGCTGCTGGTTGCCGATCGTGGACCATGTCCAGCCGCCCAGCGCGAGTGCCAGTACCGCCACGAATGCGAAGAACGTGCCGTAGCGCAACCGTGTCTTGGCCGGGCTCGCGAATTGGCGCACCGTCTGGCGATCGGCGAAGATGACTTTCGAGAACAGGTCGCGCAGGAAAAAGCCGTTCTGAGACGAAGCGGCCCGAGGCTTGGGCAGACCGTCGACGGCGAGCCCGAAGCGCTGGCCGATGCGTTCGGCGGCTGCGCTGTTCGTTTCGCCCTCTTGCAGCGCGCTTGTGAAGTAGAAGCCGCGCAAGATCGGCTTGTACTGGAACGGATTGCTTTCGAACAGCGTCGCGAGAAACACGCGCAACGCCGGTTTGATGGCCAGAAACTCGAGCGGAAAACTGAGCTGGCCCGGCGACAGCATCGAGCCGCGGTTGATCGACATCTGCGCGACGCTGATTTCCTTGAGCCCCTCGTAGAGCTCTTCGAAGCGTTCGTCGAACACGGAAACGATATCGCGCTTCTCGTCGCGCGTGTAGGGCAGGGTGGCGCCCCAGACGCGGTCGTATTCGTGACGCTCGCCGCCGCTGAAGAACTCCGAGAAACCCGTGATCAAGTCGGCCTTGGTAAACATCACATAGACGGGCGCGAACACCTCCAGCTTCTCGGTCAACTCCTGCACACGCTGACGCAGGCTGCGCGCGAGGTTGATCGTGGCGTCGGGGCGGCTGCTCGTCAGCTCGGCGATGCTGGCCGTCACGATGATCCCGTTGATCGGCGCCTTCGGCCGGTGCCGCTTGAGCAGGTTCAGAAAGCCGAGCCACTCGCTGCGATCTTCCTCGTGAACGGAATAGCGGCCGGCCGTGTCGAGCAAAATGCCTTCGGTCGTGAAGAACCAGTCGCAGTTCCGCGTGCCGCCGATGCCATGCACGATCGCGTCGCTCTTTTCTGCGAACGGAAACTGCAGCCCCGAGTTCAGCACCGCGCTGCTCTTGCCGGCGGCGGGATTGCCGATGACGATGTACCACGGCAGCTCGTACAGCGCCGCGCCGCCCGACACCTGGCCGATCTTCGACGTCTTGATCGTGCGCACGGCTTCGGTGAGCCGCGTGCGCAGCACGTCGAGATCGGCTTGCTTGGCGCCGCTCGCCTGCGGCGCCTTACCCGTTTCGGCTTGCTGTTCGAGCATGCCGCCGAGCTTGGCCGAGGCGCGCCGCGCGGCGATGCGCCGCCAGAGCCAGACGAGCAGCATCAGCAGGAGGAGGCCGGCGAGCGCGAGTGCGGGCCAGACGAGCGGAACATCGAACCAGAGAGCGGCGCCGAACAGGATGGCCGCGATGACGATCACCCCGAGGACGGTCATCGTGCGTTTGCTGGTCAGCGCATTGAGGAAGCGTTGCATAAGGCTTTAACTTGACGGTCTAAGTCTTGACGAATGGCCCCGCGCCGGGCGGCGCAGGGCATTGCGTTTGGCGCGCGGCGATCGATCGTCGCCTATTGCCCCGGGAGTGGAACGACCGGTTTACTACGTCCGAGGACGAATCCGGGCTTGTGATATTCGACGTGTCCGAAATCCATCAATTTCCATCGTCCGCCCCATACGAGGCCCACTTGCTCGGCCGTTTGCCCGTACAGCTGATAGCCACGCATGGCGTAGGGATCTTTTTCGGAAATGACGACCTTGCCGTCACGCAAAAAGGCGTTGTCGGCGGCAAGGCCGTATTGGTGATAGCTCTGATATGCGGCCGCATTGGTCACGCCCCCCAGCTGCGCGAGCCGGTTTTGTCGATCCGGGCTCCGATAACCTTCCAATAGCA
>NZ_JBQCDN010000096.1:0-2103 GCF_051961175.1 Trinickia sp. | reverse complement strand
CCCATGACGAACACGAAAGAAACGATGCCGATGACAAGGATCACCCCCGCGATCAGGAAGGCGTTCGTAAAGGAGTTCGTCGCACCGACGATGAAGCCGGTCACGACGGGGGCGGCCACGCCCATCAAGTTGTTGGCGAAATTCATGATGCCGCCGATCGTCCCCACACCGCCCTTGGGCGCGATGAGCGAAGGCAACGACCAGCCTACCGGCGCGGCCGAGGCCAGACCGCCGAGCGCGATCGAGATCCAGACGATTGCCCACATCGGGTTCGTCGTCAGCGTGGCGCCGAACACAGCAAGGCCGAGCACCATGCCGCAGACAAGCACCGCTTTGCGCACACGCGTTTCATCGTGGCCTCGTGCGATCAGATGATCGATCAACCAGCCGCCGACGACGAGATCGGCGACAGTGGCCACCGCCCACGGGATCGCCGCAAACCCGGCGGACTTCAGGATGCTCATGTGCATCGTCTGCACGAGATAGCCGGGCAGCCATGTGAGGAATAAATAGAACGAGTAGCCGTACGCGGCAAACCCGATCGTAAGCCCCCACACCTTCGACTTCTTCAGCAGGTAGCCGAGCATCGAGAACGCGCTCGCGCTCGACGCGCCTTCCGGCGTTGCACCGCCTTCGACGATATAGCGGTGCTCGGCCTCCGAGAGCTTCGCATCGCGGCTGGGATCGCGATAGATGAAATAGAAGGCGACGAAATACGCGAAGCTGAGCAGCGCCGTCACACCGAAGCCCCAGCGCCAGCCCATCCCCACCACGACAACCGCGACGAGTGGCACGCCGATCACGTTCGAGAACTTCGCCGCCGCGTCGAAAATCGCCGTGGCCATTGCGCGCTCCTTGCGCGGAAACCAATAGCCGGTCGCCTTCGCGCTGACAGGGAAGCCGGGCGCTTCGGCAACGCCCAGCATCGCGCGCGCCGCAAAAATGCCGCCGAAGCCGCTCGCGAACGCCGTGACGGCCGACGCCACGGCCCATAGGAACGCGCCCCAACGTCCGAGGCGCGTCACGCCGAAGCGATCGAGCACGATGCCCGCCGGCACTTGCAGCAGGGCATACGGCCAGAAGAACGCGCTGAACAGCAGGCCCATTTCCGCCGGTGACAAGTTGAATGCGGCTTTGAGCTGCGGCGCCGCCACCGACAAGTTGATCCGGTCGAAATCGTTGATGAGCACACCCACGCCCAGCAATACGCCCATTACCCAGCGGCGCTTCGCGACGCGTTGCGCTGTAGTCGATGTCATTTTCGTCTCCTCATGAATGCCGGATTCGCATTGGAATCCGCGAAATGCGTGGTCATAGGCTTCGGGTCATAAGACAGCGCTGTCTTTACCAACCGCAGAACGACGAACGTCGAGCAAGGCGCGCGCGTGCCAGTGCAGCGCCTGATCGACAATCGCGTCGACCGGGCGCGTCGCATCGACCGTCAGCGTGAGCGTTTCGGCGACCGGCGCTTCGAGATCGGCGAACTGACTCGCCACGAGCGAATCGGGCATGTAGTGCCCGCTGCGTTGGCCGACGCGCTTCGCCGCTTCCGCTTGCGGAAGATCGAGGAAGATGAAGCTGGCCATTGGGCTGCCGAGCCTCAGGCGCTCTCGATACCGGCGCTTAAGCGCGGAACAGGCGAGCACGACGCGTTCGCCGCGCTCGTCAGCGTCTTGCAGTTCCGCCGCGAGGCGGTCGAGCCAATCCCAGCGATCGGCGTCGACCAACCCGATCCCGCGTCGCATTTTGTCGACGTTGGCCGGACTGTGAAACGCGTCGCCCTCGATGAAACGCCCGCCGAGGCGCGCGGCCACGGCCTGCGCGACGCTCGTCTTGCCGCAGCCCGCCACACCCATGACAACGATAGCCGGTACTGTCTGGTCCATCGATCGGAATTCCTTTTGCTGAGATAGCGCTATCTCTTCAGTTCCAAAGAAAGGCGGTTCGCCACCGCCTTATGCTCAGATCCGTCCCCATTCGCTTACAATATCGAACGTTTGTACGACGGTTGAGACAGCGCTATCCTAGTTGAACCATGACCTCTGTGACACCCAGGAAAACCCGCGGCACGGGCCGCCCGACGCTCGAGCAGGTGGCTCAGCG
>NZ_JBQCDN010000095.1:0-15757 GCF_051961175.1 Trinickia sp. | reverse complement strand
CCAAGATGTTCGCTTTGTTCGGCAATGGCGGATTCGTATTCGCCGTACGCGTGCTGCCGGCGATCATTTTCGTGACGGCATTGATTTCGGTGCTGTACTACATCGGCGTCATGCGCTGGATCGTCATTGTGCTCGGTACGGTATTTCACCGGCTGCTGGGTGTCTCCAAGCTCGAGTCGTTTTCGGCCGTCACGACCATTTTTCTGGGGCAGAGCGAAATGCCGGCTGTAGTCAAGCCGTTCGCGCGCGATATGACGGGTGCCGAGCTGTTCGCCGTCATGTCGAGCGGGATGGCTGCCGTGGCGGGCTCGGTGCTGGCCGGATACGCCGGCCTCGGCGTGCGCATCGAATACCTGTTGGCGGCATCGTTCATGGCCGTGCCGGGCGGCTTGCTATTCGCAAAGATCATCCATCCCACGACGGAAGCGAGCCGGGTCCAGCTCGAACAGCTCAGTTTCGACGAGCGGCGCCCGGCCAATATCATCGAAGCGGCCAGCTCCGGGGCGGCCGTCGGCCTGAAGATCGCCGTGATGGTCGGCGCGATGCTGATCGCATTCGTCGGATTGATCGCACTCCTGAACGGTTTAGTCGGCGGCATTGGGACGTGGTTCGGGCATCCGAACATTTCGATGCAGTCGATTCTCGGCTCCGTGTTCGCGCCACTCGCCTATTTGATCGGCGTACCGTGGAACGAGGCGCTGGTGGCCGGGAATTTTCTGGGTCAGAAAATCATCCTCAACGAATTCGTGGCCTATGCGTCGCTCTCGCCCTATCTGAAGGACCCGATAAGCGTTGCCGCAGCCGGCCTTCAAGTGCTGACGCCACGCACGCTGGCCATCGTTTCGTTCGCGTTGTGCGGTTTCGCGAATTTTGCCTCGATCGCCGTATTGACCGGCGGCTTCAGCGCCGTTGCGCCCGAACGCCGTTCGGAAGTGGCGCGTTACGGGCTGCGTGTCGTGCTGGCCGGCACGCTATCGAACTTGATGAGTGCGACGATCGCGGGCATGTTTCTGAGTTTTCATTGAATCATCGATCGAACCGAATGACGAAGAGGGTGGCCATGACGTTGGAACAATTGTTTGAGCGGGCGAAGAAGGCGCGCGAAAGCGCCTATGCGCCGTATTCGAAATTCAAAGTGGGCGCGGCGCTTTTGACCAAAGACGGACGCGTGTTCGACGGCTGCAATGTCGAGAATGCGTCGTATGGCCTGTGCAACTGCGCGGAGCGTACGGCGTTCTTCAGCGCGATTGCAGCCGGATGCGGGCGTGACGCGTTCGCGGCGCTGGCGGTGGTCGGCGACACCGAAGGGCCTATCGCCCCGTGCGGCGCCTGCCGTCAGGTCATCATCGAACTGGGCGGGCCCGATCTCGCCATTCGGCTCGGCAATCTGCACGGCGCGACCCGCGATACCACGGCGCGCGAGCAATTGCCGGATGCCTTTTACCTATGAGTCTTCGCATGCATAAAGTCATTTACGACACGGACCCAGGCGTCGACGACGCCATGGCGCTTGTCTTCCAGGCCCTGCATCCGGAAATCGAACTGCTCGGTGTCACGAGTGTATTCGGCAATTCGACGATCGAGACGACGACGCGCAATGCGCTCTATCTCGTGGAGCGCTTCGCATCCGGCGTCCCCGTGGCGAAGGGTGCGGCCGCACCGTTGCGCCGGACGGCACCGGCTCCCGTGGACTGGATTCACGGCGGCGACGGCCTTGGCAATATGGGTGTGCGGCCGACAGGGCGCAGCGCACTCGATACACGGCCTGCGCATCGCTTCATTGTCGATACGGTTCGTGCGCAACCCGGCGAAGTCACGCTGATTGCCGTCGGCCCGCTGACGAACCTCGCGCTTGCGCTCGACGAAGATCCGGAGATTGCACGGCTCGTCAAGCAAGTGGTCGTGATGGGCGGCGCGTTCGGCACCCACGGCGTGAACGGCAACGTATCGCCGGCAGCCGAGGCGAACATGGCGGGGGATCCGGATGCGGCCGATATCGTGTTCGGCGCGGCTTGGCCCGTTGCGATCGTCGGCCTCGATGTCACGGAAAACACGGTGATGACGACGGCGTATCTGGCCAAGCTGCGCGATGAAGCGGGCGAAATAGGGCAGTTCGTGTGGGACGTGTCCCGGCACTACGAAGCGTTTCACCTCTCGAGCGTTGGACTCGGGGGCATCTATGTGCACGATTCGTCGGCCGTCGCTTATCTGCTCGCGCCGCAACTGTATGCCACGCGCAGCGGGCCGGTCCGTGTGCTGACCGACGGCATCGCCGCGGGTCATACGCTGCAAAAACCGGACGGCTTCGCGGCGCCTGCTCCCGAATGGGATGGCCGGCCTTCATGCAAGGTATGCGTGGGTGTCGACAGCGCGCAGATGCTTGCGCTTTATGCGCGCACGCTGGGCGGGAAGGCTTAGGCGCTTTCGATCTATCGAGGCGAGGGTGAACGCAGAACGAGCGATTGAACGCAGGCTCCCGAAAACGCTCACCTTTTGCCTCGTTTCCCGCGCTGCGGGGCCGCTGCCAGAGCGGCGCGCGGTGGCCGTCGCCGCATCGATCCCGCAAACCCTCACCTTTCGGATATTCCGGTATTGCGTTCCGATGCCCACGAACGCAGCAATGCACGGGTATTCGCAAAAACCGTTTGCTTCACGAACTCGATCTTTTCGGCGTCGAACGCCTTCCAGCCGAAGAGCGCAAGGACATTGCGCGGCATCATGTGAAACAAGACAAACTGGCCGTTCAACGTAATCAAACGCGCGACGGTCAGCGGATCGCGCGGTGCGGTACCGCAGATCTTCGCGATGATTTGCGTCGACACGCTGTTCAGCGGACCGCGTACTCGCTGCTGGAAGGTCTCCGTCGCGATTTGCGGTTCTTGTCCGTCTTGCTCCCGCACGAAAAAGAGTTTCAACGCCGGTGCGCTCGGCGTCGCCAATGCCTTATCGATCATCACGCATTGCAAATCGATGAACGCCTCGATCAGCTTCGCCATGTCGTCGGTCGATTCGACCGTCGCTTTTGACTGCCGCACGACCGGCTCGAATTTGCTCCACACCTCATCGGCTAAATGCTCGGCGCAGGCCCGGTACACCCCGTCCTTGTTTTCGAAGTAGTACTGCAGGGCCGGCGCGTTCACCCCCGCGTGCGCCGCGATGTCGCGAGTCGAAGCTGCGACGAATCCATGCTCCCCGAACAGCTCGATCGCCGAACGGATGATACGAAGGCGTGTCTCTTCGCCGCGCGCATAACCCCCTTCGGTGGAACGGCGAGGGCGCTTCGTCTCGGTCATGGCATTCGATCCTTTCTAACGGTTACAGCAGGGGTGACCGCCAGAAATATATCACTTGACACATTTTTTCCAACTGGAATAATTGTGCGACATTTCACCCCTCTCTCGGTAGGCAGGACTCCGGAATCATGGCAACGACAATCGAGGTGCGGCCACCCCACGGCGACACGCAGCAAGACGCAGGCGGCGGCGCCCCGCGCCGGGCGCGCAATCGCGGCTGGGTGATCGGCGTCGTGATCGTCGCGCTCCTGGCCGGCATCGGATGGTTCGCGCATTGGTGGACGGTCGCGCGTTTCATCGAAAGTACCGACGACGCGTATCTGCAAGCCGATAGCGTGACCATCGCCCCGAAGGTGAGCGGCTACGTCACACAGGTCTATGTGAGCGACAACCAGGCTGTTGCAGCCGGTGCGCCGCTCGTGCGCCTCGATAGCCGGCAGTACGAAGCATCGCTCGCGCAGGCGCAAGCGACCGTGGATGCGCGGGAAGCCGATCTTGCGCGGGCACAAGCCGATCTGAAGCAGCAGCAGGCGGCCGTCGTGCAAGCGCAGGCCCAGGCGCAAGTGGCCCAAGTCGTCGCGCGGCATGCGCAAGACGACGTCGTGCGCTATGCACCGCTCACGGCGGCCGGTGCCGAGACGAAGGAACGGCTCGCCAGCCTCGTCAGCACGCGCGACCAAGCGCGCGCCACGGTTGCGGCCAACGCCGCGGCCGTGCGTTCGGCGCAAACGCAGATCGATGCCACGACGGCACAGATCGCCCAGGCCCGAGCCCAGGTGGAAGCGGCGCGCGCCAGCTTGCGTCAGGCGCAGCTCGACGTGAACGACACGACGCTCTATAGCTCGACCGCTGGCCGCATCGGTGATCGTTCGGTGCGCGTCGGCCAATACGTGCAGCCCGGTACGCGTTTATTGACGGTGGTGCCGGTGCAAAGCATCTATCTCGAAGCGAATTTCAAGGAAACGCAGATCGGTCATATGCGCCCGGGCCAGAAGGCTACGCTGCATGTCGACGCGCTGCGCGGCATCGATTTGCATGGCGTCGTCGATAGCTTCTCGCCGGGTACCGGTGCGCAATTCGCGTTGCTCCCGCCGGAGAACGCAACGGGCAACTTCACGAAAATCGTGCAGCGCGTACCGGTACGGATTCGCGTCGACGCCGGCCCGCAAACGCGCGCCTTGCTGCTGCCGGGCCTGTCGGTGACGGTCGATGTCGATACGCGCACGGCGCGCGACGACGATCGGCATCTCGCCGCCGAGAACGCACATGGCTGACGCCGCTTCGCAGGCGGGCGCCGCGGGTGCGCCGGCGCATCCCGAGCGGGCGCATGCCAGCGATTGGGTCGCGGTGGCAGCCGGCTCGCTGGGTGCCTTGATGGCGACGCTCGACATTTCGATCACGAACTCGGCCCTGCCGCAAATTCAGGGTTCCGTCGGCGCGACGGGCACCGAAGGCACTTGGATTTCGACGGGTTACCTGATGTCGGAGATCGTCATGATCCCGCTCGCGGCGTGGCTCACGCGCGTGTTCGGGCTGCGCAATTTCCTGCTGACGAACGCCGCGTTGTTCATGGCGTTTTCGATGATTTGCGGCGCATCGCACTCGCTCCAGTGGATGATCATCGGCCGAGTGGGCCAAGGGTTCACGGGCGGCGCGATGATTCCAACGGCGCAGACGATCATCCGCACGCGGCTGCCCCGCACGCAGTTGGCCGTCGGCATGACGATCTTCGGGCTCATTGTCTTGCTCGGGCCGCTGCTCGGGCCGGTGCTGGGCGGATGGCTGGCCGAGAACGTGTCGTGGAAATGGTGCTTTTTCATCAATTTGCCCGTCTGTCTCGCCCTGGTCTCGCTACTGATGGCCGGGCTGCCTTCCAGTCCGCCGCATTGGCACGAATTCATCAACGCGGATTGGGTCGGCATCGTCGGCCTGTCGATCGGCCTCAGTTCACTCACGCTCGTGCTCGAGGAAGGGCAGCGCGAGCAATGGTTCGAGTCGACCGAAATCGTGATGTTCTCGGCCGTCGCGTTGCTCGGCTTCGTTCTGATCGGCATCTCGCAGTTCGTCGCGGCCAAACCGATCATCCGGCTGTCGCTGCTGCGCAATGCGCGTTACGCGAGCGTCATCGTGATCGTCTCCGCCGTGGGCGCGGCGATTTATGGCATCTCTTATCTCGTGCCGCAGTTCTTGAGTCTCATCTCCGGCTACAACGCCGAGCAAGCGGGCAACATCATGCTGCTGTCCGGCGCGCCGGCGTTCTTGATGATGCCGGTGCTGCCGCGCCTGCTTAATAAGGTCGATTTTCGGTTGATGGTGGTGGGCGGCCTCGGTTTTTACATCGTCAGTTGCTTCCTCGATACAGGCCTCACCGCGCAAAGCACCGGACACGATTTCGTCTGGTCGCAACTGCTGCGCGGCGTCGGGCAGATGCTGGCCATGATGCCGCTCAATCAGGCGTCGATGGCGGCGGTGTCGAGGGAAGACTCGGCCGATGCGGCGGGCCTGTACAACATGGCGCGTAATCTTGGGGGCTCGATGGGACTTGCTGTGATCGGCGTCGTCATCGATCGTCGCAACGCGTTTCATATCGCGACGCTGCGCGAATCGGTGACGGCCAATTCGCTGATCGGTCAGGAGCGAATGGCAGGAGGCGCGGCCACCTGGCTCGCGCGAACCGGCGACGCCGCCTACGCGAAGATGCAAGCCCTCGCGCAGTTGGCCGGGCAAATCCAGCAGCAGGCGGCCGTGATGACGTTTTCCGAAACATTTTATCTTCTGGCCATTGCACTCTTGACGTGCATGCCGCTCGCGCTGCTGCTGCGGCGGCCGGCACCGCAGCCGGGCAGCCCGCCCTCCGCAGGACACTGAGTGCAAAAGCGGCGGCAGCTTTTACAAGTACTGTAATTTCGACAGGATGCCGCGGCCTTTCGAACGGCTGTCGATGCGTCGGACCGCCCCCGCGATGCGCTTGAAAAAACCGAACAAAAAGGCGATCGGAAAGCCGGAAACAAACATGCCCATGCCCCTCACAGGGCTGTCCGAGCGGGCCTCTGCATTTTTTTGAAATAATTTCGGTCTTTACCTGGAATACTTTGTTCGTAGGCTAGTGCCCCTAGAGGAGAAGCACATGAGCCACGATATTTTCGCAGACGCCGCCACGCTGGATCGACAGAAACAGCGTGTGCCCCACCCGGCCCCGCAGCGGGCGCCGAGCGAGCGCGCGCCCCGCGTGGCGATCGTGCACGATTGGCTCGTCACCTACGCGGGCGCCGAGCGTGTGCTCGAGCAGATGATCGCCTGTTTTCCCCAGGCGGAGATCTTCAGCTTGGTGGATTTCATCGAGGATCGCAAGTTCTTGCACGGCAAGCATGCGACGACCTCGTTCATTCAGCGGCTGCCGCTCGCTCGGAAGAAGTATCGCGCCTACCTGCCGCTGATGCCGCTCGCGATCGAACAACTGGACCTGAGCGGCTACGACCTCGTCATTTCGAGCAGCCATGCCGTCGCCAAGGGCGTACTGACGGGCCCGGATCAAGTTCACGTCAGCTACGTGCACTCGCCGATTCGCTACGCCTGGGATCTGCAGCACCAGTATCTCCAACAATCGAATCTGACGACAGGCCTACGCTCGGCCATGGCGCGCGTGGTATTGCACTACATCCGCAATTGGGACACGCGCACATCCAATTCCGTCGATCATTTCGTCGCCAATTCCCAATTCATCGCACGTCGCATCAGAAAGGTTTATCACCGTGACTCCCGTGTGATCTTTCCGCCCGTCGATGTTCATTCGTTCCTCGTCGGCGAAGACAAGGAGGAGTTCTACCTCACGGCCTCGCGCATGGTGCCGTACAAGAAGATCGACCTGATCGTCGAAGCGTTTTCGCGGATGCCCGGCAAGCGTCTGGTCGTGATTGGCGACGGGCCCGAAATGAAGGCGATCCGCGCCAAGGCAGGACCGAACATCGAAATCCTCGGGTATCAGCCGTTCGCCGCCCTTCACGACCATATGCGTCGGGCGAAGGCGTTCGTTTTCGCCGCGGAGGAAGACTTCGGCATCGCGCCCGTCGAGGCGCAGGCATGCGGCACGCCCGTCATCGCATTCGGCAAAGGCGGAGTGCTTGAAACAGTCCGTGAGTTGGGCGATGCGCACCCGACAGGGGTCTTCTTCCGGGAGCAAACCGTGCCCTCAATCGTGGGCGCCGTGCGCGAGTTCGAGAAGAATGCGCATCGATTTTCGGCGCGGGACTGCCGTTTGAATGCCGAGCGTTTTTCCATCGAGACGTTTCGCGAGCGTTTCATGGGCTTCGTCGAACAGGTCATGCCCGGGGCGACGAAGCACGGTAACGGTGCGTCCGAGTCGGACAGCGAGGGCGATGGTTCGCCGATGCGGCCGCCCGGGGCGGTGCGCGTGCTCGCACTCGATCAAAGCGGCGGGCTCGACGATGCGGAACTTTCGCTGCTGAACGTCGCGAGTCATCTGAGGGAATCGGTCGAAGTCGTGCTGTTCGACGACGGTCCGTTCCGTCTTGCACTCGAGGAAGCCGGCGTCGCCGTCGATGTCCTCGATGCGCCTGCGCTTTACGGCGTGACAGGGCACGCCAACCCGCCGAAGTCACGCACGCTCTCCGGTCTCGCGTCGCTCGTACGCGAGACGGTCAAACGCGCGCGCCATGTCGACGTCATCTATGCCAATACGCCGCGCACGATGCTCGTCGGCGCGCTGGCCGGCATGATCGTCCGGCGTCCGGTGGTATGGCACTTGCGTCAGAGCGTGGGCGCCGATCCGGTCGGAAGACTTCAGCGCCTCGCATTGAAGTGGTGCGCACGCGTGGCGCTCGACCGCGCGATTGCCGACAGCGCGGCTTCGAAACACGCGTTCGAGGCGTTTACGAAAGCACCACGATTGCGCATCGATGTCGTGGATGAAGCGCCGCGGGCACCACGCGGTGACGAGCCGGCGAAGTCTCAATCGTCCCTGCTGCGCAAGCAGATCGAGAGCGTATCGACCATTCTCGCGCAGGCTGCCATGCGCGGGGCCCGCTGAGTTTCGCGGGCGCATACCGCCATCGCAGCGGTGTGCGAATGAACGGCGCAGGCCGCGCGGACAAGCGCTGGCGTGCGCCGTTCGTCAATCCATGTCGCTCGCAGCGTACAGGCGACACAAGAAACCCACTATTTGAATAGATAGCTGTTTTTCGGCGGGTTCGAGTCAACAATGCGCGTCGCACAATGTGCCACGTAGCGACCGGCGTTTTGTATTGGTAGCGTGCGATTGATCGCGTTCGATCGTATGGCGCGGCGCGCGGCTCGGGATGGGCTCGCGCGGCGACTGCGATAACAACTAACAATTACCCCAAGGGAACGAACGATGTTGAAAGTCACTAAAGCGGTGTTTCCAGTGGCGGGACTGGGCACACGGTTCCTCCCAGCCACCAAGGCGAGCCCCAAGGAGATGCTGCCCGTCGTCGATAAACCGTTGATCCAGTATGCGGTTGAGGAGGCGATTGCAGCGGGCATTACCGAACTCATCTTCGTGACAGGCCGCAGCAAACGGGCGATCGAGGATCATTTCGACACGTCCTATGAGATCGAGGCCGAGCTGGAGGCGCGCGGCAAGGAGAAACTGCTCGATTTGGTGCGCGGGATCAAGCCGAGCCATGTCGATTGCTTCTACGTGCGCCAGCCGGCCGCGCGGGGGCTCGGTCATGCGGTGATGTGCGCGGAAAAGCTCGTTGCCGATAGCCCGTTCGCGGTGATCCTGGCCGACGATCTGCTGCACGGGGCCCAGCCCGTGATGAAGCAGATGATCGACGTCTTCAATCACTATCACAGCACGATCATCGGCGTCGAAGCGATCGCGCGTGAAGAGACCCGGTCATATGGCATCGTCGAAGGCCGCGAGTGGGAGGAGGACATCTTCAAGCTGTCCGGCATCGTCGAAAAGCCCTCTCCCGAGGCTGCGCCGTCGAATCTCGGTGTGGTGGGCCGCTATGTCCTGATGCCGAGCATCTTTCAGCATCTGCGGCGGTTGGAGCCTTCCGTGCAGGGCGAATTGCAATTGACCGATGCGCTGCATGCGCTGCTGGCCGAAGAACAGGTGCTGGCGTACCGGTACTACGGTCAGCGGTTCGATTGCGGCAGCAAGCTCGGCTATCTGAAAGCGACGGTCGAATTCGCCTTGCGGCACCCCGAGATCGGATCGGCCTTCGATTCGTACCTGCGCGATTACGTGGGCCATCTCGCTCCGTCGTCGCATTAAGGGAGAAGCGGCGCGCCTCCACCGGGCCGCTTCCCTTGCCTCTCGCGCCCGGCACGTGTCGCGCGCATCCGTTCGCCTGCCCGCCGGTCCCGCATTCCGATTCATCAAGCAGACACGATTCCTTCCTATGCTGGACGGCCGTTCAGTCCGGTGCCGCGCATGAAGCGGCGTCGGCCGTAGCGAATGCGTTTTCGATGAGGAGCATCGTGTGGCGATGATCGAGCGACGATCGCGGGTGGGTCATTCTCCGCACAGCAAACGTTTGTCAGTCGGCGCCCCGCTCGCGACCCGCGGATACAGGGTGCTCGCGGCGGTGGCCGTCGCTATGGCCTGCGCGCTCGCGACGGGATGCGACGGCGCTCACGACGCTCACGACGATCTCGACACCCACGCGCAGGCCGATGCGACGTCGATGCTGCCCGGCACACGCGACGCTGCCGCGCCGGCGGCCAGCGCTCGTGCACAGCGGTTCGACACCTCCGACGGGACGCCCACCCACGCCGCATCCGATGCGCTGCTGCCGCCCGTCATGCATACCGCCGACTGAATCGTTCGTTTCCTCGTTGTTCCGCTGTTGTGCCTGCAACGCCGCGGTTGCCGCAAGGCCGCGTGCCTCGCTCGCTTTCGCCGTGTTGTCCTGCTGTCCGTTGCGCTTCTCGTCGTTCGTTGTCGTTTTGCCGTAGTGCGCCGACGTGCGTCGCTTTGGCGGCGCCGTCTTCCGTTCCATTCCTTCGTCCGAAACACGAATTCAATATGACATCGACAAGCCGCCGTGATTTTCTGCGCGCCGCCGCTCAAGCGGCAGGCGCAGCCGCCGCGATGGGCGCGTTGCCCGCCGGCATTCGCAACGCGCTCGCGATTCCCGCGAACGATGCGACGCGCAGTATCCACGACATCGAGCATATCGTGATCCTCATGCAGGAGAACCGCTCGTTCGACCATTACTTCGGTACGCTGCGCGGCGTGCGCGGCTATGGCGACCGACGTGCGATCCGCTTGCCGAACGGCAACAGCGTCTGGCAGCAGCCCGTGCTGGCGGACACGGGCCAAGTCCTGCCGTTCCGGCCGAGCGCCCCGGACCTTGGCATGCAATTCCTGCAGGACTTGCCCCACGACTGGACGACGACGCACAACGCCTGGAACGGCGGCCGCTACGACCAATGGGTGAGCGCGAAAGGCACGACGACGATGGCCTACCTCACGCGCCAGGACATTCCGTTCCACTATCAGCTCGCCGACGCCTTCACGATCTGCGACGCCTATCACTGTTCGGGCATGACGCCGACCGATCCGAATCGCTACTACATGTGGACGGGCTGGGTGGGCAATGACGGCAAGGGCGGTGGCCCCGTCATCGACAACGCCGAAGCCGGCTATGGCTGGTCGACCTATCCGGAGGTGCTGCAAGCGGCCGGCATCTCGTGGAAGATCTATCAGGACATTGGCACGGGCCTGAACGCGGCGGGCTCGTGGGGCTGGACGCAAAACGCCTACATCGGCAACTACGGCGATAACTCGCTGCTCTACTTCAATCAATATCGGAACGCGCAACCGGGCGATCCGCTCTACGAACGGGCGCGCACGGGCACGAACGTCGCGGTGAGCGGCGGCTATTTCGACATGCTGAAGCAGGATGTGCAAAACGGCACGCTGCCGCAGGTATCGTGGATCGTGGCGCCCGAGGCCTATTCGGAGCATCCGAACTGGCCCGCCAATTACGGCGCCTGGTACGTCGATCAGGTGCTGCAGGTGCTCACGTCGAATCCGGCGCTGTGGAGCAAGACGGCGGTCTTGATCACCTACGACGAAAACGACGGCTTCTTCGATCACGTGGCACCGCCGTTCGCGCCTTGGTCGAAAGAGACGGGGCGCTCGACCGTGGAGACGACGAACGAGTATTTCGCCGGTAACGCGACGTACCCGGCTGGCCCGTTCGGCCTTGGACCGCGCGTGCCGATGATCGTGGTATCGCCCTGGTCGAAGGGCGGATGGGTGTGCTCGGAAACCTTCGACCACACCTCGATCATCCGCTTTATCGCGCGCCGGTTCGGTCACGAATATAACCTGTGCGAAGCGAATATCACGCCTTGGCGCAAGGCGGTTTGCGGTGATTTGACGCGGGCATTCGATTTCGCGAATCCCAATGCGGCGTTCCCGGCGTTGCCTGGCACGAGCGCGTATGTGCCGCCCGATCAGCAACGGCATCCCGATTACGTGCCGCTCCCGCCGCTCGTGCAAGCCAAACCGCAGCAGGAACCGGGGGTACGCCCGGCACGCGCGCTGCCCTACGAGCTGTTCGTCCGTGCCCATGCCGACGCCGGGCAAGCTCAATTGCGCCTGAAGTTGACGAATACGGGGCATGCGGGCGCCGCCTTCCACGTGTACAAGGCGCACAGTGCCGATGCCCCGCGTGCTTATACGGTCGAGCCGCACAAGCATCTCGTTGATGAGTTCGCGCTGAATTTGGACGGCAGCTACGATTTCGCCGTGCACGGACCGAACGGGTTTGCCCGTCGTTTTGCGGGCCGTGCGGTTGCGGCGCATGGGTGGAGTGCGGGCGTGGCCGTGCCGGACGTGGTCGAGTCTTACGACGTGGCGAACGGCAATATCGAACTGCGCCTGCAAAACATGGGCACCGTGGCGTGCGAGTTCACGACCACCAACGCGTACACCGGAAAGAGCGTGACGCACCGGGTCGCGGGTGGCGAAAGTGTGGACCTGTATGTCGATTTGCGTACTCAGCACGCCTGGTACGATTTTCACGTGACGGTCGACACCGATCCGCTGTTCGTGCGCATGCTGGCGGGTCACGTCGAAACCGGCCGCCCCAGCATGAGCGATCCCGCGCTCGGATTGGCCTGAATTTGCCGGGCTGATCCGCTCTAATCTCGGGTGACGTCCCCTTCGGATAAACCCTGTGTCACCGTCGTCGACGGCACTCGCCGATCGACGACGGGCCCTAGGAATCGCCTCGATAGTCGGCGCCGCGCAACAAATCCCCCTGTAAATACGCGCTCGAAACACAAATTAGATGCATGAAGCCGCGCGGCGCTTGTAGAATCCGGCGTTGAAGCGGCGCACGTCGTGCGCCCTTCGTGCGTTCAACGACCAACAGGTAGGAGAAACATGGTTACTTCCGCAAAGAAGGTTGCGAAAAAGGCTGCTGCCGCACCGGCAAAGAAAGTTGCCGCGAAGAAAGCTGCTCCCGCGAAGACTGCCGCGGCTAAGAAGGTCGCCGTGAAGGCGTCCGGCGCTCCGTCGCCGATCAAGGACACCTTCACGAAGGCCTCGCTGGCTGCTCACCTCGCGGAACGCTCGGCTGTCGAGCCGAAGTCCGTCAAGGCTGTGCTCGCCGCGCTCGAAGACACGATCCTCGGCTCGGTGCACAAGAAGGGTGCCGGCGAGTTCACGCTGTCGGGCCTGCTGAAGATCGTCGTGCAAGCTGTGCCGGCGAAGAAGAAGCGCTTCGGCAAGGATCCGTTCTCGGGTGAAGAGCGTTGGTTTCCGGCCAAGCCGGCCAGCGTGCGCATCAAGGCACGTGCGCTGAAGAAGCTGAAGGACGCGGCCGCAGGCTAAGTCGTTCGCTCAAGCAAACAAAAAACCCGCAAAGGTCATGCCTCTGCGGGTTTTTTATCGCCTCGCGTCGGCGAGGCGTTCAGCGTTCAGCGGTGGGTCTCCGCGGATCAGTGCGTGCTGCCGCTCGGCTGATAGCCGTCCGTCAGCGTATGCAGGAAGGCGATGATGTCCTTGATGTCGTCGTCCGTCATCGAAGGCGTATCGCCCGGGTTGCGATCGAACGGCGCATCGCTCTTGTCGATGTTGGCCCGATACTTCGCCGGCAGATCGTCGTATTCCAAGACGTGGCCTTGCGCATCGTGCGGATAAATCTTGTTCGGCTCGATGTCGCGCAGGTTATAGAACTTCATGACGTCATCCAGCGAGTGATACACGCCGTTATGGAAAAACACGTGGCGTGTAGCCGCATTGCGCAACGTCGGCGTGAGGAACATGCCGCAATACTGCGTTTGCGCGGCCAAGTCGGTGCGATAGGGGCCGCATAGACCTAGGTCGTAATAGCTTGCGCTGCGATTGACCGCAAGCGCGTTGTTGCGCGGCACACCGAGCGCCTCATATTGATAATCGGTGAACATCGGGGGCAGCCCGTCGGGCGACGGCTTCGATAGGTGGCAGCCCGCGCAATTGGCCTTCTTCGGATCGTTGAAGAGCTGCAGGCCGTGCCATTCGGCACGCGTCAAACGCGCGCGCCCTTCAAGCCAGTAATCGTATTTGCTCGTGTACGGATGGAACGAAGGATCCTCCACCTGGTAACGCGCGACCGCGAACATCGCTTCGGACAATAACAGGCGCGGATCGCTGAAGATGCGTGAGCCGAAGAGTTGGAGGAACGCGTTGCGATACGTGCCGCTGGCGAACTTGCGTGCGACGTCCGCCTCGCTCGTGTTCGCCATTTCAACCGGGTTCATCAGCGGCCCCAACGCTTGCGCTTGCAGCGTATCGGCACGGCCGTCCCAGAACATGCCGCCTTGCGGCACCATCGCGGGAGCGGCGGGCGCGACGCCGGCCGTCTTTTGCGCGCGGGCGGCGCCCGATGCGGCCGCGGCTTCTTGTGCGAAGTTGGCCTGCTCGTCGGCGTCGGCCGTATCCGGTCCGATGCTGAAGTTCGGTTGCCGATACAAATACATCAGGGTGGGCGGGGGGCGATCGCCTTGCAGCGTCAGCGACGCTCCGCCGAGCTGAACCGGCAGCGCATTCGGCGGCCCGTAAGCATGCGCGGGGCTGTGACACGACGCGCACGAAAGTTTGCCCGACGCCGAAAGGTTCGGATCAAAGAAGATCTGCTTGCCGAGCTGCGCCATGGCGCTGAGCGGTGCGACCGATGGCCGCTCGAGGTGGACAGGGTGCGGATTGGCCCCCGTCCATTGCGCCACGATATCCCCGATGGCGGCGGGCATCCGTTCGGGATAGGCGAGCGCCCAGGCGCAGCAGCCGGCCGCGGCCAGCGCCGCGCCGAGTGCCGCAATACGGGCGAATGATCGACGGCGCGGGGGCGGTTTGCCGCGGTCGGCGGGTGGGGGCGGCAAGGCGGAATCGAGCGGCTGCATCGTGTCGGGAATGAGGCGTGGCCTGCGATCTGATAAAAAGCCACAGCCCGTTGCCGGGCTGTGGGATTCACCGTCGAACCCGCGCAGGGCGTCGTGCGCTGGCCGGTCAGAGCGATCAGCTTTGCGGCGGCGTGCTGACTGGTGTGCCCAGCGTCGGGTCGAGATACAGCGGCGTCGTGTGCGGTGCGGCCGAGAAGTTGAACAGGCCGTTGATGCTGCCCGCCGTGGCGTCGAACGAACCGCCGCCGATACGTTGGCCGCCGAGCCAGTTATCTTCGATAAAGCGCACGATCGACGCTTGCGTGATCAGCGTATGGTCCACGTAGTTCTGCTTCGCGTACGGCGAGATCACGAGGAACGGCAGGCGCGTGCCGGGGCCGCAGCGGCCGTTCACGGGTCGACCGTTCAGGCCGGCCGGTTGCGTGCCGGTGCCGCAGATCGCGCTGCCGTTCAGTTGATCGGCGCTCGAGAACGAGGCCGACGTCGGCGATTGGAATTGATGGTCGTACCAGCCGTCCGAGTCATCCCACGCGACGATCACGGCGGTGCTCTTCCAGTCGGGCTGTTGTTCGAGGAAGTTCACGACCTTCGTCACGAACGCTTGCTCGTCGAGCGGATCCGAATAGCCCGCGTGGCCGTCCTGATAGGCCGGGGCCTTCAGGAAGCTGACCGACGGGTAATTGCCGGCGCTGACAGCCGTGAAGAAATCGTTGATGTCGTATTCGTGGTTGGCCGGATCGACGGTGGTGGTGTTCGGCACCGTGGTATAGCCGATCGCGGCCGTCGATGTCGGACGCAGGTGGTTCGGGTTCGACGTCGATAGGTAGTACTGGAACCAGTTGTGGTGCGGGATGTAGTCGGCCGTCGCGGCGCCGACCACAGTGGACATTGTGCTGCGCTTGCAGCCCGTCGTGCCGTTGCTGTTCGTCGTCGACAGATTGAAGCCGCCCATGAAGCCGCCCCACGTGACGCTCTTCGCGTTGAGCAGATCGCCGATGTTCTTGCCCGTCATCATGGCTTGATCGGTCGTGCTCGAGCACAGGTCGAAGCCCGGATCGACATCGTTGATCATCGTCAAG
>NZ_JBQCDN010000094.1:0-8085 GCF_051961175.1 Trinickia sp. | reverse complement strand
AACGCCTGCCGGCCGCAAGGTGCAAGAGGCATGGCGGACGATCGACGTCGTGCAATGCGGATATTGCCAATCGGGGCAGGTGATGTCGGCCGCCTCGCTGCTCGCGACGAATCCCGATCCGAGCGATGCCGATATCGATGCGGCCATGTCGGGCAACATTTGCCGCTGCGGCACCTACAACCGTATTCGCGCGGCGATCAAGCATGCCGCGAAGGGGGCCTGACATGTCGCAAGGTCTTCTCGAAGCGGGCCATGCCCTCGAATCGAACGGCGCCGAGGTTTCGCGCCGGACTTTCCTCAAGTTTGGGGTGACGGTCGGTGCGGCCGTGGGCGGCGGATTGCTGCTCGGCTTCAGCGTGCCGGCCGCGGCTGCGCAGCGTGCCGGTAACGGTGTGCGCGGCGTGAAGATCAGTGATGCTTCGCCGTCAGCGCAAGCGGGTACGCTGGCACCGAACGCTTTCATCCGTATCGATCGCCAGGGTAGCGTGACGCTGATCATGCCGAAGGTCGAGATGGGACAGGGCGTTTATACGGCGATACCGATGCTGATCGCCGAAGAACTCGAAGTGCCGCTCGATCAGGTGGCGCTCGACCACGCGCCGCCGAATGCCAAGCTGTATGGCGATCCGTTGCTGGGTGGCGGGCAAATCACAGGCGGCTCGACATCGATCCGTTATGCGTGGCAGCCGATGCGGCAAGCGGGCGCGACCGCGCGGGCGCTGCTGGTCGCAGCCGCGGCCCAGCGTTGGAAAGTCGATACGGTGGCCTGCTGCGCACAGCAAGGCGCGATCGTGCATACCGCGTCGGGGCGCAGTATCGGTTACGGGGAACTCGTCGATGTGGCGGCGAAGCTGCCGGTACCGACAGACATCAAGCTGAAGAGCGCGAAGGAATTCACGCTCGTAGGCAAGCCGACGAACCGCCTCGATTCGCCGCAAAAGGTAGACGGGTCTGCCCATTTTGGATTTGATACGCATGTGCCCGGTATGCGCTACGCCGCGATCGTGCATTGCCCTGTGCTGGGTGGAACGCTCGTCAGCGTCGACGAAACGAATGCCAAGAAAATTCGAGGCGTTCGGCAGGTGGTCAAGCTGACTCATGCCGTTGCGGTGGTGGGCGATCACACGTGGGCAGCGAAGAGCGGGGCGGCTGCACTCGATATCAAGTGGAACGGAGGCGAAGGCGCCACGCTTTCGACGAAAGATATCGTCGACGATCTTGCCGCTGCCGCCGCGAAGAAAGACGGCGCGGTGGCGCATCGGGAAGGAGACGCGGCGAAAGCGATCGGTGCGGCTAAGCATCGCGTCGATGCGGTGTATGAACAACCGTTTCTCGCGCATGCGACGATGGAACCGATGAACTGCACCGTGCATGTGCGGCGTGACGGCTGCGACATCTGGGTGGGAACGCAGGTACCCGGATTCGCCGCACAAGCGGGCCAGAAGGTAACGGGTTTGCCGCTCGAGAAGATCGTGGTGCACAACCATTTGATCGGCGGAGGGTTTGGGCGGCGGCTCGAGGTCGACATGATCGTGCAGGCGCTCGAGATCGGAAAGCAAGTCGATGCACCTGTCAAAGTGTTCTGGACACGCGAAGAGGACGTTCAGCACGATATGTATCGGCCGTACTACTACGACCGCCTTTCGGCTGGGCTCGACGCGAACGGGCTGCCCGTTGCGTGGCAGCATCGCATCGTCGGTTCGTCGATCCTCTCGCGCTTTGCGCCGGGCGCGGTGCAAAACGGTGTCGATGCCGATGCCGTGGAAGTGGCCGCCGAATTGCCGTACGCGATACCGAATCAGACGGTCGACTATGTACGGCAAGAGC
This sequence comes from Trinickia sp., assembly GCF_051961175.1. Taxonomy (GTDB): domain Bacteria; phylum Pseudomonadota; class Gammaproteobacteria; order Burkholderiales; family Burkholderiaceae; genus Trinickia. The sequence goes on along the minus strand of NZ_JBQCDN010000094.1, from coordinate 6,258 downwards.
CGCGTACGGTACCGACGGCATTTTGGCGCGGCGTGGGTGCGACGCGAGGCACCTTCGTCGTGGAAAGCTTTGTCGACGAGCTTGCCGGGCAAGCACATGCCGACCCCGTGCAATACCGGCGCGATTTGCTGAAAGATAAATCGCCGCGTGCGGCGAACGTGCTCGATGTCGCCGCGCGGGCTGCCGGCTGGGGCGAACCGCTGCCGAAGGGAGAAGGGCGCGGGGTGTCGGTCATGCATGCGTTTGGCAGTTACCTGTCGATGGTGGCCCATGTGGCGGTGGACCCTCAGGGGCAAGTGAGCGTCAAGCGGGTGGTGTGTGCGGTCGATTGCGGGATGACTGTGAACCCGAAGACGGTCGACGCGCAGATCGAAGGCGGTGTCGTGTTCGGCATCAGCGCGGTGCTCTTTGGCGAGATTACGTTGAAGGATGGGCGCGTCGAGCAATCGAACTTCACCGATTATCGCGTGCTGCGGATGAATGAGACGCCGCCGATCGAAGTGCATTTGGTGCAGAGTAACGAAGCGCCGGGCGGAATCGGCGAGCCGGGTACCGCGGCGCTTGCGCCGGCCGTGACGAATGCCATCTTTGCGGCGACGGGTACGCGTGTTCGCAAGCTGCCGGTTGGGGAGCAGTTGAAGCGCGCTTGACGGCCGTTCTTCGATTGGCGAACAATCGCGTTCTTTTTTCAGAAGAATGCGATGTTGACGCTCTATAAGATCGTGCTCGGCCCGGTATTGCTTGCCCAGGCGCGCTGGCTGCGGGCCACCGCGCTTCGGCTGCCGGAGGCGGCGGGGCCTCGCAGTGGCGTAGAAGGCGAGGGCAGGGTCTCCGCCGTTCCTTTGCGGCTTTTAGTGGTGGGCGATTCTTCCGCTGCGGGCGTGGGCGTCGATGAACAGGCGCGCGCCTTGGCGCAGCCCGTGGCCCGGTTGCTTTCGGCTGCCACGGGGCGCCGGGTTGCCTGGCAATTGATCGCCAAGTCGGGCGTCAACACGGGCGAGGCGTTGGCGCTGCTGGCGCGCAGCCAAATCGAGCCGGCGGATTACGTCGTGACTGCGCTGGGTACGAACGACGTAACGTCGCAGCGCAAGCCGGCTGGTTTTCTGCGCGATTACATCGCGTTGGAAGAGTATCTTCGAGAGCGGACAGGCGCCATGGGGATGGTGGTCACGGGGTTGCCGCCGTTGCGGATTCTTCCGGCCGCGCCGCATCCGTTGCGATGGTATCTGGGCCGTTATGCGCTTCGGCTGGATAGCGCGCTGCGGCGTTGGGTTGAGCTACATGCTGCGCGTCGCTATGTTTCTCTCAATTGGGCGGCGAATCCTGTCGAAATGGCGGTGGATCGCTACCACCCGGGTCCGAGCCAATATCACCGATGGGCGGAGTTGGTGTGCGAGGCAATCGTTACGCTGATTGATCCTTCGGCATCGTTAGCATCGCGCGCGAACGATAGTGTGGCGGCTCATACGTCTATTGGTTGTTGTTAAGCGATCTGTTGGCAAGCCTCTGCCTGTCCCTGGCGAAACCTGCTCATAAAAGCGATGGGCGGCATCTCGGTGATCGGCGCTGGTCACCTCGAGCTTGACGCAGCCAACTGAGTGAAACCAGCGTTCGACGTAGAGCAGAAGCGTAGCTTCGAACTCAAAGACGGCGAATTGAGCTACCGCGTGGCGCCGCGGCCGAACGGCGATGTGCCGATTTCGGTTTGGCGCCGTGTGGACTAGATCCGTAATCTGGCTTTAGCCGTTCAATCCCTCGGCCGCGAGCACTTGTTGAACATGCGGCCGGGCTCGAACTCGGTCGTACCATGCGCGCAAGTTATCAAGCGAGGTCAAATCGATGTCGGCGTGATAGACCGACTTGATCCACGCAGCCTTGCCCCAACCGGTCAACGCGAACAGATAGGCATCGGCTACGGTGAACGCTTCGCCTATGAGGTAGCGCTTGCCGCTCAGTTGCCGATCGATCCATTCGAATCGGCTTTTCAGTTTTGGCCGTGCCGTATCGACGTACTTTCCCGCAGCCGCCGCATAAAGCAGCGGAATGAATCCTTTATGGATTTCCGAGGACAGGAAGTTCAGCCACTCCTGCAGCCGATAGCGGGCCATCGTGCCATTGGCCGGCGCGAGTCCGCTGCCCGGGCGCTGGTCTGCCAGGTATTGCGCGATCACCGGGCCTTCATGCATGAGAGAGCCGTCGTCGAGTTCCAATAACGGCACGTAGCCGAGCGCAGCGACGTCATAAAAGTCCCGACCATCTTCGATCAAGTGCTTGCGCGGATCGACCCGAATCAACTCTGCGTCGAGTCCGGTTTCGCGCAAGACGATATGAACCGCCTGCGAGCAACTTCCGGGTGAGTAATAAAGCTTCATGCCCATCCTTTTTCAGATTTGAATGAATGTCGGAGTCCGCACGACGTGCGATGGGCATCGACTATCGGGGATCTGCGTTAAAAAAGGAAGAAGGCATTATTTTGTGATATAGGTACAAAATGTATACCAAGGCCCCAACTTTTCGATGAAAAGCAGTGTGAGCGGATGTTCGGTAGAAGAGGCGATGCGCCTCCTGGGTGGCCGTTGGCGCTTGTTGCTCGTGTCGTATCTGCTCGACGGCCCGAAGCGCTTCAGCGAACTGCGTCGCGATGTACCTGGCATCTCTCAGCGCATGTTGACGCTTGACCTACGCGCACTCGAAGACGCGGGCCTCGTCAAACGAACCGTTTTCCCGGAAGTACCGGTCAAGGTCGAGTACGAGCTGACGAATGACGGCCGCCGGCTTCAGCCCGTCGTGGCGGTGATGAAGGAGTTCGGGCTGTGGCTGAAGAGCCGTGCTTGACGTGGGCCGGTTGCGCCCGCTACGTTCCGCCTTTCTTGCGCTTGCGGCCGAACACGAAATGGCCGCGCAGTGAGCGTGCGCGCGGTCTCAACGTTCCGTGTACGCTCCGTGTAGTCAGCCGCGCCAGTCACTTCGCCTCATCGAACGCGGCGACATAGCCGTCCGTCCGGGCTGGTGCTTCGTCCCCTTGCCCCAGCGCTTCGAGCGCCAGCCCCTTCGTCTCGATACCCATCGCCGCCACCGCGATGGCGGCTAGCGCAAACGAACAAGCGCCGAGCGTAAACACACCACTTTGGCCGAACGTGGGGAGCACGACGCCCACGACGTAAGGTCCGATCAGCGACCCGATCCGTCCAATCGCCGAGGCGAACCCGGATCCAGTCGCGCGTGCCCCTGTGCCGTAAAGCTCCGGCGTATAGGTGTAGAGCGCGGCCCACATTCCGAACAGGAAGAACTGCATGCCGAGCCCGGCGCAAATCACGAGCGCGACGCTCCCTCCGTGCAACGCGGTTTGTCCATACACATACGCCATCACCGCACCGCCCACGAGCGACGCGACGCAAGTCGGCTTACGCCCCCAGCGTTCCACGAGCCACGCCGCGCAGAGAAAGCCAGGAATCCCCGCCAACGAAATCCAAACCGTATAGAGGACAGACTTGGCGACCGCGAGGCCAGACTGTTGCATCAACGCCCCGAGCCAAGACGTCAGCCCATAGAAACCGAGCAGCGCGAAGAACCACAGGATCCAAACCATGATCGTGCGCGTGCGATAGACGCCACTCCAGATCTCTCTGAGCGCACTATGCGTTTTCGACACCGGCGGCGGATCGAATGCCATCACCGGGGCCGGCAAAACCGATATCCGACAAGCGCGCATGACTTTGGTCTCGATCGACGAGAGGACCGAGTGCGCTTCGCTCGCCCGGCCGCGATGCTCGAGCCACCGCGGCGATTCGGGCACGATTCGCCGCACGATCAACACGAATGCTGCCGGAAGCGCAAGCAATGCAAATACGGTGCGCCAACCAAAACTCGGTAGAACGAAGTAGGAAACGACGCCGGCCGTGATGAATCCCAGCGGCCAAAAGCCATCCATCAACGCAATGAGGCGGCCGCGCGAGGCGGTGGGCACGAATTCCGACAACAAGGCTTGAGCAACGGGAAATTCCATCCCCATGCCGATGCCGAGCAGGATGCGATAGACAATCAAGGCATCCACGCTATGCGCCGTCGAGCATAGGTACGAGGCCACGCCCCACAGCACCATGCTCCACTGAAACACGGGGCGCCGCCCAAACCGATCGGCGAGCAGCCCGGCCACCGCGGCGCCTCCCACCATGCCGAAAAAGCTTGCGCTGGCGACGAGCCCGGCCGTCGCCGTCGTCAAACCGAATTCGCTCTTGATCGACCCGAGCACGAATGTCATCGTGCCTAGATCGACGGAGTCGAAGAAGAAGGCAAGTGCGATGACGACGAACAGGGTGCGGTGATACGACGAGAATGGCAGGCGTTCGAGGCGTGCGGCGGCGTTCGCGCGAAACGGCGTCGGGGAAGCGGCATTCGGCATGATGGGCTCGTCGATGAGTTCAGTTGATGATGGATGCGGCAGACGTTGGCGATGCCGGAGCGGGCGAACGTTCGGACGCCGGCTTCTCCGATGCGCCTGACGCTCCCGCCCGCGCAGGCGTCCCGTTCGCCACGTAATACGGCACTTCCACGCGTGCCAACGGCGTGCGCCCTCGAATGCGATCGGCGATCTTCTCGGCGAGCATGATCGTTGGTGCATTCAGATTGCCGGTGGTGATGCGCGGCATGATCGACGCATCCACCACGCGTAGCCCATCGACACCATGCACGCGGCCCTCGGCGTCCACCACGGACATCTCGTCGTACCCCATCGCACACGAGCAGGACGGGTGGTAGGCCGTCTCCGCATGCGCCCGAACGAACGCGTCGAGCTCGGCATCCGTTTTGAGCGCCGAACCTGGACTGAGCTCACGGCCGCGATATCGATCGAGTGCACGCTGCGCGATGATGTCCCGCGTAATGCGGATCCCATCACGAAACTCGCGCCAATCGAGCGGATCGGCCATGTAGTTGAAGAGGATGCTCGGATGGGCGCGCGGATCGCGCGAGCGAAGCTTGATCCGGCCGCGGCTCGGCGAGCGCATCGAGCCCATATGCGCCTGAAAGCCGTGCATGTTGATCGCGTTCGATCCGTTGTAGTTAATGGCGATCGGCAGAAAATGGTATTGAATGTTCGGCCAAGGATCGTCGTCGCGCGTGCGAACAAAACCGCCCGCCTCGAATTGATTGCTCGCGCCGATCCCCGTGCCATTGACGAGCCATTCCAATCCGATCGCCGGCTGGTTGTACCACTTCAGCGCCGGATAGAGCGATACGGGCTCCTTGCACTCGTACTGCATGTAAATCTCGAGATGGTCTTGCAGGTTACGGCCGACGCCCGGCAAATCGAGCACAATGGGCACGCCGAGTTCGCGCAGCCATTCCCCGGGACCGACGCCCGAACGCTGCAGCAATTGCGGCGACGCGATCGCTCCCGAACATACGAGTACTTCGCGCCGCGCATGCGCCGTGACTTGCGTATCGTGATGGAGATACGCGACGCCAACTGCACGCTTGCCCGAGAACAGAATGCGATCCGTCTGCGCGTGCGTGACGATCGTCAAATTGGATCGCTGTCGAGCTTGATCCAGGTAGCCGCGCGCGGTGCTCGCGCGTCGGCCTTGCGCCGTGACGGTGCGATCCATCGGCCCGAAGCCCTCTTGCCGATAGCCGTTCAGATCGTCGGTGCGCGGATAGCCGGCCTGCACGCCGGCTTCCACCATCGCTCCGAATAGCGGATTGTTGCCGGGCTTGCTCGTCGTGACGTGCACGGGGCCGTCGCCGCCGTGATAGGCGTTAGGGCCAACGTCGCGCGTTTCCGCCTTCTTGAAGTAGGGCAGGCAGTCGAGGTAGCTCCAGTTCTCGAGCCCCTTGTTTTCAGCCCAGCCATCGTAGTCGAGGGCGTTGCCGCGGATGTAGCACATGCCGTTGATCAACGAGGACCCACCCAAACCTTTGCCGCGTCCGCATTCCATGCGGCGGTTGTCCATATGCGGCTCCGGCTCGGTTTCATAGGCCCAGTTGTAGCGCCGGCCCTGTAACGGAAAGGCGAGGGCGGCTGGCATCTGCGTGCGGAAGTCGAAGCGATAGTCGGGGCCGCCGGCTTCGAGCAGCAAGACGGTGACATCCGCGTCTTCAGTGAGCCGCGTGGCCAATACGTTGCCCGCGGACCCCGCACCGACGATGATGTAGTCGTATTCCTTGGCACTCACGAACGCTCTCCTTCGTCCTTCAGAACACGGGCCGGTAGGGGCCGAGTTCGACCTGAACCGATTTGATCTGCGTGTAATGCTCGAG
>NZ_JBQCDN010000093.1:0-26213 GCF_051961175.1 Trinickia sp. | reverse complement strand
GGTCCAAAGAGGTAGCGCGAGGCAGCACGCGGGCGATGAACTGCTCGGGATCGTTACGGTCGGTTTTCATGAGCCTTGGGCACCTACCCAATCAAATAATCATTCTACGGGCGGCGGCCGTGCGGCTCATACATTGGCCGTTTCAACGCACCCTACGGGCAACCATCACATCGAGCGACATGCAGAAACTTCACCCATGTCGTCGTTCAACTAGTATATTAGTCAACCGAGACTGGCCGTCAACCCGGCTCGACCTTCTCGCCCCCCCCGTGCGCCTCTTTGAGTTGTGCCGCATCGTCGCACTGGGCGTGGACGTTCCAAACAGATCAAAAGGAGACAGCAAGTGCGTTCGACCCTCGCTTCTGCAGTTCTCGGATTGTGTCTCGTTGCCCATGGCGCCGCCCAGGCGCAAACCGCGATCGCCGGCAGCACCGCAGCGATGAAGGTCGCGCTGTCCAACAATTACGCCGGCAACAGCTGGCGCCAAGCCATGCTGAAAAGCTGGGCCGAGGTGGCCGATCCGGCCGTCAAGTCCGGCATCGTCGCGGCAGCGCCCACGTTCACAACGGCGGAGAATCAGGCCACCGAGCAGGCGCAGCAAATCCAGAATCTCATCCTGCAGGGCTACAAGGCCATCGCCATCGACGCCGCCTCACCCACCGCGCTCAATGGGGTGATCAAGCAAGCCTGTGCAGCGGGCGTCACCGTCGTCACGTTCGACGGCATTGCGACCGAACCGTGCGCGTATCGCATCGCCGTCGACTTCCATCAACTCGGCGCCATGCAGATCGACTACATGGCCAAGCGCCTGAACGGCAAAGGCAACCTGCTCGAAATTCGAGGCCTGGCCGGCGTATCGGTCGATGATGAGATTCACCGCGGCATCACCGACGAAATCAAGAAGTATCCGGGCTTGAAGATCGTCGGCTCGGTGCACGGCGACTGGACGCAGACGGTCGCGCAGAAACAGGTGGCCGGCATCTTGCCCACTCTGCCGAAGATCGACGGTGTCGTCGCTCAAGGCGGCGACGGCTTCGGCGCGGCCAACGCGATCAAGGAAGCCGGGCGCCCCACTCCGATCATCATCCTCGGCAACCGCCAGGAGGAGCTTGCATGGTGGGCGCAGCAGCGCAAGAACGGCGGGTATGAGACGCTCTCCGTGACCATCCCGCCCGGCTGCTCGACTTTCGCATTCTGGGTCACGCAGCAATTGCTGGCGGGCAAGAAGCTCCCGCACGATATCCGCATGCCGCTCATGGCCGTTACGGCCGACGAGCTCGACGCCGTGCTCGCGAAGACGCCGCCGGGCGGCATCGCCAACAAGCTGTACAGCCGCGATGAGGTGACGAAGATCGTCGACGCCAAATAGCCGCTTGCTGCCATAGGCGCCGGACGAACGAAATGCAGGGAGGACGAATTGATCGACGCTCATGCCCCCGCGCAACCGCAGCCGCAATCGAGAAGCACGGCGCCAGCGCTGATTGCGCTGGATGGGATCGGCAAGCGGTTCGGCCGCGTGAAAGCGCTGGCCGATATCTGCTTCGAATTTCGACCCGGTGAATGCGTCGGCATCGCCGGCCACAACGGCGCTGGCAAATCCACGCTGACGGCGGTGCTGACAGGCGTATTCCAGCCCGACGAGGGGACCATGACGATCGAGGGCCGCCCAGTCACGGCCTACGATCCGAATGCGGCCCGTGCCGCAGGTGTGCGCTGCGTATTCCAGGAGCTATCGCTATGCGCTAACCTGAGCGTGGCCGAGAACATGCCGATCCTGCACCCGGAATTGCGCGGGCATGACTGGCGGCGCCGCGCCACGCGCCTCATGCTCGAGCAGCTCGACGCGATCTTTCCCGGGCACGGCCTGAAAGGACACGAACTGATCGCCGACCTCACGTTGACTCAACGTCAGATGGTGGAGATCGCGCGCGCGTTCACCGTGGTCAGCGATCCCGTGAAGCTCGTCATCCTCGATGAGCCTACTTCGAGTCTCGACGCGCATACCGCCGCGCAGCTGCTCGCTTTCGTCGGAAAGGCCGGCGAGCGCGGCATCGCAACGATTCTGATCAGCCATATGCTCGGTGAGATCGTGCACGCGGCGCATCGCGTGCTGGTGATGCGCGATGGCCGCGTCGCGGCGCTCCTGCCGCGCGAGGCGGTTACGCATGACGCGATCGTGGCGGCGATGGGCCAGGAACTCGATGCCGGTCTCGCGCAAGCGACACGGCGCGAGACCGACAGTGCGAATGCTCGCGCGACGCTCGCCTACCACTGGACGCTCGGGGCCGGCGCCAGAGGGCGAATCGATGCGCCGCACGGCGAAGTCATCGGCTTCGCGGGACTTGCCGGCCAAGGACAGAGCGAAGCGCTACTCACGATCTACGAGGCGGCAACGAAAGGGCGCGAACAAGTGGCGTTCGTGGCCGGCGACCGCCCGCGCGACGGCGTCTTTCCACTATGGTCGATCGCGCAAAATCTGGACATTCGGTGGCTGCTCGACGGGCGGCGCAAACCGGACGGCGGCGCAACGCCGTTTGCCCTGCCGCCCCGTGTGATCGATCGCCGTGCGGCGCGCGCGCTCGCCCGCGCCTGGACCGAGCGCATCGGCATACGCGGCGCCCCCTCGGGCGCGGGCATTCTCTCGCTGTCGGGCGGCAACCAGCAGAAGGTGCTGTTTGCACGCGCGCTGGCATCCGATGCGCAATTGATCCTGATGGACGACCCCACGCGCGGCGTGGATATCGGCACGAAGCGCGAGCTGTACCGGCTCATACGCGAGGAGGCGGCGCGTGGCCGCACATTCATCTGGTACACGACCGAGAACGACGAGTTCGCGCACTGCGACCGAACCTACGTGTTCCGAGCGGGCCGGGTGACGAAACTGCTGCACGCCCACGAATGCAACGAGCAGTCGCTGCTGGCGGCGAGCTTCGCGGACTTCGAGGAGGCTCAAGCATGAACTGGACGCTCGACCGCGCTACGCTGCGCGCGCTGCTGCCCGCGTTTTCCCTCGTCGCGGTACTGGTGCCGATCTTCTTTCTGCAGCCCACCACCTTCAGCTATTTCGGCATCGGCCTGCTGCTCAACCTCGCCGTACCGCTCGTGCTCGCCACGCTCGCGCAACTCGCGATCATCACCGCAAACGATCTCGATCTGTCGATTGGGCCCTTCGTGAGTCTCGTCGCTTGCATTGGCGCAACGCTGCTGGCAGACCGGCCACTCCTCGGCTTCGCGGCGCTCGCCGGCTGCGTGTTCCTATATGCGGCCGTGGGTGCCCTCGTCGAATTCCGGCAGATTCCCTCCATCGTCGTCACGCTCGGCCTCTCGTTCGTCTGGAACGGGCTCGCCGTGCTGCTGCTTCCCACGCCGGGCGGCACGAGCCCGGCATGGCTGGCCTCGGTCATGGGGTATCAAACGCCTTTCGTCGCCGCGCCGATCCTCTGGTCGACGGTGATCGCCGTGCTCGTGCATCTTCTGCTGATGCGCTCTTCGTTCGGCGTGCGACTGCGCGGCACGGGCGGCAACCCGCGCGCGATGCGGCGTTTCGGCTGGTCGCTCGTGCGCGGCAAGGCGCTGCTGTACGGTATCGCGGCGATTTTCGGCGTGCTCTCGGGGCTCTGCCTGCTCGGCCTGACGACATCCGCCGATGCCAATCTCGCGCTGCGCTACACGCTGCTGTCGATTGCCGCCGTCATCCTGGGCGGCGGCGAGTTCATTGGCGGACGCGTGTCGGTGATAGGCGCGGTCATGGGTGCGGCGACGCTCACGCTCGCGGCCTCGTTTCTCGCTTTTCTGAATGTGTCGCCGGATTGGCAGGTCGGCATGCAAGGCGCGATCCTGATCATCGTGCTCTCCCTGCGCGTGCTGCTGCAACGGCGCGGAGGCCAGCGATGAGCGGCAACGATTCGAGCACCCGCACGGCGCCGGCCGTGCAAGCACCGGGCGGCGCGCCGGTCGAACCTTCCGCGGGCATCGGCTTCGCGGCGCGGCTGCGCTCGTTCGAAACGCCCTGGCTATGGTCGTTCTCAGGCGCCCTCCTCGTCTGGTTCGTCATCGCCGCCGTGTTCGGCTTCTCGATCGCCGGCAACGTTGCGGTCACGGCGCTGGTGTTCGCGGTTTTCATGGTGCTCGTCGGTCTCGGTCAGATGATCGTCATCACAGCCGGCCCCGGCAACATCGATTTGTCGATGCCTTCCGCGATCGCGCTAAGCGGCGTGTTGGGCGTGCAGTTGATGAAAGGCCGCGACGATTTGATCCTGCTCGGCGTAGCCGTGGCACTCACGGTGGGCCTGCTCGTGGGCCTGGCGAACTATCTGCTGATTCGCGTGCTTCGCATCCCGCCTATCATCGCCACGCTCTCGTCGAGCTTCATCGTGCAGTCGATCGCCATCACGCAGAGTCGCGGCATGCCTGCCCCGCCCCACGCGCTGCAAGCATTCGCGAATGCACGCCTGATCGGCGTCCCCGATATCGCGTGGCTCGCGCTGGTGTTGTCGATCGCGCTGGCGTTCGTACTGCATCGGACCGTGTTCGGCCGCGCTCTTTCGGCGCTCGGCCAGAACGCGCGGGCCGCATGGCTCGCGGGTGTGCAAGTCGAGCGCGTGCGCTGGGTGACGTACGTGCTTGCCGCGATCATCGCCGCGTTGACCGGGCTTCTGCTGGCAGCCGTGTCGGGCGGTGCCGCGCTCGATATGGGCGTGGAATATATGCTGATCTCCGTGGCGGTCGTCGTGATCGGCGGCACCCAGGTCGCGGGAGGCAAAGGCACCGTGGCTGGGGTCTGGGGCGCGTCGCTGTTCCTCTATCTCACGAATGCCATGCTCAACGCGCTAGGCGCCGGCGCAGGCATACGTTCGATCGTTTATGGCGTGCTCATCATCGCTGTCGTCGTCGCGAGCGGACGCCGAGTGCGCCAATGAGCGGCGCGCTGAGAATCACTTAAAAAGACTTAGGAAAAACGATGAATCCCAACGAATACGAAGTCCACGACGCACGTTTTCGCGCGCTGCTTCAACCGAACGCGCCATTCGAAAAGCTCGCGGGCGGCTCCATGTGGGCCGAGGGACCCGTCTGGTTTCCGGCGGCCGAATTTCTCGTTTGGAGCGACATTCCCAATAACCGCATGATGCGCTGGGTGCCCGGCATCGGCACGGGCGTGTTCCGTACGAACGCGAACTTCAGCAACGGCAACACGCTGGACCGGGAATGCCGGCTCGTGAGCTGCGAGCACGGCACGCGCCGCGTCACGCGCACCGAGCATGACGGCCGCATCACCGTCATCGCGGACCGCCACGATGGCCGCAGATTCAATTCGCCGAACGACGTGGTCGTGCACTCGGACGGCTCCGTCTGGTTCACCGATCCGGATTACGGCATCCTAAGTGACTACGAAGGCTATCGCGCGCCGAGCGAAATCGGCGCCTGTCATGTGTACCGCGTCGCGCCGGACACCGGAGAGGTCGCGTGCGTGGCCGACGACTTCGCGAAGCCGAACGGTTTGGCATTCTCGCCGGACGAAGCGCGGCTCTATGTGGCCGACTCCGGCGCATCGCACATCGAGAACGGCCCGCACCATATCAGGGTGTTCGACGTCGATGCAAACGGCCGCTTGCGCAACGGGCGCGTGTTCGCTGAAGTCGCGCCGGGCGTACCGGACGGCATGCGTGTGGACGAGCACGGCAACGTCTGGACCAGCGCCGGCGACGGCATTCATTGCTATGCGCCCGACGGTACGCTGCTCGGCAAGATCCTCGTACCCGAAACCGTGGCGAACCTCGTCTTCGGCGGGCCGCTGCGCAATCGCCTTTTCATCGCGGCAAGCACGTCTGTGTATTCGCTCTATGTCGGTGTGCGCGGCGCATATGCGGGAGGCCCGCGATGAACTCCGGCAGCCGGCTGCCTGCGCCGCAGCTTTCCGGCGCGTTGATTCTGCTCGATCCACGCGACGACGTCGCGCTTGCGCGTGAACAACTGTTGCCCGGCGCGCCGCTCGATCACGCGCATCGCGTCGCCGGTCTCATTCCTGCGGGCCACAAGATCGCCGTGCGCGACGTCGCAGCGGGCGCGCCGGTACGGCGCTATGGGCAGATTATCGGCTTCGCGAGCCGCCCGATTCGATGCGGGGAGCACGTCCATACCCATAACCTTTCGATGGGCGAGTTCGAGCGCGACTATGCGTTCGGCGTGGACGCCCGCGCGACGCCGCGTACCGCGCAGCCTGCCATGTTCCAAGGCATTCGTCGCGCGGACGGCCGCATCGCGACGCGCAACTACGTCGGCATCCTGACTACGGTCAACTGTTCGGCCACGGTCGCACGCGCGATCGCCGATCATTTTCGCCGGGACATCCATCCCGAGGCGCTCGAAGCCTTTCCGAACGTGGATGGAGTGGTCGCGCTGACGCACGGACAGGGCTGCGCGATGGCCGCCGAAGGCGAACCGATCGCCGTGCTGCGGCGCACGCTCGCCGGCTATGCACGGCATCCGAATTTCTTTGCGGTCCTGATCGTCGGGCTCGGCTGCGAGACAAACCAGATCGACGAGCTTGTCGAAGCGGAGCATCTCGAACGCAGCGCACAGCTTGCGACGATGACGATTCAGCAAACCGGCGGAACCGCTCGCACGGTGGCTGCAGGCATCGAGCGCGTGCGCGAACTGCTCATCCAAGCCAACCGTGTGACGCGCGAGCCGGTGGAGGCGGGCCATTTAATGGTGGGCCTCCAATGCGGCGGCTCCGATAGCTATTCGGGGATGACGGCCAACCCCGCGCTCGGCTCGGCCGTGGACCGTCTGGTGGCGCACGGCGGCACCGCGATCCTTTCCGAAACGCCCGAGATTTACGGTGCGGAGCATCTGCTGACGCGCCGCGCCGCCTCGCGCGAAGTCGGTGAAAAGCTTCTCGCGCGGCTGCGTTGGTGGGAAGCCTATTGCGCGCGGATGAACGCAGACATGAACAACAATCCATCGGCCGGCAACAAGGCGGGCGGCTTGACGACGATCCTCGAGAAGTCGCTCGGCGCGGTGGCAAAGGGCGGCACCACGCCACTGGTCGAGACGTACGAATACGCGGAGCCGGTGCGCGCGCACGGGCTCGTGTTCATGGATACGCCGGGCTACGATCCGGTATCGGCGACGGGCCAGGTGGCGGGCGGCGCCAACTTGATCTGCTTTACGACCGGACGTGGCTCCGCCTATGGCTGCGCGCCGGCGCCGTCGTTGAAATTCGGCACGAACAGCGCGTTATGGCGGCGCCAGCAGGAGGACATCGACCTGAACTGCGGGACCATCCTGGACGGCGAGCAGAGCGTCGAAGAAGTTGGCGCGGCCATCTTCGAACTCATGCTCGCCACGGCATCGGGGCAACGCACGAAAAGCGAAAAGCATGGCTATGGGCAGAATGAGTTCGTGCCCTGGCAGTTGGGGGCGATTATGTGAGGGTGGCGGCTTGCGCGGGAAACCGGGTCACACCGCGCTGGCGTAGCTCACTGCCCCACGAATGAATCGATACGCCGCGCCAGTTCGATCGGATACTTGAACATGAGCGCATGGCCGGCGTCCGCGATCCGATCCAGGCTCGCACGTGGAATGATCTGTTGCAGCCGATACGCGTTGGCCTGCGCCAGCACGCTATCGTCAGCACCCGCAATCACCAGCGTGCGCACAGGCGAACGACGCAGCGCGTTGGCGGAGGGGGAATCCGCAAACCATTTCGTCATTGCGCCGGCTTGCTGCGCGGCTACCGTATCGGGCACAGACGGATTCGCGTAACCGCGCGGCACGAACATATCGGCAACGAAGCACCGCTTTGCATCCTCAATGGCGTCGGCTGGAAACAGCACTTTCATGATGTCGACGAACGCGTTCGGACCGTGACCGGAGAGCACCGACTGCACCTCGGGGGCCAGCGGCACGGCTTGCGGCCCTGGCGGCGCGGTGGTGATCAGCGTGAGTGATTCCACCTTCTCAGGCGCATCGAGCGCGAGTTGCTGCGCGATCATGCCGCCCATGGACCAGCCGACTACGTTCACCCGCGCAACACCGAGCGCCGCGACGACATCGGCCGCATCATCGGCCATGTCGTGAATATCGTAGTTCGGCCCGTAGCGGCCTTGGCGCGTTGACGAACGACCGATGCCGCGGTTGTCGAATGCAATGACCTCGTGATGCCGGGCGAGTTCGCCAAGGAAGTACGCGTTCCATTCGCCGAGCGTCGCCCGATAGCCGGTGATCAGCAGCAGCGGCGAACCGTGTCCGAAACGCACGATGGAGATCGGGCCATTCCTGCCCTGGATCGTGTCCGCCGTCACGCGGCCGGTGTGGTCAGGACGCGCTGCATCCAAGCCGCATAATTGGCTGGTACCCAAAGAAACATCTTCGGCGGCCGCGGGCGCGGCACTCAGCGCTAGCGGTAACGCCGCGCTTATGCCAAATAGCGCAGCGCGAATTCGCTTCGTCAGCATCATGCAAGGCTCCTTGGGGAAAACGGTGATCATCTACCAACGGAGTGCTTTCGTCAGCGTAACCGTCTCGATCGGCGGGTCATGACCGTCCGATGTCAGCCCATATCGACCGGAGCCCCGGATTCGGGGATTCGCCGATTCGCGAACGGACGGGTGGATGGATGAATGACTGAGATGACTGAGTCTTTCGCGCAGCGGCGCGTCGAAGGCGTTACTCCGCTGTCAATCTTTCAACTTGCAGCGGGCATTGGCCAACCAGCCTCAATGTTTTACCCGTCCACAGATAAAACAATTTTTTCGGCTGGGCCAAACAGCGTTCGTCGTCATTGAAGCACCCGGACACGATGAAGAGTTTGCTGTCCGGCTTGAAGTCGATACGCTCATCGTCGTTACCCATCACGCCGCCGACGTCGGTTTCCCCCGGCATCGTATAAACGCGCCCGGTATGCTTATCGACGATCGCGAAGTCACGGCAATCCGTTCCACACCCCCAGATCGTCACGCGATAATGTCCCGCAAAGTTCGCCGGTTCGGAGAAGTCAGTGCGAATAGCCGTGCGGAATAGCCGGGCCTTTTTGCTGGTGAGCTGCGGACGCACCGCCGCAGAATGCGGCGCGCTCGCCGGCGCCGCGGGATAGTCGGCGAACTGCGGCGGGTTGCAGGAAGCCGCCTGCGCGGACATCGGTAAAGCCCCGAAACAGGAACCGGCCAAGAGCAAGCCCCCTACTGTTTTCAATCCCTTTCCACCCATTGTTTTTCCTCGACAAGCGCCAACCCATGCTTTGCGATAGCGCGAACATTGGCGATGCCGATTAAACCACGATCGCATCCGGCATCCGCTCGCTTTCCATCGGCCGGCTCAGGTCCTGCTGCATTTGCGCAGCGAGGTAGTCGCAAGTCGGACGATTGGATTTGGCACTGCGCGCCACCACGATGTCCAGCGGCTCGATCTCAGGCAGTCCATATCGCCCGCCCAGCACGCCAAGGCGCTCGGGAATGCTGCATCGAGCGAGTGCCGCGATGGCCAGCCCCGCGTCCACCACGGCCAGCAAGCCCAGCATGCTGGCGCTGCTGTAAGCGGCGCGGTACGGCACGGCCGCGCGATCAAGTGCGGCGACCGTGTTTGCGCGCGCCATGCAGCCCGACTCATACAGCGCGACAGGCAGCGGACGCGTTTGCCAGAGCCGCGGCTCATCAGGCTTGCCGACCCACCATACCGGCTCGCGCCGAATGAAGTCGCCATTCAAGCGCAGGCTGCGATCACGGGTAACGAAAGCTAAATCGATGCGGTTCTCTTCCAGCATCGGGGCCAGCGCGGTGCTTTGCGCGCAGATCACCGTGATATCCACCGCCGGGTACATCGCCGAAAACCGGCGCAGCACCGGCGGCAGCAGGGAGGAAATGTAGTCGTCGGGCGCGCCCAGGACGACATCGCCGGTGATATCCGGCCGAGCCACTGCCGCCCAAGCCTCGTCTTGCAATGATCGAATGCGGCGCGCGTACTCGAGCAGCGTGGCGCCCGCATGGGTCAGGGACAGATTGCGGGTGTCCCGCACGAACAAGGCTGTGCCGATCGCACTCTCCAGCCGCTTGATCTGCATGCTGACCGCGGCTTGCGAACGGCAAACGACCTGAGCCGCCTTGGTAAAACTGCCGAGTTCCGCAGCGGCGATGAAAGTCTTGAGCAAGTCGGAATCGAAATCTGGCGTCATAAGTGATTCATAAATCGATCTGATGAGTTCTCTAAGTTTTATTCGTTTGATTGAAACATGCAAGCCCCGGATACTGAAGCTCCATTCCAGGAGCCGCCATGCCGACCTCGATCGCCCGACCCGACGCTTCCCGCCAGGGGGTGGCCGCATTTTCCGCCGCGGCGGTGCTCATGGGGACGATGGGCGTGTTCGTCGCGCAAGCCGCGCTCGATCCCATCACGACGGTGTTCTACCGATGCGTGTTCGGGCTGGCGACGATGGCGCTCTACTGCGCCTATAAAGGCTATTTACGCAGCCAACGTTTTACCGGTCGATTGATGGGCCTGGCACTGCTGTCCGGCGTACTGATGGTGTCGCAGTGGGTGTTCTTCTTCGGCGCGCTTCAGGGTGTCGGTATTGCAGTGGCGACCGTGGTGTTCCACGTCCAGCCGTTCTGGGTGATTCTGCTCGGGGCCGCGATCTTTCGCGAGCGCGTGGGCGTGGCGAAATCGGCATGGATCATCGTCGCCTTCGTCGGCCTTTCCCTCGCCGCCGGCATCGGCTGGAGCACGCTTTCGGCAGATCGCGCGTATCTCGTCGGGATCGGATTCACGCTGATCGCCTCCGTCCTCTACGCCGGTGTCACGTTGATCGCGAAAGCGCTCGGCGCGCTGCGGCCCCATCTGCTCACGATGATCCAATGCGCCGTAGGCGTCGTCAGTTTGCCGTGGCTGGCGCCATCCGGCGCGCTCGGTCACGTGAATCTGCACCAGTGGGGGTGGCTGGCCGGGCTCGGGGTCTTGCATACCGGCGTCTCCTACGCGCTCATCTATGGGGCCGTCCCGAAGCTGCCGGTGTCCGTGATCGCGGTGCTCCAGTTCATCTATCCGTTGACGGCGGTTCTCGTCGACTGGCTCGTGTACGGCCGCGCATTGACACCGCTGCAAGGACTTGGGGTCGCGCTGATCGTGCTCGCCAGTCTGGGCGTCAACCTGGGATGGTCCTTCGGCGGCAGCACCGTGCGCCGGGCGGGGAGTCAGCCACGTTAGCGGGTCGATAGCCATTCGATTGCAGCGGGCAGGCGGCATTCCCGACGAAAGCGAGTTCGACGGCGCCGATCCCTCGCTGCACAAGATCAGCGCAACGCCGGAGCGCGAAACGGTCGTGTGATTCGATGCCGCGGCACGGGGCTGAAGGGCTCAAGGGCTCAAGGGCCAACGGTATACTGACGGCCGCGCAGCGGTGCCCGCGCCCGCGTTTGCGGATCAAGCACAGGCGCCACCGTCCTGAGCGTCGCTCGGGCCCATTACCGGCTTGCCGTCAACTGTCCAACACCCAGCCCGCGTCCGATGAGTTCATCGATTGCCGCGCTCCTCGAAGCGGCGCAACAGCACTTTCAAGCCGGTCGGCTCGACGCGGCAGCGCAGCTGTTGCACGACGTCATCCAAATTGATCCTTCCAATGGCGACGCGCTGGAAGGGCTCGGCTACGTCGCCGCTCATCGTCGCGATGCTGCCACGGCAGCAGATTATTTCGATCGTGCCTTGGCGCAGTCGCCGCTCAATCAGGAGCGCCTGAACCGCGCGGCCACAGCACATCAAGCAGCAGGACACCCTGCTCGCGCCGTCGAACTGTACGAGCAGATCCTGCAACTCACGCCGCGCGATGTCGACGTGCTGTTCGCCGCCGGTCGATCGTTGTCCGAACTGGGCGAGCACGAACGCGCGTTGCAGATGCTGATGCGTGCGCACGCAATCCGTCCCGGCGCCTGGCAGGTCCACTACAACCTCGGCCGCACGCTCGGGTTGCTCGGACGCTTCGACGAGGAAATCAGCGCCTACCGCCGGGCCATCGATTTGAAGCCGGGCAACGCGATCGTCTATGTGAATCTCGGCGTGGCGTTGCGTGAACAGCGTCGTTTCGATGAGGCATTGCGCGCTTTCAAGAAGGCGCTGCAGATCGATCCGAACGATGCGGGGGCACGGACGAACCGCGCACAAACGAACTTGCTGCTGGGGCAATATGAACACGGCTGGCGCGAATACGAATGGCGCTGGCGCGACGGTGGGCAGCAACACGAATTCGGCGATTCGGTATGGCTTGGCGAAGCGCCGTTGGAAGGTAAGACCCTGCTCGTCCATAGCGAGCAGGGCTTTGGCGATACGTTGCAATTCGTGCGCTTCGTCCCGTTGCTCGCCGCCCGGGGCGCCCGCGTCGTGTTACGCGTACAGGACCCGCTGCGGCCGCTGCTGATGGGGTTTGCGGGAGCGGACGTGGTGATCGGCCAACACGATGTCGTCCCGCCGTTCGACTATCACTGTCCGCTGATGAGCTTGCCGCATGCGCTGAAGATCCATGCCCTGCCGGTCCCGGCCGAACCGTATCTGCAAGCCGATCCAACATTGCGCGCCGAGTGGCGCAAGCGCATTCCGGAAGCGCCGCGGCGAGTGCGTGTTGGCCTCGCATGGAGCGGTAGCCGTGGCCATGTCAACGACCGTTTTCGTTCGATGCGGCTCGCCGATTGCACGACGGTTCTCGATGCGGATGCGACCTTCGTGTCGCTGGTGAAGGACGTGCGCGAATGTGATCAGGAAGCGTTGCGCAGCAGCGCTCGTATGGTCGATGTATCGGGCGGGATCGAAACTTTCGCCGATACTGCGGCCTTGATCGCGGAACTCGATCTTGTCATCTGCGTCGACACGGCGGTCGCGCATTTGGCGGGAGCACTCGGCTAGTCCGTTTGGATCATGCTGCCGCATTTGCCCGATTGGCGCTGGCTGCTGGACCGCACCGACAGCCCGTGGTATCCGAACGTCCGTCTGTTCCGGCAGCCGCAGCGGGGCGATTGGGCCAGCGTGGCGGCGCAAGTGCGTGCGGCGCTCGATGAATGTGTCGCGCGCTTCGATCGGGGCTGAACCGCGACCGGAGCGCGCTGCCGATCAACGCACCCAGCGGCAGACGCGATGATGATGGTGGCCCCAGCGACACACTTTGTGCGGATGCGCTTCGGCAATGGCCGGAACAAGCACGGCAGTCGTAACGGCGGCCAATACGATCGTCTTTAGCAGGGTCTTCATTTTTACCTCCTCGTAAGAGTGAATTCGGGTCAACGGTGCGTTGCCCATTGTCAATCGGCGAGATGATACGAACGCGCCATATTTCAAATGTGAGAACTTGCTACCGCTCATGACACCCGGGGCAATTGCACGATGGTGTCTTCGGGCGTGAGGGGGCGTCCCTCTTGCGAGCGCACTTCAATCTGTTCCAGTGGATGGCCCGTTTTTCTGTCGAGCAGGCGCGCGCGAGGCTCCCCGGGCTCGAAGAAGAACGCGTCGCCCCACTGACGTAGCGCCACCAGCACCGGAAAGAGCCCACGGCCCTTCTTCGTCAAGACGTACTCCTGGTACGCCCCGCCATCGGACGCGGGCGCGGCCTCCATGATCCCGTGGGCGACCAGCATGCGCAGCCGCGCCGCCAGGATGTTCTTCGCCAAACCCAAGCTCGCCTGGAATTCACCGAATCGACGTAGCCCCGCCAACGCGTCCCGCACGATCAGCAACGACCAGCCATCGCCGATCGCATCCAAAGGCCGTGCCACGCCACACGGCGTGTCTTGGTGAGAAGTTCGCTTGACCATAAGAGATTCCAGATGAGCGCCTGCGAGCGGAGCCTTATCGAAGCAACAGGTTGCAATTTAAAACGCCCTCTGCTACAAATGCAATGGTTTCATGTTGAAACCGTAACGAACGCGCAGCGCCGCCGTTCGCGCCGCTCATGCCTTGCGCGCTCGCCCCTTGACGCTTTCACGTTCCTGGAGCATCGATGATTCGACCTGACGATACGTTCGACGGCACGTTCCCCTACGCCCCGCAGTTCTGCGACGCGCCGGGGTTTTCGATGCATTACGTCGACGAGGGCCCGCGCGACGGCGAACCCGTTCTCTGTCTGCACGGCGAGCCGACGTGGGGTTATCTGTTTCGCCACCTGATCGCGGCCTTGCGTGGAACGTATCGCGTCATCGCCCCCGATCACATGGGCTTCGGCAAAAGCGCGACGCCGAGCGACCGCAGCTATTGGCTGCAGGATCACGTCGACAATCTCGAACGCTTCGTCCTAAGCCTCGATCTGCGCGACATCACGCTTGTCATGCACGACTTCGGCGGCCCCGTAGGGATG
Organism: Trinickia sp.; assembly: GCF_051961175.1. Lineage (GTDB taxonomy): Bacteria > Pseudomonadota > Gammaproteobacteria > Burkholderiales > Burkholderiaceae > Trinickia. Next base: position 11,887 of record NZ_JBQCDN010000093.1, on the reverse strand, counting down.
GGATTGGCCGCGCGTCATCCCGGCCGGATCAGTCGAATCGTTTCGATCAATGGACCCACTCCGTTCGGACAAGCGGATCTAGGCGAGCGCCTTACCGCGAATGCCCGGCAATCCCCTTGGTTCCAATGGATCCTGAAGGCCGAATCGCAAGGGCGCCTGGAGGGCGTATTGGGCGAGCTCGAGTTCAACATTCTCAGCACGCTGAAGCTGAACGGCTTCGAGAACCATGCGGTCATCAACGATGTGTGGCTGAGGGCGTACGGCTCGCGCTTCGGCCGCTTCGACGATTGCGCCGGCGCGATTGGCTGGGCCAAGGGCTTCGCTATCGGAGCGCACCGCTTCGAAACACCCGACGAAGCAGCCCTCCGCGCCGTCGCGGCAATGCCAGCGCTCGCAATCTGGGGCATGGCGGATCGCACCTTGAACGCCTCGCACTTTCTCCCGCTCTTTAACGAGACCTTCCCGCAAGCCGCCGTGCATCGGCTCGTCGGCGCCGGTCACTACAGCCTCGAAGACGCACCCGAGTCGATCGCGGCGCACGTCGCGTTGTTCCTCGAGCAAACGTGACCCCATCGATTTGACGTGGCGGCAGAGGAGACCGCCCCGCCGCCCTCTTCCCACCCACCTCGCCAGAACGGTCGGTTCAGATTTATCTTGAAATTCTCGCCCCAATATGTAACGATAATCATTCTCATTTGCATTATCAAACTCAGGTAGACGCCCTGCGTGCCGCCTGCAAAACATGCCCGCCGCTTCGACGGCCGGCGATAAAACATCGATACAGGGGTTTTTCCATATGCCGAACAAGACGCCGCTCGCGAGGGCGCTCCAACTCGCACTTGCGCTTCATGCCACGGCGCTTCCGCTCGCAGCCCATGCCCAAGCGTTATCGGCGCGAGCGGTTCCGAACAGCCCTGGCCGCGAAGACGCCGCGGCCTCGGCCCCGGCTGCCGCCCCCGGAGCGAACGTGGCGCTGGCATCGGCTGCGACGCTGCCGACAATCAAGATCGACGGCAGCGCGATCCGCACTGATTTCCGCCGCGACAAATCGTCCGTCGGAGCAAAGGTGGCAACCGCGCAACGCGATATCGCGCAATCGGTCACGGTCATCAACCAGGCGCTGATGCAGTCGCAAGGCGCCACCTCGTTTCAAGACAGCTTGCGCAATGCGCCCGGTATCACGATCGGCGGTGCCGAGGGCGGCCAGATCGGCAACAACATCAATCTGCGAGGATTCACGGCGCAAAACGACATCTATCTCGACGGTTTCCGCGATCGCAACCAGTACTATCGCGACACGTTCGATCTCGAGTCGATCGACGTGCTCTATGGCCCTTCGTCGATGCTATTCGGCCGCGGCTCGACCGGCGGCGTCATCAACCAGGTCAGCAAACGGCCTTCGCTCAAGCCCTCGGCAGAACTCTCGACGACGATCGGTACCAACGATCGCTATCGGACCACGGTGGATCTGAACCACCCGCTGACGGAGACGGCAGCGTTGCGCGTCGACGCATTCGGTCAGTCGATCGGTTCGACCCGCGACGAAATGAAGAACAAGGATTACGGGATTGCGCCGTCGATCCGCTTCGGGATCGGCACACCAACGGAAGTCACGATCTCCGCGCTGATCCAGCACAACTACGACATGCCCGACTACGGGGTGCAATCGCTGAACGGCCACCCCTTCGCGCCATCGATGCACACCTACTACGGGTTGACCGACGACCGCACGCTCCAGGACTTGCAGTCGCTGCGGGCACGCATCGATCATAAGTTTTCGGATTCGCTGTCGATATCGAATCGAACGCAGATCTCGCATTCGATGACCGACGCGCGCGAGACCGCCGCACGTGCCGTGCTCACCGGCCCGCTCGCAACGAGCACGCCGCTGTCGAACGGCAACTTCACCGCGCTGCCGCTGCAGAATCTGTATGTGCAGCTCCAGAGCCACGACCGCGTGATCCAGAACCGCACGCTCAGCAACGACACGATGGTCCGCTACCAATTCAATACGGGGCCGCTCGACCACGATTTGATCGCGGGCACAGAGATCGGCTACGAGACGTATAGCAACCAAGCCTACATCCGCAATAATCTGCCGATCGTCTCGCTGATCGATCCCGTGTACGTGAGCACGCCGACGAACGTGACGCAGACCGTCGGCAACTACGCGCAATCGGGCGCGATGTCGCTCGCCGCGTACGTGAACGACACCATTTCCATCGGCGAGCACTGGAAGGTCATCGGAGGCTTACGCTGGGATCGCTTCCAAGCGCACATCAGCAATACGATCAATGCCCCCGGCTATACGTCGCAGACGAACCACTTCACGAGCGTGCGCGCCGGAGCGATCTATCAGCCCACGGATTGGCAGTCGTACTACGTCTCCTACGGCACGTCGTTCGATCCGTCGCTCGAAGCGCTGACCGTCACCAATTTCACGCAGAACCTTGCACCGGAGCACACGCAATCGTACGAGGTGGGCGGCAAGTGGGATCTGCTCGGCGGCGGCCTGTCGGTCACGTCGGCGCTCTTTCAGCAGGAGATGGACAATGCGCGCACGCAGTTGTCTTCGTCGGAATACACGCTCGACGGCGACATCCGCGTGCGAGGGTTTCAGGCAGGCGTGACGGGTCATCTCCTGCCGAACTGGCAGCTCTTCGCCGGATACTCGTACATGGACGCGACGATTCTTCGGGCGCGCGACGGTACGCAGGGCCACACGCCGGCCAATACCCCGCGCAACACGCTGACACTATGGAGCACCTATAACGTGACGCCACACTGGGAGATCGGCGGCGGTCCCACGTATATGTCGGCGCGCTACGCAGCGAACACGAACTATGTGCAAGCCGGCGGTTACACGCGCTGGGATGCAATGGCCGCGTATCACGAGAAGCAGTGGGATTTGCGCCTGAATCTGCTCAACCTGACCAACAAGTTCTACTACGACGCGCTGATCCAGTCGGATGGTGGCCGTTCCGTCCCAGGCATCGGCCGCACGCTCCTCGCAACATTCGAATACCGGCTTTGAGAATACGGCGTCCCGGCGTACTGGGCCGATTCCGATAGGAAGCGCACCCAGCCGATCCGGAGCGTCGCGAAGGACTTCCCCTATGCTGCTACAGATTCCCGGCGTTCTGAGCGCCGAGCAAATATCTATCTTGCGAACTCGGCTTGATCAAGCAGGCGACGCCTGGGTCGACGGCCGCGCGACGGCCGGTTACTCGGGCGCGCCGGTCAAACGCAACCAGCAGATCGCCGAGCACACGCCCATCGCACGCGAGCTGGGCGATGTCGTGCTGGCCGCGCTCGAGCGGCACCCGCTCTTTATCAGCGCCGCGCTGCCGAACCAGGTCTATCCGCCGCTCTTCAACCGCTACGAGGGCGGCATGACGTTCGGCAATCATGTCGACGGCGCGGTGCGGGTGCTGCCAAACGGGATCAAGCTGCGCACCGATGTGTCCGCCACGCTGTTCCTTTCCTCGCCGGACGAGTACGACGGCGGCGAACTCGTGATCGAAGACACCTACGGTTCCCATGCGGTGAAGCTCCCGGCCGGCGATATGGTGATCTACCCGGCCACGAGCGTGCACCGTGTGATGCCCGTCACGCGCGGCGTGCGCGTCGCCAGCTTCTTGTGGGTGCAAAGCCTCGTGCGCAGCGATGCGCAACGCGCGCTGCTATTCGACATGGACAATGCCATTCAGCGCCTGAACGCGACCGAGGCCGACGAGCTCGCACGCCGCAACCTCGTCGGCTGCTATCACAACCTTCTGCGTCTCTGGAGCGAACCATGACGGTATCGGAAGCCGCCGCGTCGCTGCGCGCGTCGCCCTCCGCCGCCACGGATGCACGCACGAAACGCGGGCGGCGGCGCGCAGACTTGATCAAGTGGATACGCAACATTCATGGCTGGATTGGGCTATGGGGCGCGGCGCTTGGCCTGCTGTTCGGCGCGACCGGCTTCGTGCTCAATCACCGGAGCGAGCCGCTGCGCATTTCAACCGGTGCGCCCCAGGTCTCGACCGTGCAAGTCGCGCTACCCCGCCCCGCCCCGCCAACGCCGCATGAACTCGCGCAATGGCTGCGCGCAACGTTCCATCTGACGGGCCGGCTGGGCCGGGTACAGCGCGAGCCCCAACATCGGGTTGCCTGGGGCGGGCACGACACGATGCAGCCGGAACACTGGCAGCTCGTGTTCTCGGCGCCGCAAGAAAACGTCACGGCCGAATACTGGATGGGCAACGACTTCCTGACGCTCAAACGCACCGGGAATTCGTTCGTCGCCACGCTGACGAACCTGCCTAAGGGCGTCGGGCTCAGTATCGGGTGGGTCTTGCTGATCGATTCGCTTGCCGGCTCGCTCGTGCTCCTGTCGCTGACAGGCGTGCTGCTATGGACGCAATTGCACCGGGCAAAGACACTGGCAGCGGTTCTCGTGTTCGGCTCGATCGCGCTGGCCGTATGGGCAGGACTGTCGTAAAACGTGCTCGATGGCAGCGCGCGCCGCCCGCCGTGGCGTAAAATACGCGCTTTCTCAAACGTTACCCACGACATGTCTCTCGCCTCCACCCCCGAGATCATCGCCGAGCTCAAAGCCGGCCGGATGGTGATTCTCGTTGACGAAGAAGATCGCGAAAACGAAGGCGACCTGGTGCTCGCGGCCGATTTCGTCACCCCGGAAGCGATCAATTTCATGGCCCGGTACGGCCGCGGGTTGATTTGTCTGACGCTCACGCAAGAGCGCTGCAAGCAGTTGAATCTGCCGCTCATGACGTACCGGAATGGCACACAGTACGGCACCGCCTTCACGGTCAGCATCGAAGCCGCGGAAGGCGTCACCACCGGCATCTCCGCCGCCGATCGCGCCCGTACGATCGCAACCGCGGTGGCGCGCGATACGCGTGCCGAGCAGATCGTGCAGCCGGGCCACGTGTTCCCGATCATGGCGCAGCCGGGCGGCGTGCTCGTCCGCGCCGGGCATACGGAAGCCGGCTGCGATCTGACGGGGCTGGCCGGGCTTACGCCGGCCGCCGTCATCTGCGAAGTCATCAAAGACGACGGCACGATGGCACGCCTGCCCGATTTGATGGAATTTGCGGCGCAGCACAATCTGAAGCTCGGCACGATCGCGGATCTGATCCACTATCGCAGCCGCACCGAGTGCATCGTCACGCGCGTCGCCGAGCGCACGATGCAAACGGCGCACGGCCCGTTCCGCGCGGTGCTCTACCAGGATCAGCCGAGCGGTTCGCCTCACCTGGCCCTCGTGCGCGGCACGCCAAAGCCCGATCTCGAAACGCTCGTGCGTGTGCACGAGCCGCTGTCGGTGCTCGATCTGCTCGAAGTGGGCACGTCCACGCATTCGTGGACGCTCGACGCCGCCATCAAGGAAATCGCAGAGCGTGATCTCGGCGTCGTCGTCATGCTCAACTGCGGCGATACGAAAGATCATCTGATCGACGTCTTCAAGGCATTCGACGAAGAAGACAAAGCGGCCCAACTGAAGCGGCGGCCCGTCGATTTCAAGACTTACGGCGTCGGTGCGCAGATTCTGCGCGATCTGGAAGTCGGCAAGATGCAGGTGCTGTCGAACCCGCGCCGGCTCGGCAGCATGTCGGGCTACGGCCTCGAAGTGACAGGCTTCGTGCCGATGCCGGGCGCAGCGGTCCGCCCTGGCGCATAATCGCGGGCAATACGCCGGCACGGCTCGCCGCCTCCCAGTGACTCACTTTCTACGGACCTTTTATGGAAATCGGACAATACCAACCGAATCTCGACGGCGACGGCCTGCGCGTCGGCATCGTGCAATCGCGCTTCAACGAACCCGTCTGTAACGGCCTGGCCGATGCCTGCGTTGAAGAGCTCGAACGCCTGGGCGTCGCGGGCGAAGACGTGCTGCTCGTCAGCGTGCCCGGCGCACTCGAAATCCCGCTCGCGCTGCAAAAGCTCGCCGAAAGCGGCCAATTCGATGCACTGATCGCCCTCGGCGCCGTGATCCGCGGTGAAACGTATCACTTCGAACTCGTCTCCAATGAAAGCGGCGCCGGCGTGTCGCGCATCGCGCTCGATTTCGGCATCCCCGTCGCCAATGCTGTGTTGACCACGGACACCGACGAGCAAGCCGTCGCGCGGATGACCGAAAAGGGTCGAGATGCCGCCCGCGTGGCCGTCGAAATGGCGAACCTGTCGGTCGCACTCGAACAACTGGGCGGCGACGAAGATGAAGACGAGGACGAAGAAGAAGAGGACGAGGCATGAAGAGCGCCCGCCGACGCTCCCGCGAATTGGCCACGCAGGGGCTGTACCAGTGGCTGCTGTCGGGTGCGCCCGCCGGTGAAATCGACGCCCAGCTGCGCGGGGCGCAAGGCTTCGACAAGGCCGATCAGGAGCACCTCGATGCCTTGCTGCACGGGGTGATCCGCGAAAACGCCGAACTCTCGGGCGATCTCGCACCGTGCCTCGATCGTCCGATCGAGCAGTTGTCGCCCGTCGAGCGGGCCGTGCTGCTCGTCGCCGCGTTCGAGTTCAAGCATCACGTGGAAATTCCGTATCGTGTCGTGATCAACGAGGCAGTCGAACTCGCCAAGACGTTCGGCGGCTCGGACGGCTACAAGTATGTCAACGGCGTGCTCGATAAACTCGCGTTGAAGCTGCGCGCCACGGAATCGCAGGCGGGGCGGGCCAACCGCTAAGCCCTCGCCGGTCAGCACGCATCGCGCGCGCCGCTACCCGCGGCCGTGCCGATCGAATCCGGAACCAAGATGAATATCGCAGAACCGCTCACGAAGCTGGCGTCGCGCGTCGACGCGATCGCTCCGTTCTACGTCATGGAGCTGGCCAAGGAAGCCCGGCAGCTCGAACTGGCGGGGCGCCACATCATTCACATGGGCATCGGCGAGCCCGATTTCACGGCGCCGGAACCTGTCGTCGAAGCCGCGGCACAAGCGCTGCGGCGGGGCGTCACCCAGTACACGGGTGCGCTCGGAATCGCGCCGCTGCGCGAAGCGATCGCCGCTTTTTACCAGCGCACCTATGGCCTCGTCGTCGATCCGGCGCGCATCGTCGTCACTGCCGGCGCCTCGGCCGCGCTGCTGCTGGCCTGCGCGGCGCTCGTCGATCGCGACGACGAAGTGCTCATGCCCGATCCGTCGTACCCCTGCAATCGTCATTTCGTCGCCGCCATGGAAGGCAAGCCCGTGCTCGTGCCGAGCGGCCCCGAAGCGCGGTTTCAGCTGACGGCTGGCGACATCGAACGCCTCTGGGGGGCGAAGACGCGCGGCGTACTGCTTGCCTCGCCATCGAATCCCACCGGCACGTCGATCGAACCGGCGGAACTCGAACGCATCGTCAAGGCAGTACGGGCACGCGGCGGCTTCACGATCGTCGACGAAATCTACCAAGGGTTGTCGTACGACGCGCGGCCCGTCTCGGCGCTTTCGTTCGGCGACGACGTCGTCACGGTCAACAGCTTCTCGAAGTACTTCAACATGACCGGCTGGCGGCTCGGCTGGCTCATCGTGCCGCCGTCGATGGTCGACGCGTTCGAAAAGCTCGCGCAGAACCTGTTCATCTGCGCCTCGGCCCTCGCGCAGCATGCCGCCCTCGCCTGCTTCGAGCCGAAGACGATCGAGATCTACGAAGGGCGGCGCCTGGAGTTCAAGCGCCGGCGCGATTTCATCGTACCGGCGCTCCAGCGGCTCGGATTCGAGGTGCCTGTGGTACCGGACGGCGCGTTCTACGTCTATGCCAATTGCCGTGGCGTGCCGCATCCCGCGGCCGGCGACAGCGCGGCGCTGACAAAAGCCATGCTGCACGATGCGGGCGTGGTGCTGGTGCCGGGGCTCGACTTCGGTCAACACGCACCGCACGACTATATTCGCGTGTCGTACGCGACGGCCTATGCGTCGCTCGAGGAAGCAGTCGAACGGCTGGCTCGACTATTCGGACGTTGAGGCGTCGCTACGCTTGATCGTCGGCCGCACCGACGCGATAGCGACAGGTAAAAAAAAGCACCACAAAGATCGTGGTGCTTTTTTTTGTTCCCGAGGTGAAAGGCGCAAGACGCTTATGCGCCCAGTTCCACGTGGACGGCGCGCGAAGGCGCACCCGGGTTGGCGGGCTCGTCGTCGGAGGTCGACGTCGACGAATTGGCCGCGCCGGCTTTCGCCTGAACCGTGGTGGACGAGTGATTGCTTTCCAGCGCAACCTGCACGCGCTTGGTCGAGGCCATGACGGGCTTTTGCGGCGCCTGCGGCGCGTTGATCGGCACTTGACGGCCGCGCGCCACGTCGCGCAAGCGGCCGCGCTCGGCCATCACCTTGGCGCCGTAGCCGCCATCGTCCGGCGACGTGGATCCGACGTACAAGCGCAGACCATCCGGCAGCGAACCGCCGCGTGCGATGCAATCTTTCAGCACGACGGCGCCGACGGTAATGTTCGCCAGCGGCTCGAGGGCCGCGCCGGTACCGCCGAAGTACTGGAATTTGTCGGAATGGACCTTCGACATAACCTGCATGAGGCCCTGCGCGCCCACGCCGCTTTCCGCGTACGGATTGAAGCCCGATTCGATCGCCATCACCGCGAGCAGCAGCAGCGGATCGAGCCCGACTTGCCGGCCCGTGTCGAATGCGGCCTTGACGAGCTCGCCGACAGGCTCTTGCGCCACATGGTAGCGGCGCGCCAGATACGACGTGACACGGTTCTGCTCACGAGCCGAGACGAGCACGCGATCGTCGCGCGCATCGGCCGCAACGGGCTGCGACGAGATCATCTTCGCCAGCAAGTACAAGTTCGACGGCGTAATGCTGGTGGGCAGATGCGCGTCGGCCGCGGGCACCGCGGCAACAGCGAAACCGCTTGCGCCGCTGCCGTCGAACGCGCCGTCATAGCGGGCATTGTCGAGGCGGGCGGTGTCGAGCGTGGGCGCTTCGTCCGCGCCTTCCGGTGCCGGGGCGCCGAATGCGGGCAGCGGATGCCCGCTCAGCAGCCGCGCCGGGCCGGCCTGGACCGCCGCTTCGATGACCGGCATCATCCGCGCCGCCAAGGTGCCGCGCACGGTGGGCAAAAGCCACAGTGCAAGGCCGACCAGCACGGCGCAAGCACCGACCACGCTGAACAGGTGGTGACTGACACGCGTCCCGCGCCGGACAGCGGCTCGCACCGCTGAGCCGAAACTACCATCGGGACGCCACGATAACCAAGTATGCATTCGGATCTCCCATTGAGCATGGCTCGGCCTCGACGGGTACGGCGGCGCGCGAAGCGCCAATCGAGCGAGCCAAGGCGTCGCGGGCCTTGGTTGGGACCTGGGCGACGCCGGGATACGGCACCCTACCGCACGCGGCGGCAGCGAACCGTGTGGAGAGCCACATCGGAGCAAAAGGACCGGGAGCATGCCATTTGGCACGCACACAGTGGCTCTCACGCGAAGCCGGCGTCAACGCGCCGGCGCAATGACAACTAGTAGGCCGTTAGAGCGCCGTGCAGGGCGGCGTACGGTGACGCGATACTTCGCGCCGTGAGATAGATCGGGGCAGTGAACACAAAAACTACTTGGCCCTGCAGCCAATGTGGGACGGATTCTAGCAGGCTTTTATAGATCGTCAATGCTATAAAATTTCAGAATGATAACAAAATGTAATTAAGGAACCTCTCCGCGCGGCCGATAACCATGCCCGGCGCGCGTTTTGGCTATTTTGCGGTGTCGCCGTCGATCGGGCATCGTTGCTTTCCGCAGGTAAAATCGTCGCCTGCTTGGCGCCCATCCCCGTCGCGGCGCCGCCAGTCACAACGAACAAACCATGAAATACAAGGACTTGCGGGACTTCATCGGCCGCCTGGAGACGTTAGGCGAGCTGCAGCGCGTGCCGGAGAGCGTCTCACCCGTGCTCGAGATGACCGAGCTGTGCGATCGCGTGCTGCGTGCCGGCGGCCCCGCGCTGCGATTCGACGCACCAGCGGGTCACACCATTCCCGTGCTCGGCAACCTGTTCGGCACGACGCGCCGGATCGCGCTCGGCATGGGCATCGACGAAAGCGCCGCCGCCGAGGAAGGCGCGGCGCTGCGCTCCCTGCGCGATGTGGGGCGGCTGCTGTCGGCGCTCAAGGAGCCCGAGCCGCCCAAGGGGCTCAAAGATGCCGGCAAACTGCTGACGCTGGCCAAGGCGGTCTGGGACATGGCGCCCAAGACGGTCAGCGCACCGCCGTGCCAGGAGATCGTCTGGGAAGGCAATGATGTGGACTTGGCGCGGCTGCCGATTCAGACATGCTGGCCGGGCGACGTCGCCCCGCTCGTGACGTGGGGCCTGACCGTCACGCGCGGGCCGAACAAGCCCCGGCAAAACCTCGGCATCTATCGTCAGCAGCTGATTGGCCGCAACAAGCTCATCATGCGTTGGCTTGCGCATCGCGGCGGCGCGCTCGACTTCCGCGAGTTCGCGATGGCGAATCCGGGCAAGCCGTATCCGGTGGCCGTCGTGCTCGGCGCCGATCCGGCAACGATGCTCGGCGCGGTCACGCCGGTGCCCGATACGCTTTCCGAGTACCAGTTCGCCGGCCTGCTGCGCGGCGCACGCACGGAACTCGCGCGCTGCCTGACTCCCGGTCTCGACACCCTGCAAGTCCCGGCGCGCGCCGAAATCGTCCTGGAGGGGTTCATCTACCCGCAGGAAGGCGAACCCGGTCCGGCTCCGGCCGGCGCGCCGCCGCGGCCGTCGCAAAGCGCGGCGGCCCGCTACGAGCATGCGCTCGAAGGCCCCTACGGCGATCACACGGGCTACTACAACGAGCAGGAGTGGTTCCCCGTGTTCACGGTGGAGCGCATCACGATGCGCCGCGACGCAATCTATCACTCGACGTACACGGGCAAACCGCCCGACGAGCCGGCCATGCTCGGCGTCGCGCTGAACGAAGTGTTCGTGCCGCTGCTGCAAAAGCAGTTTCCGGAAATCACCGATTTCTATCTGCCGCCTGAGGGCTGCAGCTATCGGATGGCCATCGTGCAGATGAAGAAGAGTTACGCCGGGCACGCGAAACGCGTGCTGTTCGGCGTATGGAGCTTCCTGCGTCAATTCATGTATACGAAGTTCATCGTCGTCGTCGACGAGGACGTGGACGTGCGCGATTGGAAGGAAGTCATCTGGGCCATCACGACGCGGGTCGATCCGGCGCGCGATACGGTGCTCGTCGAACGCACGCCGATCGACTATCTGGACTTCGCCTCCCCCGTCGCGGGCCTCGGTTCGAAGATGGGAATCGATGCCACGAACAAGTGGCCCGGCGAAACCGATCGCGAATGGGGCCGGCCGATCGCGATGGACCCCGCCGTGAAAACGCGCGTCGACGCTTTATACGAACGCCTGGGGCTCGCGCGCTGAATCGGCGCCCGCGCCCTGCTCTTTCGCCCCGCCCGAGGACATTGCCACCATGAACGCCGCTTTCGCCTCCCAAGCTGCCGTGACGACCTATCGCGGCCCTGCCGTCGAGAACCGGCATCACGCGCATGTCGCCGTGGTGGATGCGGCGGGCCGCCTGCTTCTGTCGTTCGGCGATCCGCATCGCCCGACGCTGCCGCGTTCGGCCGTCAAGCCGGCGCAAGCGCTGGCCGTCCTCGAGACGGGTGCCCTGGAACGCTTCGGCTTCGACGAGGCCGATCTCGCGTTGATGTGCGCCTCGCACAGCAGTGAAGACCGCCATATCGCCCGCGCCCGGGCCATGCTCGGCAAAGCGCACGTGACGGAAAGCGACATGCGCTGCGGCGGCCACCCGCCGATTTCCGACAACGTCCTGCGCGCGTGGATCAAGCGCGATTTCACGCCAACGCCCGTTTGCAGCAACTGTTCGGGCAAACATGCCGGGATGCTTGCCGCCGCGCTGGCGATGG
>NZ_JBQCDN010000092.1:0-6235 GCF_051961175.1 Trinickia sp. | reverse complement strand
GTGCGCAGGAAGCCGTAGGCATACTCGCCTTCGACCTTGATCGTCGCGTTCTTGATGCCCGCGACATCGCCTTCCGACTCTTCGAGCACTTCTGTCTTGAAGCCCTTGCGCTCGCAATAGCGCAAGTACTGGCGCAGCAGCATCGAGGCCCAATCGCACGCTTCGGTGCCGCCGGCGCCGGCCTGGATGTCGATGAATGCGTTATTCGGATCGGCCGGATTCGCGAACATCCGGCGGAATTCGAGATCGGCCACGCGCGCTTCGATCTTCTGCGCATCGTCCTCGCAGGAGACGAGGGTATCGTCGTCGCTTTCCTCGCGGGCCATGTCGAAGAGATCCTGCGCATCGCGCAGGTCCGCGTCGAGCGCGGAGAGGGTCAGGACGACGCCCTCAAGCATTTTCTTTTCCCGGCCGAGGGCCTGGGCATGCTTCGAGTCGTTCCAGACGTTGGGATCTTCGAGTTCCTTGTTGACTTCAGCTAGACGCGCAAATTTGGCGTCGTAGTCAAAGATACCCCCGTAGCTCGCCCGCGCGCCGGCGCAAGTCTGCCAGAGAGCCTTCGATCGCGTTCAGACGTTCGGCTTCCATGTCGATCTTTTCTGCTTCGTGAAAAGGGGAAATTATAGCCGATGGCGCTGGCTCGCCGGGCCTTTGGGCAAGCCGGGCGAGCACTCGGCCGGCCTCTGGAAGCGCGGGCGGAACGCAACCTTTCGCGGTTCGCACTCGATGGATGCGTGCGAGCCCTCGCCCAGCAAGTGCCGCGCGTGCTCGGGGGGGCGGCGGCGGATATCCGGCGGACGGCCTTACTGCGCCGCGTCGGATCCGGCGTGCTCCACGATCAGTTGTACGCGCACGACGCCGTTCCAGCTGTCGGCCGCCAGCCGGTAGGCGAGATGCGCGCGCGCGGGCAGGGTGTCGGTGTGATTGAACCAGATCGCTTGGAAGCGCTGTCGCCCGCGGGCCAACTGCAGTTTCAGATGCTTATCTTTCACGAGCGCTTGCGAGACGACGTCGAATTCGCCCGAGAACGTCGGCGCGGGGAAGCCCTGGCCCCACACGGCCGCGTCGATGAGTTCGACGACTTGCGGCGTGAAATAGGCGTCTTCGAGCTCGCCGTCGGTCATCACTACGCGGGCCAGCGCATCGTCGTCCAATGCCTCCCGGGCAACGGATTCGAACGCGGCCGCAAAGCGCGGAACATCGCGCGTGGCGAGCGTGAGGCCGGCCGCCATCGCATGCCCGCCGAACTTGACGATCAGGTCAGGCTCGCGCTTGGCGATCAGATCGAGCGCGTCGCGCAGATGAAAGCCGGGAATCGAGCGGCCCGAGCCTTTGACGAGTTCGCCGCGTTCGTCGGCGAGCGCGAACGTGAACGAGGGCCGGTGATACTTTTCCTTCAGCCGCCCGGCGACAATGCCGATGACGCCCTGGTGCCAGGTTTCGTTGAATAGCGTGATCGTCGCGCGGCCGTCCGGATCGAGCGAGGCGATCTCGTCGAGCGCCTGCTGTTGCATGCCGGCTTCGATCTCGCGCCGCTCGCGGTTCATCGCATCGAGCTGCTGTGCGAGTTCCCAGGCGCGGCCGACATCGTCCGTCGTCAGGCATTCGATTCCGAGCGACATGTCCGAGAGCCGTCCCGCGGCGTTCAGGCGCGGGCCCAGGGCGAAGCCGAGATCGAATCCCGACGCGTTGCGCGCGTCGCGTCCCGCGGCGCGGAACAGCGCGGCGATACCCGGCTGCATGCGGCCGCGGCGGATCCGTGCCAGCCCCTGAGCCACGAGCACGCGGTTGTTGCCGTCCAGCTTGACCACGTCCGCCACCGTGCCGAGCGCGACGAGATCGAGCAGGCCGTCGAGCCGCGGCTCGGCCATGCCGCCTTCGCCGAATGCGCCGCGCTCGCGCAACTGCGCTCTGAGCGCGAGCAGCACATAGAACATGACGCCGACACCCGCGATGCATTTGCTCGGAAATTCGCAGCCCGGCTGGTTCGGATTGACGATCGCGCGCGCGGCCGGAAGCGTATCGCCGGGCAAGTGGTGATCGGTGACCAGCACGTCGATGCCGCGCGCATTGGCGGCGGCCACGCCATCGACGCTGGCGATGCCGTTGTCGACAGTGATGAGCAGATCGGGCTTGCGCTCGGCCGCCAGTTCGACGATTTCGGGCGTGAGCCCGTAGCCGTATTCGAAGCGGTTCGGCACGAGATAGTCGACTTGCGCGCCGAACATGCGCAGGCCGCGCACGGCCACCGCGCAGGCTGTAGCGCCGTCGCAGTCGTAATCGGCGACGACGAGCAAGCGCTTGCGCTGGGCGATAGCCGCCGCCAGCAACCGGGCGGCGTCGTCCGTGCCCTTCAACCGCACCGGCGGAACGAGCCGCGTGAGCCCGGTTTCGATTTCGTCCGGCAGGCGCACACCGCGTGCGGCGTAGAGCCGGGCCAGGATCGGGTGCAGGCCGTGCCGGATCAATGCCGTTTCATCGGCGGGCGAGCATGCGCGGGTGACGATTCGAGTCATGCGGGCAGGAAAGCAAAGAAGAACGGGCGCCCAAGCGGGCTATGCGGGCTATACGGGCCGAATCGCGCCGAGTGAAGGGCGAGGCCGGGGGCGAGGGCGCGGGCGGCGGAGCCTCGGCAGACGGCGAAGGGGCGCGGCATCATTCGAGCAGCGACGGCAGCACGCGCCGGCGCCAAAATTTGCGCAAGTCGCCGCGTGTGGCGGCGAGCGTGACCGAGCCGGTATCGCCGGCCAACGTCAATGTGAGCGCGCCGAGGCGCCCCGCGTCGAGCGCTTCCAAAGCGGGGGCGAACCAGTCGCGTTCGACCTCATCGAGCGCTGCTTGCCAGGCCGCCCAGTCTTGGGCGATGAACGGCGCTGCGAACGGGTTCAGTTCGACGAGCGTCGTGCCCGCGCCGAGCGGCGGCAGCGCTTTGAACGAACTCGGCGCGCGAGCCGTCTCGACGGAGGCGGCCAGCGCCAACCCGCGCGTGGCGAGTGCATCGGACAGGACGCGCACGAACGGACTGCGCACCGGTTGCGCCGTGCCCTGCGCGTGCAGCCAGATGGAGTTCACCGCCGGGAGTCCCTGCGCTTCCCGCGCCTCGTTCACGGGGTGCTCGAACCAACCCATCTGCACTTCGTTTTGCAGCTTCATCCAGATCCGCGAGCGCTGGCCCGACTGCGCATCGTGCGGTAGCCAGATCTCGATGCTGCGCCCGCTCGCACGCAGCGGCGACGCCCCCGCGAGCTTGCCCAGCGCCTCACCGGTCAAATACCAGCGGTGCGGGGTGGGCGCCTCGACGCGCACGCCCAGCTCTTCGATCAACGGCTTGGCGACAGAAAGGAGCTTGGCGGCCTCTTCGTCGGTCAAAGCCAGTGCGGACGGATCGATCAAGACGAGGTGATCGTGGGCGATGCGGACGTGGACCGGCTCGACGCACGCCCATTCGTCCCCGCCGGGCGTGCCGCCGTCGGCGAGTAGCATATAGGGTGCGAGCGGGGCGTTGTCGGTGGCGTTCGGGGCGATGGCGCCGAACTGGCGCGCGACCCACCGTTCGTGCGGCAGCGTGCGCTGGAAGTCTTCGCCGGCCACGCGCTCGACGAGCGCCGCGCGCGCGAGCAATTTGTCGAGCGCCGGGCTGCGCAGCTCGTGCAGTGCGGTGGAGGCATCGGCCGCCGAGGGTAGCGCGAACGGTAACAGGAGATGAAGGCGGTTGGAATGCATGATGGTGCGCATTGTATGGCAAACTGCGCGCTTGATCGGCGCCGCATCCGTCGCTTGAGCGACGTTCGCTGGCGCGGCACGTGCATTGCGGGCCGGTCGGGCGCGCCGCTGGGGTCGGCGGGGCGCGTGGTAGCCGCAAAGAATAGAAGGATTCGCTTGAAACTCCCTTACGAATGGCAAATCGGCTGGCGCTATACGCGCGCCGGCAAGCGCACGACAGGCAACGGCTTCATTTCGTTCATCGCGCTCGTATCGATGTCGGGCATCGCGCTTGGCGTCGCGGCGCTGATCGTCGTGCTTTCCGTCATGAACGGCTTTCAGAAAGAAGTGCGCGACCGCATGCTGTCGGTCCTTGCGCACGTCGAGATTTTTTCGCCGACGGGCTCCATGCCCGACTGGCAGCGCACGGCGTTCGAGGCGCGCCGCAATCCGGCCGTGATCGGCGCGGCCCCGTACGTCGACGCACAGGCATTGCTCACTCGCCAGGAGTCCGTGAGCGGCGTGGCGCTGCGCGGGATCGAACCGTCGCTCGAGCCGCAGGTGTCCGATATCGGCAAAGACATGAAGGCCGGCCGCCTGACCGATCTTCAGCCGGGACAGTTCAACATCGTGCTCGGTGCCGATCTGGCCGCCAATCTCGGCGTGTCGGCCGGCGACAAAATCACGCTCGTTGCGCCGGAAGGATCGTTGACGCCGGCCGGCATGCTGCCTCGCTTGAAGCAGTTTACGGTCTCGGGCGTGTTCGAATCGGGCCACTACGAATATGACAGCACGCTCGCGCTCATCAATATCCGCGATGCCGAGGTGCTGTTCCGCACTGCCGCGCCGACAGGCGTGCGGCTCAGGCTCAAGGATATGCAGGAAGCGCCGCGCGTCGCTCGGGAGTTGTCGCATACCCTGTCGGGCGATCTTTACATTCGCGACTGGACGCAGCAGAACAAGACATGGTTCTCGGCCGTCAAGATCGAGAAACGCATGATGTTCGTGATCCTCACGCTGATCATCGCCGTGGCCGCGTTCAATCTGGTTTCGTCGCTCGTCATGACGGTGACGAACAAGCAGGCCGACATCGCCATCTTGCGCACGCTCGGCGCGCAGCCGGGCTCGATCATGAAGATCTTCTTCGTGCAGGGGATCACGATCGGCTTCGCGGGGACGGCATCGGGCGTCGCGCTCGGCTGCCTGATCGCATGGAGCATCCCGTGGCTCGTGCCGATGATCGAACATTTGCTCGGCGTGCAATTTCTGCCGCCGTCCGTCTATTTCATTACGGAGCTGCCCTCGGAACTGGTCGCGAGCGATGTGATCCGGATCGGCATCATCGCATTCGCCTTGTCGGCGCTCGCGACGCTCTATCCGAGCTGGCGCGGCGCGAAGGTGCGGCCGGCGGAGGCACTGCGGTATGAATAACGAATCCATGATCGAACGGGCAACACCGGGTTACGCCGCGGGGAAGGCGTCGGAATCGGCACAGTACGTGCTCGAAGCGCACGGCATCTCGAAGGCATTCGTTCAAGGCGGGCTGAATGTGCCCGTGCTGAACGGGGCCGAGTTGGCCGTGCGCCGCGGCGAAAAACTCGCGATCGTCGGAGCGTCGGGCTCCGGCAAGAGCACGCTCCTTCATGTGCTTGGCGGTCTGGACGAGCCGAGCGCCGGCAGCGTCTCATTGCTCGGCCGGCCTTTCACGGCGTTGGGCGAACGCGAGCGCAACGATCTGCGTAATCGCGCGCTCGGCTTCGTCTATCAGTTCCATCATCTGCTCGCCGAATTCAGCGCGCTCGACAACGTCGCGATGCCGCTGCGCATTCGGCGTCTCGCGCCCGAGGACGCGCGGCGCGAAGCCCTGGCCATGCTCGAGCGTGTCGGTCTGGCCCACCGCGCGAAGCATCGTCCCGGCGAGCTGTCGGGCGGCGAGCGCCAGCGTGTGGCGATCGCGCGCGCGCTGGTCACCCAACCGGCTTGTGTGCTGGCCGACGAGCCAACCGGAAACCTCGACGGTGCGACGGCGGACAACGTCTTCAATCTGATGCTCGAGCTGTCCGCCACGCTCGAGACGAGCTTCGTCATCGTCACGCACGATATCGATCTGGCGGGGAGGTGCGATCGCATCGTGCGTTTGCGCGACGGCGTGCTGCACGAGGAGCCGTCCGTCCCCGTGTAGCGAGCCGCTACGAAGCGCAAGTCTGGAAAGTCTGGAGCTAGCGCGAACCAGCGTGAACCGGCCCAAGGGAGCGTCGCCATGTGGATCGATACGCATTGCCATCTGGACGCAGGCGAGTTCGACGACGATCGTGAAGCCGTCGCGCAGGCCGCGCAGGCTTGCGGGGTGGGGCGCATCGTCATTCCGGCCGTGGCGGTGCAAAATTTTTCGACGGTCCGCACGCTCGCTCATCGAATCGCGGGCGGCGTCTATGCGCTCGGTATCCATCCGCTTTTCACGCGACAGGCGAGCGACGCGGATCTCGATACACTGCGCCGCGAGATCGAAGCAAGTCTCGACGATCCGCGGTTC
>NZ_JBQCDN010000091.1:0-3117 GCF_051961175.1 Trinickia sp. | reverse complement strand
AGGACGGACAAGCCGAAGAGCGCGATGGTCATGCCTGCCCCCGGCTCGTCTGGGCAGCGCGGGAGCGCGTCTGCGCGCGCTTGCCGGTGGCCAGGCTCGGGGCGCAACCCGGAAGATCCGGCAAATCGTAGTAAGCGTAATGTGCGAAAGGCATCGAGCCGGTCATGCAACGAAATGAAATTGAAAGGTTTGACGTTTGGAAAACGTCGTTTTGCCTGCGAAGGCCGCTAGTTTAGCGGCTCAGGGCGCACCTTGGCGCCAAGCGGCGGAATGGGCGGGAGGGTCCTGTTGTCATTCTTGCAACGCCCGCGTGCCCGCCCGGAAGCGTTCCGGGCCCGATAGCGTTAGAATGCGCGTTTGGGTTGGTTTGCCGGCTATCACGCCCGCTTTCTAATAATAGTTGGAGTCTGGGCGATCCCGCGGCTTATAAGCCGGCGGCTCGATACCCCGATTCGGTCGGAGTTCGCCACACATGCGAGTCATCCTTGCTCAACCCCGCGGCTTTTGTGCGGGCGTCGTTCGTGCGATCGAAATTGTCGATCGCGCGTTGCAACGGCACGGCGCCCCCGTGTACGTGCGCCATGAAATCGTGCATAACCGGCACGTCGTCGAAAACCTGCGCAGCAAGGGCGCGCGTTTCGTCGAAGAACTCGATGAAGTTCCGCACGGTGCGGTCGCGATTTTCAGCGCGCACGGTGTCGCACAAAGCGTCGAGCACGATGCGCAGGCGCGCGGCCTCGACGTACTCGACGCCACGTGCCCGCTCGTCACGAAAGTCCATGTGCAAGGCCGCCAATACGTGGCAGCCGGCCGCACGCTGATTTTGATCGGTCACGCCGGGCATCCCGAGGTCGAAGGCACGATTGGCCAGATTCCGGGCAAGGTGCTGCTGGTTCAAAGCGAGGCCGAAGTCGCCACGCTCGAATTGCCCGAAGATACGCCGCTCGCCTACGTGACGCAAACCACGCTGTCGGTCGACGACACGCGCGGCATCATCGAAGCGTTGACGCGCCGTTTCAGCAACATCGTCGGGCCCGATACGCGCGACATCTGCTATGCGACGCAAAACCGGCAGGCCGCGGTGCGCGAATTGAGCGAGCAAGTGAATGTGCTGCTCGTCGTCGGTGCGACGAACAGTTCGAATTCGAATCGCCTGCGCGAGATCGGTGCCGAAACCGGCGTGCCGAGCTATCTCGTCGCGGACGGCTCGGAGATCAAGCCGGAATGGTTCGCGGGCGCCCAGGCCGTTGGCATCACGGCGGGCGCATCGGCGCCCGAAGAAATGGTCGAGCACGTCATTGACGCGCTGCGCGCGCTGGGTCCCGTCGAAGTTTCGACGATGGCCGGCCGTGAAGAAAAAGTCGAATTCAAGCTGCCGGCGAAGCTCCTCGAGCCCGTCGCGGCCCGCCAAGTTTAAGGAGGTTGCTTTGTCGATCCCGCTTCTGCAAAAAGTTCGCGTCGGCGCCTATATCACGCGCCAACATTTCAGCGGCAACAAGCGCTATCCGCTCGCGCTGATGCTCGAGCCGCTCTTTCGCTGCAACCTCGCCTGCAACGGCTGCGGCAAGATCGACTACCCGGATCCCATTCTGAATCAGCGGCTGTCGGTCGAGGAATGCCTCGGCGCCGTCGATGAATGCGGCGCGCCGGTGGTGTCGATTGCCGGCGGCGAACCGCTGCTGCACAAGGAAATGCCGACGATCGTCAAGGGCATCATCGCGCGCAAGAAGTTCGTCTATCTCTGCACGAACGCGCTGCTGATGGAAAAGAAGATGGACGACTACCAACCGAGCCCGTATTTCGTCTGGTCGGTCCACCTCGATGGCGACAAAGCGATGCACGATCACTCGGTGTCGCAAGAAGGCGTCTACGACAAGGCGGTCGCCGCGATTCGCGAAGCGAAACGCCGCGGCTTCCGCGTCAACATCAACTGCACGCTGTTCAACGATGCGAAGCCGGAACGCGTGGCCGCATTCTTCGATACGCTCGGCCCGATGGGCGTCGACGGCATTACCGTCTCGCCTGGCTATGCCTATGAGCGCGCGCCCGATCAGCAGCACTTCCTCAATCGCGACAAGACGAAGCAGCTCTTCCGCGAAATCTTCAAGCGCGGCAATCGCGGCAAGAACTGGTCGTTCAGCCAATCGGCGATGTTCCTCGATTTTCTCGCGGGCAACCAGACCTACCACTGCACGCCCTGGGGCAACCCGGCGCGCACGGTGTTCGGCTGGCAGCGTCCGTGCTATCTCGTCGGCGAAGGCTACGCGAAGACCTTCAAGGAACTGATGGAGGAAACCGATTGGGACGCGTACGGCACCGGCAACTACGAAAAGTGCGCGGACTGCATGGTGCATAGCGGCTTCGAAGCGACGGCCGTGATGGATACAGTGGCTCACCCGCTGAAGGCGCTGGGCGTCAGCATGCGCGGCCCGAAGATCGAAGGCGCGTTCACGAAGGATATTCCGCTCGATAAGCAGCGTCCGGCGGAATACGTCTTCTCGCGTCACGTCGAGATCAAGCTCGAGGAAATCAAGCACTCGGCCAGCGCGAAGAAGGCACAGACGGCGGCGGCGCACTAAGCGCGAGTCGTTCAAACGGCTCTTTCTTTGCGTCTTTTTACGTCTAACAAAAAGCGTGGTCCTGATAGGCCGCGCCTCTAACTGCTGACAAAGCCCTGGCTACGGCCAGGGCTTTGTTTTTTTAATAGTGATCGTGCATAAGAAGCCGACACCCGCGTAATCCGGTGGCATGTCGCTGCATATAGCACCGCCAAAGCGCTTCTCAGTCGACCCGAACCCCAAGCAAATCTTTACGGTTTTTTACCGTACCACATGAAACCCTCGCCCGTCATACAAGCGCGCGCGCACATTGTCTCCATTGAGCAGCCCATTAAACTAGAATCCGTCACCGAATTCTGATATCGTGGTTCGGATTCAAATGGGGATGAAAAGATTTTCTCAACGAGAGCCGCACGGCCCATTACGCCAAATGGTCGTTGCCGCCACGATCCGGGGTCCGCACGCCTTTGCCGGCCGGCTCCGCTGCAAATAACAATAGAGCCTGAGACACATGATTACCACACGCCGCGTGACCGCGATCGGCGGTCGGCCAATAGCA
>NZ_JBQCDN010000090.1:0-11775 GCF_051961175.1 Trinickia sp. | reverse complement strand
GCGCCGTTCTTGCAACCGTACGGGACGCCGATACCCTGGCGCAGCGCGGCGACGAGCACGGGTTCGTCGGGTTCTACTTGAAACTGCCGGCCGCTTTGCCGGAGGGTCACGTTATATGCCATAGCTCGATCAAACGAAAAACGAAAAAATGCCTGGTCAAAGCGCGCACGGGCCGGGGCCGCTACAATGCGCGCACATGAGAGCCACACGAATCTTGCGCCGGCCCCGCGTGTTGATCGTCGGATGCGGCGACGTCGGACTGCGTTGCGCGCAGCAGTTACTTGCCCGCGCCGCTCGCCCGCGCGTCTTTGCACTGACGACGCGCGCGACGCGTGCCGCGCAATTGCGCGGCGAAGGCTTGACACCGATCGTCGGCGATCTCGATGCGCCGCGCAGCCTGCGACGATTGGCGGGACTCGCGCGCACGGTCTTGCATCTGGCGCCGCCGCCCGCTCAGGGCGAAGGCGACCCCCGCACGCGCGCGCTGATCGCGGCGCTCAGCGCCCATCAACATCGTGCGGCGCGTCCTGCCGCACCCGCGCAAGGGCGTTTGCACCGAGGCCGCCAAGCCGCTCGTGGCCCGCGGAACGCCCGCCGATTCGCGCCCGGCGCATACGCCCAGCCCAAAAGCGCTATTGTACCCGAGGCATCTTCGGCGGCAGGGGGGGCGGTACGCGTGCGGATGGTGTACGCGAGCACGACGGGCGTCTATGGCGATTGCGCCGGTGCGCTCATCGACGAAACGCGGCCCGTGCGGCCGGCCAATGCGCGCGCGAAACGCCGGGTGGCCGCCGAGCGGCTGCTGAGGCAAGCGAACGTGCGGGGTGCGATGGCAGCCAGCATCGTGCGCATACCGGGTATTTACGCGCGGGAGCGGCTGCCGCTCGCACGTATCGGCCAAGGCAAGCCCGCACTGATCGAACGGGACGACGTCTACACGAACCATATTCACGCCGACGACCTCGCCGCCATCATGCTGCGTGCGGCGGTGCGCGGACGCATCGGACGGGTGGTGCACGCATCGGACGATACCGTGCTGAAGATGGGGGCGTATTTCGATTGTGTCGCCGATGCGTTCGGGCTGCCGCACGTCCCGCGCCTCACGCGCGAGGCGGCGGAGCGCAGCCTCGATCCGGCCACGCTATCGTTCATGCGCGAATCGCGGCGGTTGTCGAACGCGCGGCTCAAGCGCGAACTGCGGGTGGTCCTGCGCTACCCGACGGTCGATGCATTCCTGCGCGGCCTTGGCTCGAACTGAGTCTCGGCGGGTTGCTGTCAAAGCAGCGCCGGAAGCGCTTCGAGCAGCAGAAAGCAAAGCAGGGCGCCGATTAAGGCGCCAATGAGATTCGGATGGTACCGGCGCTTCACGTGCATCACCGTGAGCAACGAGCCGATGACGATCGCGCCGAGCGCCGCGAATGCGAGCGTCACGTACGAAATCTCGAATGTGCTGTTGATGACCACGGTACACCTCCCTCCCAACACCGCCTGACGGATCGGCTCGCGCACTGGGCGGCGATCTCGTTTCGTTTGATGAAAGCAGTATAGGGAGGGCCAGGCGTGTGCCCCATGGGGGCGTACCCGATATCGGGCGATCATTCGACTATTTCCGTGCACTGGCCCACATTGCGGGCGGGCGCGCGGGCGCGTCGTTCAGCCCTAGGCGCCTAATGCCTGTAAGGCTTCGTCGTCGAGCCATTGCCAGGCGCCGGGTGCGAGCGATTCCGGGAGCGCGAGACCACCGATGCGCTCGCGGTGCAACGCCTCGCACCGGTTGCCCGCCGCCGCGATCATGCGCTTGACCTGATGGTACTTGCCTTCGTTGACGGTGATTTCGAGTTGCTTCTCGTCGCGCATGCGGACGGCCGCCGCTGCGATCGGCGCTTTTTCGCCATGCAGCAGGACCCCGTCGCGCAGGGCTTGCAGTTGGCGCTCGTCGAGCGTGTGACGCGTTGTCGCCAGGTAGGTCTTCGGCACCTTGCGCTTTGGCGAGGTGTAGGCGTGCACGAATTGGCCGTCGTCCGAGAGCAGCAGCAGCCCCGTCGTATCTTCGTCGAGCCGACCGACACATTGGACGCCCCGCATCGCCAGTTGCGGCGGCAGCAAGCCAAATACGCTTAAGTGATGTTGCGGTTCGCGCGAGCACTCATAGCCTGCCGGTTTGTTCAGCATCAAATAGGCGTGCTCGCGGTAGCGCCAGAGCGTGCCGTCCACGTCGAACGTGAAATCGTCGACGGAGAAATCGGCATCGGCGTCCGTGCATGGGCTTCCGGCGACGATCACCCGCCCCTCGGCGATCAGCGAGCGGCATTGGCGGCGCGAGCCGAAACCTTGTCGGAAGAGAATGCTTTCGAGATCCATGGGCGAGCAATCGAGTCGGAGCGGCGCGATTGTACGCCGTGCCGCCCACGCTCCGGGTGCATGCTGCTGTCTATGCCCGTTACAGGCGTCGCGATTCGGCGGATTGCCGCGGCCGCCTTGCACCGGCTAAGCGGCCTCGACCATAATCCTTTCCCTGGCCTGCTCGGCAAACCGCGGTTTTGACCTGGGACTTCTCCGATGAAAAAAACGTCGCTCACTCCGTTTGGCGCACGCGCCTGCGCCGCCGCGCTGTTGCTCTCGTTCGCTCAATGGGCCAGTGCTCACGCCTATCCCAAACATCAGGTACCGGGTGCGGGCGCGACCGTCGGTGCCGATACGCACGAAGTATCGATCGAGTTCGACGACGCATTGGAGCGCGCGTTCAGTTCGCTCAAGGTGGCCGATGCGGCGGGCAAGGACGTCACGAGCGGTAAGTCGAGCGTCGATGCGCACGACAAAAAGCACATGTCGGTCGCGCTCGAAGCGCTCAAACCGGGCATTTATACGGTGTCGTGGGTGGCGGTGGCCGTCGATGGCCACCGCACCCAGGGGCACTACACGTTCAACGTGAAATGACCGGGCCGGAGCGCTTTGCGTGCCTGCAGGATGTTCCGCCCGGGGGCCATTGGGGCGTGAGTCCGGCCGTCGGCTAGCGCCCCAGCGCTTCAACTCGTCAACGTCGTGTTGTAAGTCGTGCCGCCGATGACGACGTTGCTCAACGTGATCGCATTGACGTTCCATACATAGGTCGGCCCCGGGGTCGTTGCACTCGCGGTGCCGTTGGAAACCGGCGTGCCGAGGTTGCAGTTCGAGATCGTTACGCCAGTGATCGGCGATACGGTCGGTGTCGGCGCGGGTCCGTTGTAATCGGCCGCAACCGGCCCCTGTGCGACGATTGCCTGGAAGCACGAGCCGTTGCTGCTGCCCGATGTCACATTGCTCGCCGTTACGTTGCTGATGTTGATATTGCGTATGGACGGCGGGCTCAGGCGCACGGCGTCGCCGTTCGGCGAATAGTCGCAATCGAACGTGATCAGGCCGCCTTGCGAGGCGGAGGGGTTGCCCGCGCTCGGCGTCGCGACACCCAGCGGGACGGACGTGTTGATTGGACTACCCGCGATCATATTGCTGGAGCCATAGCCCTTGCCTGTCAGCGAAATACCGTTGGGCAACGTGACGCCGTTGATATAGACGTTCTGCACGAAGCCGCCGCGGTTCATGTTGCTCTTGATGCGAATCGCGATCTGCAGCGGGTTGGTCGCCCAATTCTCGTTGAGCATGCTCAGGTTGCGGGCGTAGATATTCTCGACGCCCGCGCTCATCTCGCTGCCGAGCGTCAGGCCGCCGTGGCCGCTGTTCATCGTGCAGTTCTGAATCACGTGGTTCTGGGCCGGGCCGTATTGCGTATCGAGTGCCTTGCCCGATTTGATCGCGATGCAGTCGTCGCCCGTATTGAACGTCACGGAATCGGCGAGCACGTTATTGCAGGCATCGGGATCGAAGCCGTCGTTGTTCGGGCCGATGCTGTCGGCGAACACGCCTTGGATCACGACGTTGGTGCAATCGGTGGGATGGTGCTGCCAGAACGGCGTGTTCTGTGTGTGATAGCCCTGCATCAGCACGTTCGTGCAGCCGATGAATTCGACCATGCACGGGCGCAGGTAATGGCCGTTGCCGAACACGCGCGAGGTGATCGCCACGCCCAGTTCCGACAGGGCGGGCAGGTAGTTCTGATCCTGCGACCAGGAAGATGCCGTCAACAGCGGTAGGAGGGTCGCGGCATTGGACGCGGTGATGCCGGAGAGGCTCGTCAAAGCCGTGTTACTGGAATTCGAAAACGCCTGCGACGGCGTCGACGACCCCGCGCAGCCATAGGCGCCCGTCGTTCCTTTGAACGTCCACCAGCACGAAGTCGGCGTCGTGCCGTTCGCCTGAATCGGCGTCATGGCCTGCCCGTTCAGGATCGAGCTCGTGCCTTCGCCGGTCAGCGCGATGTTGGTCTGCTGGAACGCGTAGACCGGCGAGCCGAAGTTCAGGCAGTCGTTGGCTTGCCATCGCGTATGGTACAGATTGCCGTTCGCGGTCGTGAACGGGCCGCTTTTTGCGTAGTCGGCCGGGTTCGGGCTGAAGTAGATCGTGCAGGCTTCGCTCAGATGGAAGTTGACGTTGCTGAGCAGCACGATCGGGCCGCCGCAGTACCAGTTGCCGGC
This sequence comes from Trinickia sp., assembly GCF_051961175.1. Classification (GTDB taxonomy): domain Bacteria; phylum Pseudomonadota; class Gammaproteobacteria; order Burkholderiales; family Burkholderiaceae; genus Trinickia. Next base: position 7,204 of record NZ_JBQCDN010000090.1, on the reverse strand, counting down.
AGGAACGACAACGCGGCCACCGCCGGCCGCATTCGCCGCGACGATCGCGTTGTTGAACGCGGAGCACGAATCGAACGCGGTACCGCTCAGGCTCGAGGACACCATCAACTCCGAACCGGGGCTCGTGGGCGATGTGCTCTGGTTCAGCCAGGGAATGGCGGGGCTCCATGCCGATGCGGCGATCACCTGTGACGTGATGGGCTGTGCGCCGAAGCTCGTGACGTTGAAGTCGACGGAAGGGAACATCGACTGCGTGACCTTCTGCAGTGAAGCGATGATCTGAGTGGCCGAGCCGGAGGGGCCCCAGATCGGATCGGCTGCGGTGACCGTCGTCGATCCGCTGCTGCCCGTGCCGGCACTGCCGCCGTCGCTCCCCCCGCCGCACCCGGGCAAGCCGGACAGGACCGTCGCGCCCGCCGCGGCGCCTGCAAACGCCATGAAGGTACGCCGGCCGGGGGAATGTACGCGCGATGCATTGGCCGCCCGATGGGCGGTGGTCTTCTTCTCTGCCATGTCACTGTCTCCTGGGTTGAGCTCGAGCCGCCGGCACGGCCGGTCGACGTCCGATCGTTGCAGTGGTGATCCAGGGCCGGATTTTCGTTATGCAAATCAAAAGTTGTCAAACCTCGTAAACGATAAGAAGGGTTCGCTTCAGGGTCGGCCCGGTCGGTTTGCTGGCCGATGCACGCCGATAGGGATGGCGTCGGTCAATTAGCGAGGTGAGGGGAGAAGGTCTCGAAATATCCGTGTGGCAAGGGTTTGGCGGGAGTTTGAGGCGGGGATTCAAGGCCGCGGAGCGACGGGGCGCAACGGTCGCAGCCGGGCATGAAACGCGCGATCTTCAACGAGTAACGGGATCGGGCGTCGTAACGAAGTCGTTACAATCTGGAAATGTTGTTTGACAAGATGGTTTTTCCGGTGATACCGTCCGGCCGATCAGTTATCAAAACACTCGTCTCGAGGCCCCAGGAACGTGTCCCCACTTGTCGAGAGCGAATTCGCCTCGTCCGTGATGGCGGTGCCGCCGCTCGCGCGCCGTGCCGATTTGTCTGTCGATGTCGCCGAAAACCAAAAGCTGATTCGCCATATCGAAGCCGGCGGCGTGACCACGCTGCTTTACGGCGGCAACGCGAACTTCTATCACGTCGCCGTCAGCGAATATCGCGACTTGCTCGACATGTTCGCCGATAGCGCCGCCCCGACCACGCGCGTCATTCCTTCGATCGGCCCCGACTACGGCAAGATGCTCGACCAGGCGCGCATTCTGGCGCAGACGTCGTATCGGACGGCGATGGTGTTGCCGTTCGCCAATTTCGCGACGCCCGCCGGCGTCGAAGCGGGCCTCACGCGCATCGCCGATACCGCGGGTATCCCGCTGACGCTGTACGTGAAGAGCGAGCGATATGTCGATGTCGATACGTTGGCGCGCCTCGTCGATCGCGGCACGCTGTCCGCGGTGAAGTACGCGATCGAGCGCGACGATCCGTCGAACGATCCGTACTTGCGTCGCTTGCTGGAAAGCGTGAACCCGGCACGTGTCGTCTCGGGCATGGGCGAACGGCCGGCCGTCATCCATTTGCGCGACTTTGGCCTCGCCGCGTGGACGACCGGGTCGGGCTGCATCGCCTCGCGCGCCGTTTCTTCGCTGATGCACGCCATCCGCGAGTCGCGCGAAGCTGAAATGAAGCGGTTGTACGACGCCTTCATGCCGCTCGAGACGCTGCGCGACGATATTTCGCTGATTCGCGTCCTGCATGACGCCGTCACGTTCTCCGGGGTCGCCGACATGGGTACGATCATGCCGCTGCTCAGCGAGACGCCGAAGGTTCATCACGATGCCGTCCGCAAGGCGGCCCAGGCGTTGCTCGCGTTCGAGCAAGGCTTGCGTGCGCAGGCCGGCGCTTAAATTCAGTATTGCGGAGTCGTACCAAGTGAGCACGAACAGAAAGAAGCCCGAGGAACTGCGCAGCCATCGCTGGTACGGCGTGAACGATCTGCGCTCGTTCGGTCATCGCTCGCGCAGCTCGCAGATGGGCTATAGCCGCGAGGAGTACGCGGGCAAGCCGGTGATCGTGATCCTCAATACCTGGAGCGAGATCAACCCGTGCCACACGCACTTCAAGGTGCGCGTGGAAGAGGTGAAGCGGGGTATCTGGCAGGCTGGTGGCTTCCCGATCGAGCTGCCCGTGCAAACGCTCTCCGAGCCGTTCCAAAAGCCGACGACGATGCTTTACCGCAACTTCCTCGCCATGGAAGTCGAAGAAACGCTGCGCTCCTATCCGGCGGACGGTGTCGTGTTGATGGGCGGCTGCGACAAGACTACGCCCGCGCTGCTGATGGGTGCGATCTCGATGGATTTGCCCGCGATCTTCCTGCCGGCCGGCCCGATGCTCAACGGCAATTGGAATGGGCGGACGCTCGGCTCCGGCTCCGATACGTGGAAATACTGGGCCGACTTGCGCGCCGGCAACATCACGGAAGAGGACTGGAAGGGTGTCGAAGGCGGGATTGCCCGCTCGCCTGGGCATTGCATGACGATGGGCACCGCGTCGACGATGACGAGCGCCGCCGAAGCGTTGGGCTTCACGCTGCCAGGGTTCGCTTCGATTCCGGCCGCCGATTCGCGCCACGCGCAGATGGCCGCGAAAACCGGCATGCGTATCGTCGACATGGTGTGGGAAGACCTGAAGCCGTCGGACCTCATCACGCAGCAGTCGATCGACAACGCCGTGACGACGTGTCTTGCGTTGTCGGGTTCGACCAACGCGATCGTGCACATGATCGCGCTCGCGCGCCGCGCGGGCATCCCGCTGACGCTCGGCCACTACGACGACCTCTCTCGCCGCACGCCGGTACTCGCCAATATCCGTCCGACGGGCCAGTACCTCATGGAGGATTTCTATTACGCGGGCGGCTTGCGGGCGATGCTCAAGGAACTGGGCGAACTGATCGACGGGACGCAGCGCACGGTCAACGGCAAGACGCTCGGCGAGAACATCGCGGACGCGGAAATCTTCAACGATGACGTCATTCGCCGGCGCAATGTGCCTTTGATGCCGGATACGGGCCTTGCGGTGCTGCGCGGCAACCTCGCGCCCGACGGCGCCGTAATCAAGCCCGGCGCGGCCGATCCGAAGCTGCATGTGCATACGGGCCGGGCTGTCGTATTCAAGGATTACAACGACATGGCGGCGCGTATCGACGACGATGCGCTCGACATCGACGAGCAGTGCGTGATCGTGCTCCAGCATGCGGGGCCCGTCGGTGCGCCGGGCATGCCCGAGTGGGGGCAACTGCCCATCCCGAAGAAGCTGCTGCAAAAGGGCGTGCGTGACATGCTGCGCATTTCCGATGCACGGATGAGCGGCACGAGCTACGGCGCATGCGTGTTGCACGTGGCGCCCGAATCGTTCATTGGCGGCCCATTGGCGCTCGTGAAGGACGGCGATTTGATCGAGCTCGACGTGCCGCAACGCAAGCTGAACGTGCTGATCGGCGACGAAGAATTGGCGCGCCGCAAGGCGGCCTGGGTGCCCCCCGCCCCCCGTTTCACCCGTGGCTATGGCGCCATGCATCAGATCCACGTGATGCAGGCCGACAAGGGCTGCGACTTCGACTTCCTGCAGCGTGACGGCGCAGACGGCGCAGACGGCGCAAGCACGAGCGGGGGCGAACCGGAGATCCACTAACGTTTGGAACATCCGCGCGGCCGGCCGGCGTAAGGAGGCGCCGGGCAGCCACGCGTGTATCGAGACGGCTCGGGCGTGTGCGTCTGCAGGAGGCAGGCGCACGCAATCCGACGGCGCGGTTCACCCTACTATTTAGTTAGTAGTACTAACAACGCGCGAGGAACGGGCAGGCGCCTTCGATCGATCGGTGGCAAGGAGGGCAGTAACTGGATGCCTGGGATGCAAGGGTAGCCAGGCAGTGTGTAGCGGCATGGCATGGCGGGCCGCGATAAATCGAACAAAGACCAGGAGATGTAATGAAGCACTATAAACAAGCCACGATGACGCTTGCCGGTGCGGCGGCGATCCTCGCGAGCGGCAGTGTCTTGGCGCAAAGCAGCGTGACGCTTTACGGCATCATCGATACCGGCATCGGCTATTTGAGCAATCAGGCGCCCTCCACGGGTGCGACGACCGGCGGCAAGTCGGTGGTGAAGATGCTGGAAGGGGTATGGGGCGGCGAGCGCTTCGGCTTGACCGGCAGTGAAGATCTGGGCGGCGGCACGAAGGCTATCTTCAAGCTCGAGGAAGGATTCAACGCCGACACCGGTGCGATGGGCAAGACCGGTCTCGCATTCAATCGCGCTTCGTGGGTCGGCCTCGATAACGCGAAGTTCGGTACGTTCACGGCGGGCCGCCAGTACACGCCGTATTACACGATGCTTTCTCCGTATAGCCCGACCACCTGGCTGACCGGCGCCTTCGGCGCACATCCGGGCGACGTGGATGCCCTCGATACCGACTATCGCGTGAACAATGGGCTCGTCTATACCTCGCCGTCGTTCGGCGGGTTCAAGGTGAGCGGCATGTATGCGCTTGGCGGCGTCGCGGGCAGCTTCAACGCGGGTTCGACGTGGAGCGTGGCGGCGCAATACCTGATGGGACCGGCCGGCATTGCAGTGGGGTTTGCCCGCTTTAACAATGCCACGAATGGCGGCGGCGCTTGGAGCGCCAGTTCGACGGCGTACTCGGGCACGGGCGAGCAGGGCGTATCGAGCATCACGAACGGCTATCAAAATGCGGCCGCTCAGCAGCGCTTCGCGGTGACAGGCGGCTACAAGTTCAGCCCGCAATGGGATGTCTCGGCGACGTATTCGAACGTCCAGTATCTGCCCGGCATCGCTTCCGGTTTCACGGACAAGGCGATCTTCAACACGGGCGGCGCCGTGCTGCACTTCCGTCCCGTGTCCGCGTGGGATCTCGCAGCCGGCTACAGCTACACGCGTGCGACGACGGCCAACGGGATTCGTGACGCCGCGAGCTATCAGCAGTTCAACCTGACTCAGCTCTATAACCTGTCCAAGCGTACGCGCATCTACGTCCTCGAAGCGTACCAGCGGGCCAGCGGCCAAACGCTGAGCACGAGCGGCAGAGCGGTCAATGCCACGGCCAACGTCGGCGAGCAGTCGGCGTCGTCCTCGCGCAGCCAGTTCGCCGCGACAATCGGTCTCAATCACCAGTTCTGATCTGCGGTGACCTGATCGGATCCGCTCGCGCGACACCCGGGAAGCGGCGGTGCGAGCGCACCCCTTTCCTCGGGTATCTCCTAAGCCGCAAGCGGGTGACATGTAAATACAATCTTTGTCATTGTCAGACAACATTGTCTACTGAAACAAAGATGTCAATCGCTGTGCGGGCTCGCTTTGCCGGAACAGAAGTCGCTTCCCCGTCTCCCGCGCTCGCATCAGACGATCCATATTCTCGAGGAGATCACAAGATGAAACGTCCCTTCACCCTGTCGACGCTCGCTTTGACGCTGGCCGCCTCGTGCTTCGCGTTCGCGGCCGGCACGGCGCAAGCCCGCGTATTCCGGGCGGCCGATGTGCACAGCGACACGTTCCCGACCACGATGGCCCTGAAGTTCATGGGCGACGAGATCTCGAAGCAAACAGGCGGCAAGGACAGTCTGAAAGTGTTCGCGAACAGCGCGCTCGGTTCGGAGAACGACACGATCGATCAGGTGCGCGTCGGTGCGATCGACATGGTTCGCGCGAACGCGGCCGCCTTCAACGACATCGTGCCCGAATCGATGATCCCGTCGCTGCTGTTCCTGTTCCGCGATATCGACCACTTCCGGAAGGTCATGTACGGGCCGGTCGGGCAGAAGATTCTCGACGCGTTCGCGGCCAAAGGCATGATCGCGCTCACGTTCTACGAGAGCGGCGCGCGTTCGGTCTACGCCAAGAAGGCGATTCATTCGCCGGCTGATATGAAGGGCGTGAAAGTACGCGTGCAGCCCTCCGATCTGATGGTCGACGAGATCAAGGCGATGGGCGGCACGCCCACCCCGATGCCGTTCTCCGAGGTCTACACGGGCCTGAAGACCGGCCTCGTCGACGCGGCCGAGAACAACATTCCCTCGTACGTCGAAACGAAGCATTACGAAGTCGCACCCGTGTATTCGGAAACGCAGCACTCGATGACGCCTGAAGTCGTCGTTTTCTCGAAGAAGATCTGGGACACGCTGACGCCGCAGGAACAGCAGGCTGTCCGCAAGGCGGCGGCGGATTCGGTGCCGTACTACCAGAAGCTGTGGGTGGCGAAAGTGGATGACGGCGTGCAGACGGTGAAAAAAGACGGCGTGACGATCGTTCCGCCGGCGCAAATCGATCGCACGGCATTCGTGAAGGCGATGCAGCCGGTGTGGTCAAAGTACGAAAAGACGCCGGCGATGAAGCAGATCGTCGACGAGATCGTGTCGACCAAGTAACGGCGAAGCGCCCCGAGCATCGAGACGATCCTTGAGGCCCGCCCGCTCGCGCGCGGTGTGCGTACGCCGGTGGGCCTTCGGGGCCGTCGTGCCTTGCTGCTTGCAACCTGCATTGCATTTTGTCCAAGAGATTGACCGATGAACTTCATCAAGCGTCCGAGCGGCATCGTCGCCCTCTTGATCACCGTGTTCGCATCGATTTGCCTGGCCGTGCTGTGCGTGCTCGTCATGTACAGCGTCGTGATGCGCTACCTGTTCGACAACGCCCCCGATTATGTCGAGCCGATCGGCTTGCTGATGGTGCTCGTGGTCGCGTTCATGGGCGCGGCGCTCAAAGTACGCGACGGCGGGCATATCGGCTTGGATTCGCTCGCGAAGGCCTTGCCGCCCCGTTGGCGGCTCGCACTCGAGGCGTTGCAGCAGCTTTGCCTCGTCGCGTTTTCGATCGCCGTGTGCTTCGGCACGAAGGAAATGGCGATGACAACATTCGACGATCACATCCCGATTCTCGGCTTGCCGGAAGCCGTACGCTACGCGATTCCCTTTGTCGCCAGCGCCTGCACCATCCTTTTCTCAATCGAGCGCTTGCTGGCGCTCTTCGCGGCTAAGCGGACGTGATTCAAATGGAACTCCTGATTCTTGTCGCCAGTTTTCTGGTGTTTCTCGTACTGGGCGTGCCGGTTTCGTTCGGACTCGGCCTCGCTTGCGTGCTGACCTATCTCTATGAAGGGCTGCCGCTTGCCACCGCGATGCAGTCGATGGTGTC
>NZ_JBQCDN010000089.1:0-9358 GCF_051961175.1 Trinickia sp. | reverse complement strand
ATCATCGCCACCGCGCCGACCACCACCAGCACGATGCCGATGCACAGATCCATCCGCTCATAGCGGATGAAACGCGGCGTGATCCGCTTGTCGACGATGTAGCTCTGCTGGAAGAACAATTGCCACGGCGCGACAGTCGTGCCGACGATGCCGATCACGAGCAGCATGACGTCGGACAGCTTCGAGCCTTTCGGCCAGCTCGGCATGACGAAGTCGCGCGCGATGGTGCCGACGGGCGGATGGATCGAGACGAGCACGGGCACGAGCAGCAGGCTCAACACGCAGAGCACGATGGCGAAATGCTCGAAACGCCGGAAGTCGCCGGTGCTGACTGCAGCCATCGTCAGCACAGCGGCAATACCGACGCCGAGCACTTTCGATACGCCGAGAAAATCGAGCGCGAACGTGATACCGATGAACTCCGTGACGATGGTCAGCGCGTTGAGCAGGAACAGATCGATGACGCTGAACGCGCCCCAAAACTTCCCGAAGCGCTGAAAGATCAGCCGCGCATGGCCGACACCGGTGACGGCGCCCAGGCGCAGCACCATTTCCTGATTGACGTAGAGGACGGGAATCAACAACGCGAGCGTCCACAATAGCGTGGTGCCATAGTTCTGGCCGGCTTGCGTGTAAGTGCCGAAGGCGCCGGCGTCGTTGTCGCCGACCATGACGATGAGCCCCGGGCCGAGGATGGCGAGCAGCGTACGCAGCCGCGCGCCCCAGTTCCGGCGCGGCGCGGTGTCATGATGGGCGATCGTGCCGAAGGCGCCACGGATATCGCCGGTGTGGGCGTCGTCGAGCACGGCGCTACGTGCGGACGAGACGTTTGCAGGCGTGGACATTTTTGTTTTCCTTGATGCGTCGATATTGTTGTTATCGTGTTCGTGAAACCGGGGCCTGGTCCAAGGCCCGTCGGTCTCGACTCGCCAGCGCCGCGATAGGCAGCGGCTTAAAGCGCGAAGGAACGCATGGGGCCTTGTTCAGGCGATGCAGGCGGCGTTCGGGATGGAGGAACGCCAGATCGAAGATCGGCTAGGGTCGGGGTCGGTCACGGCGGACTCCTTTTTCGCGTGGCCCGTATGCAATGCGCATAGGAACCTGTTCATCGGCACGGCGGCAGCCGGGCTTTAGGCAAGCCCGCTGCCGGCGCGTACATACGTGCGTAGCCGCGAGCGAACGCCGTGCGCGGCAACGCACCGCCCAACGCGGCTGCGAACGAACGCAAAGCGGCGCCGAACGGCGGGTTGGCCATTCGAAATCGATGCGCGAAAAACAGGGAAAGAGACTGCGATGCGCACCGTCTGCCTGTGGGCATGACGGCGGCTAAAAGAAGAATTCAGCGGGCGTCGTGCCGATCAGGCGGAAACACTGTTCGAAGGTCGACTACTGCAACTGTCCAAGGCATATGCCCCATTTGTGGAATTGATGAAATTTTAGTTGCCGCGTGGAACCAGCGTCAACCCGCAATTTCAGTTTCGCTTAAAAAATCAATGCTGTTGCGTGCTATTGCGCCTGTTCGCTGGGCTGCGTCGAAGGAAGCCTGGCAGGGGACCGTCAGATGCGCGCAACAACGATAAGCGGCACGGCAACTTCAATGCCTCGGGGATCGCGAGTGATGGCGGCTTCGCTCAAATCTCAGTGCGAGCGGATCGGCGGGGATCCGCGGACGGCTGACCCAAAAAAGCGGTGTCGACCATCGGAACGCGCTCGATCCCGCTGCCTTACCCGGCTGCGTCCCGCTCCTCATTTCGGGGCGCGCGCTGTTCGGGAACGAGCGAATCGATCAGCGTACGCATGCGCTTCCAGTGCGATCCTTCCCAAAACACACGCTTGCAGATGTCGCAGGTGACGAATTGCGCGTGGCGCTCGAGCACGCCTTCGGGGGCCCGGCCCACCGCCTGCGCTTTGTCGATCCGCCGCAGCGGCGCATTGCAGGACAGACAGAGCCGAAAGGGCTGGACGCTGCCCGCCAGATCGAGTCGATCGACGATTTCGCGCAGTTGGAGCTGCGGCTTGAGCGCTCTCACATAGCAGCCGTGCGTGATCGTGCGGCGCTTGAGCAGTTCGCGATCGCGCGTGAGCACGATGCGGTCTTGCCCGGTGGCGATCGCCTCGATTTCGGCGTCGGGGAAATGATTGTCGTAAAGCGTGTCGAATCCGGCCAGACGCAGCAGTTGCGCGAGCCCGCCGAGGTGCGCATCGGCGATGAACCGCACCGTCCTCAGCGGCCGCTCGCGCACGCGGAGTAATGGCGAGATGTCGAGCGCTTCGAACTTCGGATAAACGGCGACGCGGTCACCGTTTTCGAGCATGCGGTCGAAGCCGACCGATTCGCCGTTCACGATGATGAGCTCGACTTCGGTGTGAGGAACGCCGAGCGCTTCGATCATGTGCTTGGTGGTGGCGGCGTGGGCGCACGCGCAACTGAAGGCGCGTGCACGCAAGGGCCGAGCGAGGAAATCGTTCAGCTCTTCATAAAACCGGAACGTGGCGGTGATCGGCGGCATTGCACGAGTATCGCACCGGCGGCGCACGCCTGTGCGTCCGTGCCGGCACGTTCCGCACGATCGCGCTCTACTTCGGGATCTGGGCGAGACTTCATCGGCCGGGCTGACTCGCCGAGCGATGTCGTCGATTCGTTTCGCCTACGTCGAATGGCGATCAAGCGCATAATCGCCGCTTCGAGCCCTACCGGAGCCTTTGCGTCATGAGTCTGCATACCTGGTGGCTGTACGTCGCTACCGTCTTCGTCGTTTCCGCCATTCCCGGGCCGAATATGCTCGTCGTCATGACGCATAGCGCCCAGCACACGGTTCGCCGCGCCACGGCCACCATGGCCGGGTGTTTGTCGGCGCTCGTCCTGATGCTGTCGATCTCGGCCGCCGGGCTCGGCGTCTTCCTCAAGGCATGGCCGACGATGTTCGATGCGCTGCGTCTGATCGGGGCGGCGTATCTGATTTATCTCGGCGTGAAGTCCTGGCGCGCGAAAGTGGATGACCACGCGAGCGCCGTTTCGCCGGCGAGCGCCGATGGAGCGGAATCCGCGAAACCCACGCGTTCGCCCGGCGCGCTTTATCGCAACGGCTTCCTCGTCGCGAGCAGCAACCCGAAGGCAATCTTGTTCGCCGCCGCGCTACTGCCCCAGTTCATCGACGCATCGAAAGCGACACTGCCGCAGTTCGGCATCCTCGTCGTCACGTTCGCGGTGATCGAGGTCAGCTGGTACCTCGTGTACGCGATCTGCGGCGCGCGCATCGGCGCGACGCTCAAGAGCGGGCGTGTTGCCCGCGCGTTCAATCGTCTCACCGGCGGCGTATTCGTCGGCTTCGGCGCGATGATGGCGCTCGTGCGGCACTGACCGCACCGATTTTATGACCGGCCCGGGCGATCGATCGGGTCGGTCCGCACAACAAGCTCAACAAGCACAATAAGCTCAATAAGCGAAGTACGGCCCCCTGCCTCCCGGCGTCGACGCTTGCTCGATGGCCGCGTAGACGTTGCGGCCGTAAAAGAACGGCAGCCCCCAGTCGAATACCTGCGAGCCGACGAATGCAGGACCTGCGAAGAGCGGCATCGCCGCCGCGCCGCCCGATGCTTGCCAGATCTGCGCGGCATTGCCGACGCTGAATGTCACTGCGCTCGTCGTACCGTTGGCGCCCGTGTTCACGGCGCTGAATTGCTCGGTGGCGCTCGGGCAGTAATACGCCTGATTGGGGTTGGCGCAGGCCGACATCCGATTGGTCGAGAAGAACAAGCCCGTCGAGCCGCTATCGATGATGCTGCCGCCGTACGTGGTGCCGTTTTGCGTGGTCGTGAAGACGCCCCGGGACGGATCGACACCGATGACTTGCGCCCCCGCGAGCCCATTGTTGCTTTGGGTGCCGATCCCGAAAATGAGTGCCCCGCTGACGCTCGCCGCGCCGGCACCCGCCACGGCGGGCAGGCTGACGATGACGCCGTTGCCGTCCGTCCCGAAATACGTCACCGGATTGGCGACTTGCAGCGCTTCGGCCACCGCTGTCGGCGCGCAGCTCGTCCCCGCGCAAGCATAGTAAATCCCGGCGATCGCCTGGTTCGCGCAGGCCGCGCCGCAGTCGTGCCGGAATACGCCGATGCCCAGAATGCCGTTCGCGGCCAAGGCCGTCGGTGTATTACGCGCTGCGCCCGTATTGGCGCAAGTGCCCGGCACCGCGGCGTAGTTCGGATCGATGACTTGAATCGGAAGCGAGCTCGCGTGCTCCCCGCCGATTTGTACATCGGCGATCCGCACGGAGCCCCAGGTGTAGCCGTCGAAGAACTGCATGCATTCCGCCAGGGCGCTCCCGTTGCCGTTCGTTTGCTGCGGTAGCGCGACCGACGCCGGCAATTGAGCGGCAAACACCCGCAGCCCCCACGATCCCGTATCGACGAGGACATGGTCGATCGTTTGGCAGTTCGCGCCGCCGGGCGAGCACACCGTGACGCTGACGAACGGCATGTTGGGTACGCCGGAGATGCCGTGATCGACGCTGATCGCCGCGACGTTGGCAGGCTGCGCGGGGCTGGGCGCCGGAGTCTGCGCCGAGGTACTGCTGACCGAAGTCGAGCCTCCGCCCCCGCCTCCCCCTCCGCCGCAAGCCGCGACCAAACAGGTGAGGAGTGCGATGACCACCACGGTGGCGACGCTTGAATTGAATGGTCGGAACATGGTTCGACCCCTTAGCGAACGACGCTGGCGTCGACGCCGGGCGGCAGCGCTTGCGGCAGGTAGGCATGCCCCGAAAACGCACGCAGATGGCCGCTGGAATAAACGACGAGGTCGCTCGCCGATACGGCCAGCGGCCCGCTGCCGCGGGTCGGGTTCGCGCTGGCGAACCGGTCGAAGGCGGTACCGAGCGTGGCTTTCAGATCGGGTAGCGTGGGGCCGTCCCAGGCAACGCCGAAGACGATGCCGTTCGATCCGACGTATTCGCGAACGACGGTGCCCGACGGCAGCGTGATCGTATGAACAGTGAACGGGCCATGCACGATGCTTGCGTGGGATATAGCGGCAAGGTGGGTGGCATCGGTGCTGACGCTGTCGACATGCTGGCCGAGGGCGGCCTGCGCGACGGGTGCGGCGAGCCAGCCGGCCGCGGCGAGCGCGACTGCGATTGCGCCCGAATGAACATGCGATTTCACTGCGTTTCCTTAGCGATGGATGCGCCGGCGGGCCGGCAGAGACGCCGAAGGACGCGCACGATAGCGCGATGGTCGTCGTCACCAGCCGGTTGAACGGACGCCCGGCGCCGAACTTTAGGCGGGTGCGCGGATTTTTTGCGTCGAACGGAACGGTGGACCAGGGGCCGGTGGGACCCGACCGCCGAGCCGGGGTGTTTGAGAAAGGGGATCAGCGCGCGTCGGAGCAGGGGTGCGCGCCGATTCGCAGCCGCGGGCGCGTTTGAATCGCGCGCATGAGGCGGCGGGTTGCCGCGGGATTGAAAAATATTTTGCGTAAGTGAGCAGAAACCCTTATTTTTAACCGAGCGCTGAACTGTTTCTCCATATGCTCGTTTGAATAGGTGGTGCCTTATCCGTGACAACGCGAATCATCATACGAAGCCTCGCCGTGCGTCACATGGCGGCGATTCAGTCGAAATGAGCACTGTGCAACGAGGATGAAGCAATGAAATCCGATTGGTACGGCGCGCACGGAACGGTCGCGAACGAAGCGGAAGAGCCCGGTGAGCCGGGAAAGATGGGCGGTGCGAGTGGTGGGCACCGTAAACGCGTGCTGATCGCCGATGCCGACGCCGCCGCTCGCCGCATGCTGGTCAATCTGGTCGAAAGCCTCGGATATGAGGCGGTTGCGGCGCCCGATATCGACGCAGCGATCGAAATCGCCCGGCAGGCGCCGCCGGATGCCGCGATGATCGATATCGGTGCCCCGATGCTGGAAGGATTGCCTGCGGCACGGCGCATGCGGGCGGTGGTTGGACAATCCGCATTGCTGCTGATTGCGCTGACGGGATGGGGCCAGCCGCAATACCGCGACATGGCGTTGGCGGCGGGCTTTGATGTGCATTGGGTCAAGCCGGTCGGCGTTGATCAGTTGGGATTTTTGCTGTCGATGACCCTCGTATGACACCGACGTTCAGGTCGCCGGCTGTTGCGTCGCGGCAACGTATGCGGTGTGCGGCCAAAGGGTCTGTTGCAACGCATCAAACGGTTTGTTAGAGTGAACGTGTCTCCTCCATGTCTCCTCTGATATTGATTCAGCCCGCCGCTTGGCGGGCTTTTTTTTGTGCGCCCGGCAGGGCGTACAAAAAAAAAGCCGGCATGAGCCGGCTTTCATGATGCATTCGTTTCAGTTCACAGCATCGGTGGCTGTCCGTATCAACGCTGCAGCCCAGCTTGCTCATCGGCGCCGATGGCAAGATTCATACATTGGATCGCCGCGCCCGACGCGCCCTTGCCGAGGTTATCGAGCCGGGCGACCGTGACAAAGCGCTCCTCGTTGCCGAAGACAAACAAGTCGACGCGATTCGTATCGTTGTTCGCTTGCACATCGAAGAAGCCTTCATCCAGATTGTGCTCGGCATCGAACGGCGCCACGTGCACGAACGCTTCGCCCTTGTAGTACTCGGCGAACAGCGCTTGCACGTCGCGCGGTCCCACGCGCTTGGCGAGTTGATCGGGCGTGAAGTAGGTCGTGACGGCCAAGCCCTTATAGAACGGCCCCACGATCGGCGTGAAGATCGGCGCGGCCGCCAGGCCCGTGTGGGCCGCCATTTCAGGCAAATGCTTGTGGCCCAGCGCCAGCGCATAGGCACGCGGGCTTTGCAGCTTCGGATTCGGCTCGGCCGCTTCGTAATCGGCGATCATCTTCTTGCCGCCGCCGCTGTAGCCCGTGATCGAGTAGCAATGCGCGGCAAAATCAGGCGCGACCACGCCGGCATCGACGAGCGGACGCGTGGCGAGCACGAAGGCCGATGCATGACAGCCGGGCACCGCGATGCGCTTGGCCGTGCGCAGCCGTTCACGTTGCGCGGGCGCCAGCTCGGGCAGGCCGTACGCCCAATCGGCGTGCGTGCGAAAAGCCGTGCTCGCGTCGATCAGCACCGTCTTTTCGTTTTCGACGAGGCCGGCCGATTCGCGCGAGGCGACGTCCGGCAGACACAGGAACGTGACATCGGAGGCGTTGATGAGCCGGCGGCGCTCCTCGAGATCCTTGCGCTTCGCTTCCTCGATGCGGAGCACTTCGACATCGGTCCGGCGCGACAGGTATTCGAAAATCTTCAGACCCGTCGTGCCTTCCTGTCCGTCGACAAAAACTTTCGTGCTCATTTCGATCTCGCTATGTGGCCGGTGAACGCGCTGCGTGCCGCAGCGCCAAAGCCATGATTTTAAGGGTTGTTTCCGGGGATTGTTGTGAAATTTGGGTGCGGCGCCGCAGAAGCTGCCCGCCAGCGGGGGCGACGGCGCGACCGGCCCACGGACGTGCTCAGCGCCCGTACGTTACGGTCAGGCTTGCCTTGGCGAGCACCGCCGTATTGATCTCGTGATCGAACATCAGCGCATGGCGCGCCGGGCCGAGCCGTAAATCCATCGTGTCCAGGGCAAACACGGTAACGACATAGCGGTGCGGCTTGCCGGGCGGCGGGCAGGGGCCGCCATAGCCCGTATCCCCCCAATCGTTGCGGGCTTCGATCGCGCCGATCTTCTTCAGGTACCCCGAACGGCTCGCGTTCGCCGGCAGCGACTGGATGCCCGGCGGGATATCGGCGACGGCCCAGTGCCACCAGCCGGGGCCGGGCGCGTCGATATCGAAGACCGTGATGGCGAAGCTTTTGGTGCCGGCAGGCGCGTTCTGCCACGACAGCTGCGGCGAGGCATTGGTCCCATTGCAGCCGTTTTGATCGTAGACCTGGGCGCGGCCAACGGTGGCGCCGTTGCGCAAGTCGCTACTCGTCAGCCCGAATGCGCCTTGGGCGGCGACAGGGTTCGCGTTCACAGACAGCCAGCCGGCGCAGCACAACGATGCGACCGCCGCCGAGCCCTTCGACGACAGCCTGAACCAGATCGATCCGACGACTTCGCGAGCTCTACGCATGAGCCGATTTCTCCGGGAGGGACCTCGTTGCGGCCGAATATTTGCCGACATCGCGCCGCCATACGCCAGCCAGTCTAACATCGGCCTCATGAATGCATCCGCCCCCTCTTCACGCTCCCACTGCGCGCAGCTTCCGCGCCGCGTCCGTGTCGTCGTCGCCGACGATCATCCCGCCATTGTGCTCGGCGTGCGGCACGCGCTGGACGCCTTCGGCGATCTTCTCATCGTCGGGCAGGCGAGCCAGTCGTCCGAACTCGTGGAAACGCTGCGGCGTGTCGCGGTCGATGTCGTCGTGACCGACCTGTCGATGCCCGGGGGGGATTACGGCGATGGACTGGCGTTGATCGGCTATTTGCGGCGGCACTTTCCGACACTGCGGATCGTCGTGCTGACGATGCTCGGCAATGGTGCGCTGCTGCGCCGATTGTTCGAAGCGGGGACGGCCGGTGTCGTCGGCAAGTGCGACGATCTGGCGCACATCGGGCTTGCCGTGCGCCAGGCGATGCGGGGCGGGCGTTACGTCAGCCCTTCGCTGTGTGCCGCGCTCGAGAGCAGCGGCGCGCGAAATGGCCGGCCGACGAGGCGGCTCGCGCTTTCGCCGCGAGAGATCGAAGTCGTCCGGCTGTTTGCGGCCGGCCTGAGCGTCAGCGAAATCGCCGCGCGGCACCATCGGAGCATCAAGACGGTCAGTTCGCACAAGATATCGGCGTTGCGCAAGCTCGGTCTCGCCTGTGACGCCGAGTTGATCGAATATGCCCGGGCAAACGGGCTCGCGCATCGTGCGATGAGCACTGAGCCGCCGCGACAACCGGAGGGGGAGGCGGAATACGGCTTGATATGAAGGATGAACGGGCGTGAAGCGGTGAGGCGCGCGGGCATGGACCGCCCACGCGCACATGTGAACTGAAGCGCTCGCTTACTGCGGCGTGGCAGTCGCGCCGCCGTGCGCGGCCGACCACTCGGCCGGCGCATTCAGGAACTTCTCGACTTCGTCGAGCGTTTTGGTATCGAAGTAGCCCGACGCCTTCGCCACGCGCAGGACATCCCACCAGGTTGCGAGCGCGTGCAGGTCGACATCGATGTCTTTCAGCACCGATACGCTTTCCTTGAAGATGTTGTAGTGAAACAGCACAAAGCAGTGGTTCACTCGCGCACCCGCCGTGCGCAGCGCATTGACGAAGTTGATCTTGCTGCGGCTGTCGGTCGTCAAATCTTCGACGAGCAATACGCGGGAGCCTTCTTCCAGGTTGCCTTCGATCTGCGCATTGCGGCCGAAACCCTTCG
>NZ_JBQCDN010000088.1:0-4523 GCF_051961175.1 Trinickia sp. | reverse complement strand
CCATCCCTTCCCCTGAAGGAAACGCGGGAATTTATCAGGCACGCACAATGGCGTCAAACCAATGAAAGAACGAGCAAACATTTCCGCCAGCAACAGAGATAAGCAATAAATACCGACCGCATACTCTGGTTGTGGTTCGCAGCTTCCGGCAAACCCAAAGCCCGCGAACCGCTACGGCTTATTGCCGGGAACGGAAAGGAATCGCTATTCGTTATTGGCCGAGCAGCCGCATCGGCGCTGCGATTCGCGGGCTGTCGTTCGACCGGGAACCGTCGAAATCGGGCCATGCGTCGGCGCCTGCCTTAGTCGACCGAAATTACCCCGCCCCGCGCAGCACGTTCAACATACCCATCAGCGCCCGCGCCGTCTCGATCGGCCGCTCCATCGGAAACAAGTGGCTGCCCTCCATCCACTCGACGCGGCCGCGCGCCGCGCGTTGCGTCACCTCGAGCCCCACTTGGCGGATTTCCTTCGAACGGGTGCCGGCGATGAAGCCGAGCGGCACCGGTGCACCGTGCGCGAGCCGCGGGCCCAGCGTGCGCGGCAGCGTGCGATAGATCCGGTACTCGATCTCGCGATTGAATGCGAGCATGCGCTTGCCGTCGAGCGAGCTCGGCGGAATACCGAAATCGATGTAATCGGACAAAACGCGCTCGTCCCATCGCGCAAACGCGCTTTTCGCATGGAAGTGGCGCCAAGCTTCTTCGCGGCTGGCCCATTGCGTGCGCCGAGTGCGCGTGGCCGCGGCGGGTGAAAGTCGCTCGTCCAGCCCCGTCCATTGCGTGAAGCGCAAGACATTCGCGCGCCAACCTGCGATCACCGGCGAGTCGAGCATGACCACCCCTCGCACCCACTGCGGATGTTTGAGCGCCGCCATCAACGACAAGTAGCCGCCCAGCGAGTGGCCGACGAGCCATACCGGGCGCTCGTACCGGCGGCCGATATCGGCCAGCAGTTCGTCGACGAGATGCGGCCAATCGCTCGTGACCGGATAGCGGGGATCGTGGCCGATGCGCTCGATGTAGCGAAGCTCGTAGTCATCGGCAAGTTCGGCGAACAGCGTGCGGTAAATCGACGCCGGGAAACCGTTCGCATGCGAAAAGTGGATGATGTCTTTCAAGCGCCGCCGCCTCCAGGTTCGTCTTTGTCTTTATCGGTCCATCCAGTAGCGGGCCCGTGCCTCTCGATAGCGTTCGAGCGCGAGCCGGCCGTCCTGTGCCGAAACGCGCACCGCGCCGTCGCGATCGGTCCGGCTCAGCAAGATGCCGCGCGCCTCGAAGCGGGCCCAGACATGTGGATGGGGATGGCCAAAGCGATTGCGATAGCCTACCTGAAATATCACCATGCGCGGATCGACCGAATCGAGGAAAGACTCGGTGGACGATGTTTTGCTGCCGTGGTGCGCGACGAGCAGAACGTCCGCACGCAATGCGTCCGGCGCGCGGCCAACGAGCGCACGTTCGGCCGGCGCCCCGATATCGCCCGTGAGCAGCGCGCTCATGCCTGGCGCGCTCACCCTCAGCACGCACGATTGCTCGTTGGAACGCCGCGGCAACGGGCCCGGATCGGGCCACAGCACCTCAAACTCGACGCCGTCCCAACGCCAACGCTGACCGGCCGCGCAACGCAATCGCTCGGTTTGGCTTGCTCGCGCCGCATCCCATACCCGGTGGACGGGCGGCACGCCGCCCAGCACCTGCCTCACGTCGGATGCCTCGAGCACCGCGGGCAGGCCACCCGCGTGATCGGCATCGCCATGACTGATAACCACGGTATCGAGCCGCGCCACGCCCCTCGCCCGCAAATACGGCGCGACGATGCGCTCGCCCGCGTTCGTCGATTCCGGCCCCGGACCCGCATCGAACAAAAGCGTGCGGCGGCGTGTTTCGACGAGGATCGATGCGCCTTGGCCGACATCGAGCGCGGTCAGCCGAAAGGCCCCCTCCTCGATGTCCGGCGCGGGCGGAACGACGAGCGGCAGCCACGCGAGCGGCGCGGCGAAGCGTAGCGGCCAGCCGCGCGGCATCAAGCACAGCGCGACACCCGCGAGCGCCGCGCCGAGCGCCCAGATCGACGGCTGCGGCGGATGCCGGTCGGCCCAAGCCGATTGCGCGAGCGTATCAAGGATATCCATCAATGGCACCAGCAACGCATGCGCGAGTTCATAAGCGAGCGCATCGAGCGGCGAAGGCAAAGCGATCGCGACGAGGACCACGGGCACGACCAGCAGGTTGACCCAAGGGACCGCGATCGCGTTCGCGAGCGGTCCCACGAGCGAGACCTGCGAGAACCAGAACGCCGTGAGCGGCGCCAAGCCGATCGTGACGGCCCACTGTGCGCGAATGGCGTCCGCCCCTCGCGCTCGCACCGTCGCCCACCAGCGGCGCGCCGCGTCACACCGGATGCCGCGCGTAGGCTCGATCGGTGCCTGCCACGTCGGATCGCTCGCACGCATCGTCTCGATAAGATCGTACGGACCCTCGCTGTCTTCGCGCACCCTCGGCCGCCCGCGCATCGCGAACGCAATGCACGCGACAGCAGCGAACGAAAGCCAAAAACCGGCCGCCGTGGGCGCCCAGGGATCGACAATGAGCACGAGCGCCGCGGCCCATGAGAGCACGAGCGAAAATGCGATGCTGCGGCCGAGCACGAACGCCACGCTCACCACGACGAGCATCCACAGCGCGCGCTGGGCCGGTATGTTGAACCCCGCCAGTGCGGCATACATGGCCGCGCTCGCCACGCCCACGGCGGCGGCGACAATCGGCGTGGGCACGACAAGCGGCCATTCCCGTGCGCCATACCGCGCGAGAATGGCGCCGAATGCGCACGAGCGGCGCCACAGCCACGCCGCCAGCGAGGCACCGAGCCCCGCGACGAAACCGATATGCAGCCCCGAAACCGCGACGAGATGACTCGTGCCGGTCCGTTGCAAAACAAGCCGATCCGCTTCGGCGATCCCCTCTTGCGCGCCGATCGCGAGGGCCATCACGATGCCCTGCTGCGCCGCGCCTTCGAGCGCCTGCGAGATGCGAGCGCGCAACGCGAAACGCACGCGGTCGATTGCCGTCCGCATTCCGCCTTCCACGCCCGGCAGCCGTTTCGCCGCCGCGGACGGGACAACGTATCCCGTCGCCCGTACACCACGTGCGAGCAGCGCGGCTTCAGCGTCGTACCCGCCCAAATTCGCGTAACCGTGCGGACGCTTGAGCCGCACCGAGACATGCCAGCGATCCCCGGGTCTCAATTGCGGCACGTCATGCGCACCGCGACTGCTCCAGGTGAGCTGGACGATTGACGGAAAATGCTCGATGCCCGTATTGCGCCGCACGTCGTCGACATCGACGGCAAAGAGGAATCGCGCGCTCGCACGGTCTTGCACAGGCAAGCCGCGTACATATCCTGTCAGCCCGAGTTCGCGCAGTTCCCATGACGCGGGCAACGCTTGCGCCAAGCGCACTTGTGCGCGCACGGCCGCGTAGGTGTGGCCTGCGATCAAAGCGGCGAGGAACAAGGCCGTGGGCACGACCCGGGCTTGCAACGACATCCTCCACCGCGCAGCGGCGTGCCGAGCCAAACCATCGCTACCAGGAGGCGTGCCTCGAATACATAACGAGCACACTAAAGCGCATGCCCCCGCGGCCAGCGCACCCAGCGCGATCCATTCTCCGCTGCCGGGCAATGCCGCACGTTGCTGCAGCAACACGACGCCCAGCGCAAAGCCGATCAGCATCGCCCGCATTCGCCCTCCTCGCTTGACATCCCCCTCGCCCCGAAGGGGCAAGGTCGGCCGCGCAATCAATCAGCGCGCCGTCCGGCGAGCCCGACAGAAACCTTCTGCCAGCGGACCAATCCTTAGAACGGCGCGAACGATCGGCGATTATGCGCAAGCCAGCGCGAGCCGGGGCAGCGCGGCATGAGCGTTGGCCATTGTGCCTACCGCGACCTCATCGACGCCGATGCCGCGCAATTCGGCGATGACTGCGCCGATGCGCGGTACCTGATCGGGCGCATTGCGTTGCTTGTAGAGCCAGGAGGGCGGAATGTCGGGTGCGTCGGTCTCGACGACGAGCGCATCCAGCGGCAGTTCGGCGGCGAGCCGCCTGATTTGGCGGGAGCGTTCGAACGTCACATTGCCGCCGAAGCCGAGACGCATGCCTTGGTCGATGAACGCACCTGCCTGTTGAAAGCTGCCGTTGAAAGCGTGCGCGATGCCGCACTTCACCGCATAGCGGCGCAACCCCTTGAGGACGAGATCCTGCGACTTGCGCACATGGCAGATCACGGGCAAATCGAAATCGCGGGCGAGTGCAAGTTGGGCATCGTAGACATGGCGTTGGCGCGCGTCGTCGAGATCCGGCACGAAGTAGTCGAGCCCGATTTCGCCGATACCGACGAACCGCGGATCGTCGAGACTTGCTTCGATCTCGCGGCGCAGTGTATCGAGATCCGCGTCGCTCGCCTGTCGCGTGAAAAGCGGATGGATACCGAGCGCATAGACGCCGCCCGCGATTCGATGAGCG
>NZ_JBQCDN010000087.1:0-16888 GCF_051961175.1 Trinickia sp. | reverse complement strand
TTGTTTTGTTTGGGTTGGTTTTGTTGTTGGTTTTGAACGCGCGAACTTCGGTCTGGGGCGCGGGGCACCACCGGGCCCCGCGCGTCGACTCGGCTTACGAAACCTGCTTCGTCAACATATCGAAGGCCGTCTTGCCCTTCGAAACGAGCGCACTCGACTCGGTGCTCTGCGAGAAGTATTCACGCTCGATCTTCTCGAACGTGAGTTCCAAATGCTCGTTCGAGCCCTCGGCGTGGTACGTGTGGATGCGCGCGTTCGTCAGCGTCACGATGACGAAGGGCGCCGGCGCTTTGTCGCCATCGGCCTTATAGTCTTTCAACGTCACGGTGCCAATCGGCTTGCCGCTGTAGAACTGCGCCTCGATCTTCGGCGTGGCGCAGCAGACGACCTTGGACACGCTCACCGGAGAGACATAGGCGGCGCCGCTGCCGGACAGGCCAGGGCCGCGCCCTTCCATCGGGATCGACGCGTCGTACGAAAAGCTCAGCACGTCCATTTCCTTGTCGGTACCCTGCACTTGCGATTCGCCGTCGATGCCGGTCATCTTCATCGTCTTGACGATATTGTCGTAACTCATTAGGACTCCTATCCATGGTTGAGAAATGCCGTTGTATTCGCCGACAACCGGCGTGCAACGGGTACAAAATGGAACCGCGGGCGTTACTGGCCACCGACCGCCGGCAGCTTGCTCACCAGCCGCAGCGAGACGGTCAACCCTTCGAGCTGGTAATGCGGCTTCAAATAAAAGCGCGAGGTGTAGTAGCCGGGGTTGCCTTCCACCTCCTCGACAACGACCGTTGCGTCGGCGAGGGGTTTGGACGCCTTCGTCTGTTCCGACGAATGGCTCGGCATACCGTCGACATACGTCATGACCCATTGGTAAAGCCAACGCTGCATCTCGTCCTTGCTTTTGAACGAACCGATCTTGTCGCGAGCGATGCACTTCAAGTAGTGGGCGAACCGGCTGCACGCGAACAGATAGGGCAGCCGAGCGGCCAATGCGGCATTCGCCGTCGCTTCCGGATCGTCGTACTCGGCGCTCTTGTGCAACGACTGCGCGCCAATGAACGCGGCCATCCCCGAATGCTTCATGTGCACGAGCGGCAGAAAGCCCGCTTTGGAAAGCTCCGCTTCACGTCGATCGCTGATGCCGATTTCGGTCGGACATTTCGCGTCGAGCCCGCCGTCATCGGTCGGAAAGACGTGTACCGGCAGTCCCTCCACCGCCCCGCCCGATTCGACGCCCCGAATGCGCGAACACCAGCCGTAGTTTTTAAACGAGCGATTGATGTTCACCGCCATCGCGTAGGCGGCGTTCGCCCAGGTATAGCGGCCGCTGTCGCCTTCGGCCGTGTCTTCCTCGAACGCAAAGGCATCGACGGGATCGCTTTTGGCGCCGTACGGTGCCCGCGCCAGAAAGCGCGGCAACGCGAGCCCGATATAGCGTGAGTCCTCGGATTCGCGCAGCGCCCGCCACGCCGTGTGCTCCGGCGTTTGAAACAGCTTCGCGATGTCGCGTGGGTTCGCCAGTTCTTGCCACGACTCCATCAGCATCACGGCCGGCGAGGCACCGGCGATGAACGGTGCATGCGCCGCGGCACAGATCTTGGCCATCTGGGCGAGCAGATCGACATCGGGCCCGCTGTTGTCGAAGTAGTAATCGGCCATGAGCGCTCCGTAGGGCTGTCCGCCGAACTGACCGTATTCTTCTTCGTAGAGCTTTTTAAACAACGGGCTCTGGTCCCAGGCTGAACCCTTGTACTTCTTGAGGCTCTTGTGCAGCTCGGCCTTCGAAATATTCATGACGCGCAGCTTCAGCTGTTCGTCGGTTTCCGTGTTGCTGACGAGATGGTGCAGGCCGCGCCACGCGCCTTCGACTTGCTGAAATGCACTGCAATGCAAGATCTCGTTGATTTGCTCGGTGAGCTTGCGGTCAATCGCGGCAACGAGCGCCTCGACGGTACCGATCACGTCGGGGGAAATGCACGCGGCGTCCAGCAGGGCTTGCTCGGCGAGCGTGCGCACCGCGTTTTCGACGGCCTCTTGGGCCTTCTCTGTTTTCGGCTTGAATGCCTTTTGCAGCAGGCTGCCGAAATCGTCCGACTGAATCGACTCGACCGCCTCGGTGCCGTCGGCCACCGCCGCTTGTGTCTGCGCATCAAGCTGCGCTGCAGGGCTGAGCTCTGACATGGTTGGGTTTCCTGATTGCGTGCGGGGAATTAAGCGGCGGGCGGTGTGCCGGCTTCGGCGTCAAGGCCCCCATCGGCGTCGGAAGCATCCTCGCTGACGACCGGTTCGCCGGCGCGCTGCGCTTGCCCATTCGGCGCCGAACACAACGTGCGCATCAACGCGGGATCGCCGAGAAGTTGGGCCACCAGCGCCTCGGCATCCACCTTGCCGTCCATGTAGGTCAGCAGGTTCGCGAGGTGGCCACGCGCCTCGAGCAAACGATTCAGCGGTTCGACACGCCGCGCGAGCGCCGCCGGGGAAAAGTCGTCCATCGATTCGAAGGTCAAATCGATCCCGAGCCGCCCTTCTCCTGTCAGCGTGTTCGGCACCATCGCGGCGACACGCGGCTTCATCGCCTTCAGTCGTTCGTCGAAGTTATCGCTGTCGATCTCGAGAAACTGCCGTTCGCTCACGGGTGCTTGCGGCTGCGTCGATTGGCCCGACAGCTCGGCCAGGACACCCATTACGAACGGAAGACTCACCTTCTTTTGCGCGCCGTACACTTCGACGTCATATTCGATCTGCACGCGCGGCGCACGCGTGCGCCCCAAGAACTTTTGGCTGCTTTCGCTACTCATGCAAACGTCCTCCCTCCGGGTTCGCTGAAACAAAAAAATGACGGCAGGCTCACGACTCGGACGGGCCTGCCCAGTGCTTAGCCTCGCTGACGCCCGCTGGCGTCAGATCCGCAACGAGATCGGCGAAGCCCATCCCCACGAGCCGGCGTGCTCGTCGCAGGAGGATCGGCACGGGGCTCGATGGCTCCGCCGCCGCGTAGTACGCGCACAAGCGATCGAGCGTAAGCACGACCTCGTCGCGGCCGGCGATGCGCTCGGGCGCCACCGGCATGTCGACGGCGCCGGGCTCGACGGATTCAAGAAACCCGGTCGCGCGTTCGGTCGAAGCCGGATGTCGCGCGCGTTGTGCGCTCACGCTCCGGTGGGCGCGCAAGAGCACCTGTTCGAGCGCGGGCAACGACACCCAGCACCCCTGGCCGACACGCTCGTTCAATCTCGCGTCGATGTTCTGCAGCGACGACACCGCGCGCGCGAGTGCATCGTCGAGTGCACAGACGTCTTCGAACGCCGCGTCGGCGAACGCCGCATCGATCGCCGACGGTTCGAGCGCCATGCTGCTGGCGTCCCGCTCGCCCGCCGCGCATTCGATGTCGGTGATGCGAACCCGGCCATGGCGCTCGGATACGAGAAGCGTCGCCCATCGGAGGTCGCGTACGAAAGCGGCTTTGTCATCGAGCGAAAGCAAAACGTTGATGCGGGCAGTGGGATCGAATTCGTCGTCGGCATCGAGTTGCGGATGAAACGCGTCCCAGTACTGCGTGAGCAGACCCTCGATTAACGCAAGACCCTCCGCGATGGCCGATACGCCGTGCAGCGCAACGAGCGCACGTGTCAGCCATACGGACAAACGCAAGTCGTGGCTGTCGGCCAACAACTCGAGTGCGATGGCCTTCACGCGCTTCCAGTCCGGCTCGACAGCCGCGATATGCGTTTCGCCGTATTGCACCTCGGGGCTCCCTTCGAGCGCGCGGGCCGCCTCGAGGTAACGCGGCGAATACTCGAGTTCCGGCCCGCACGGCGAGGCGGGATCGAGCGGTTGAAGCAGCGTGGGAACGTCGATGAAAGTCATGTCGAGTCAGTACGGTGAAGTGCTCGAAGCAACCGATGTGCAACGCTTCGAAGCATGACTCGATTGTTGATGCTTTCGAGGCGGCGCTCCGCCTGAAAATTCTCAGAGTGCATCACGCGTTTGCCCGCGCCGTCCCGCGTTCGCGCGACGGCGCACGTCCATCGAATAGCGTTCATCGACGGAACGGTGAACGTATCTGTCACCGTCGCTGTCAGGCAGCCCCCGCTACCCGATGTTCAAGTACC
The DNA here is from genome assembly GCF_051961175.1 of Trinickia sp. Taxonomy (GTDB): domain Bacteria; phylum Pseudomonadota; class Gammaproteobacteria; order Burkholderiales; family Burkholderiaceae; genus Trinickia. The sequence goes on along the minus strand of NZ_JBQCDN010000087.1, from coordinate 12,767 downwards.
GGTCTTCCACCGACGCGCTGCGCATTGCAGCGGTCTGCCGCGCGAGCAACTGCGCTTGTGCGGTGGCCTCGTTCGGACCCGCGAGCGCGGAAACGAGTTGACGCGGATAGTTGAACCCGGCCTCCTTCAAGATGCTGTCGGTGAGATAAACGGCTGCGCCGCGGTTCGCATAGGCTTTCGGTAGCGGCACCTGCCCGATGCCGGTCATCGCGCAGATCATCTGATACGTGAGCTTGCGTTCGATTTCGACGTCATGCAGACCGGTTTCGGTGAGGTACATCAGGCCATCGTCGAGCACATAGATTTTTTTTGCCTCGTCGGCCACACCATGCGCAAGGCCATCCGGCGACAGCGCGCGCAAATCGATGTCGCCCTCAAGCACCAACTTCCATGGGTTGGCCTGCGAAGCGGCGGTCACCGGCATCTTGTCGAACATCCGCCGAAACGTCACGCTGCGTTGATAGAGGCGCCCGTAGAAGTCGATCACTACCAAGGCGTCGGACGCAAGCTCGTTCGTCACCGTCCGGTTCTGTACGTAAAAGCCGAAATTTTGGTCGAACTTCGTTTTGAAGTCGCCCCACGCCAGAAAGGCTTCATCCTCCACGCCCTCGATCTCGTCCAGCGCGGCTTGGGTATCTGCAACGGTCATGCGCCTGGCAACGGGCACGCCCTCCACGAGCGTATCGGCCGTCACGTCACCGCGCTTCGCGTCCAACAGCGCGTCGAGGTAGCGGTTCTCGCGTTCGGCCTCGCGCGCGGCCTTCATCGCGTTGTACTCGACCGTTTGGTCGGCCGGCATGTCGGATGTCGGATTGCTGCGGCGATACATCACTTGCTCCGCCATGTCATACCCTGCTTCGCTCAAAATCTTGTCGGTCAAGTAGACGACGGGCCCACGATTCAGTAAGTCGACAGCCCGCTCAGGCTCGCGTCCGCCCGTCAGCGCATGAACCATCTCGTGGAGATAGGTTTGCTCGCTGCTCAACGTGCGCACGCCAGCCGCTGTCATGTATGGCATGGCCTGGATCGCCGCATCGCTCGGCATATAAATGCGCTTGTATTCGAAGTCGGTATACGCTTTGCTTGGCGCCCCAAGTGGCCCGGCCTCCCCAACCACGAACTCCCACTTCTTCCAGCCTTGCGTCGTGCCGTTGCGCGCCCGCGCGTCGACTTGCGCATGGCGGTTGAACACCCGCCGGAACGTCGCGCTCGATTCATACAGCTTGCGGTAAAACGCCTGGGCGTCGAATCGGGAAACGTTCGCCGCCGACGTGCGCTGCGCGAAGGCGTCGCCAAACAGCGCGTCAAAGTCGCGTAGCGTCGCGTCGTCGGCACGCTTGAGCAAGGTCGTGACCTCCTGCACGGTCATCCGCTGTTGTACGTCGGCAGGCGGGGCAGCCGGTTTGCCCACTGGCGGGTAGATTTCGCGGAAGCGGCCCTTGTTCGTCTGCGTATCCAATTCGATCGGGGGCGCGTCGCGCACCCGATGTCTCGTTTGCCAGTCGACTTCGAAATAGGCGTCACCGTCGCGAGTGACAGGCACGATGCGATCTTCGGCTTCGAGATGGACGACGTCGTAACCCCGCCATCGGACGCTGCGATGCTCCCGTGCTTGCCGCGCCAACGCACGCAGTTCGGGCGGCACGTTCGCATCGGGCAATGTCAGGCGGATCGGATCGGCGCTCATCTCGATCATCTCCGGATGCCCGGCGATGTTGACTTGCGACGGGTCGATGCGTCCAATCGTGCGTCGCAGCTTCGGGACGATCGGATGGACTGCCTGGGCGCGTGCTCCGCCGCCGCCCCCCGTCGTGAGATCGAACGCGTCGGCGCCGAGAAACAGCAGCCCGAAGGCGGCGCGCGCGGCATCGCGATGGCGAATACCCTCCTCGATGTTGTAGACGGGGCCGGCCACGGGCACGGTATTGATCCACGTCTCGAACCCCTTCACCCATGCGCGGTGCGATTCTGTTTCCGCCGCAAGATTTCCTGCGATCTCATTCGCGACGCCTGCCACGGCGTCAGGCGTCACCGCTTTCGATTGGCCTCGCAGGCGCTCCTTGGCCAATGCCACCACCCATGGGTCGAACGGTAGACGCTTGTTGAAGGCGTCCTCTTCGCGTTGGAGCTCGTCACGCGGGCGCAGGCTACCGCCGCCCGGCAAGGTCATCGATGCCCCGTTCAACCCCACCCAGTCCGCTCGATCCAGGAATTCGTCGACGAGATCTCCGAATGCGCTTTTCGTCAGGTTCGGGTTGTCGCCGACGATCGTGTAGTGGTGCGGATCGGACAGGTCCAACGCTTGGACACCCACCCGGAGCAGGATGGCGCTCGCGCTCCGGCGTCGATCGAAGGACGGCGGCTCGCCGTAGCCGACAAGCAAACGCTCGTTGGCGTACTCGATCACCGCGGCGGCACGTGCATCGAAATCGGCGCCGGCGATGCGATTCGGCGTGAGGATGCCCTTTGCCTTGAGCTCCCGTGCGAGCGACGAGATCGGGAGATCCTGATCGGCGGCCTCGCGCAATGCAGGGAAGAGATCAAGCAGCGCCTGCGCCTTGCGCGCGGGCCCGGCATCGTTCCAACTGGCATCCGGACCGACGCGTTCCGACAGATAGCGGGCGATCCATTCAGCCGGGCCAGCGTGACCGTCCCCCATCAATTCGAGCGCGCGGTCGTTCACTTGATTCTCGTACAGCAAGCTCAGCTGTTCGAACGAAAGCACTTCGATGCCGCTCGACCGGGCCAGGTGCGCAGCGAACAGCAGCCGCGGGTGGTACGGATACGTGTCGCCCTGCTTCCATGCCGCGTCGCACTGCATGAACGCCTTGACGAGTTCGGCCTCATTGCCGTGGCCGGCGGGTTGCCTGCCGCCGTAGCGCTCGATGCGCAGCAAAGCAGTGGCCACGGAATGCAAGATGGAGCCGATCCGAAAGCGGGTGGACTCGCCCATCTCGTCGAATTTTTGCTCAAGCAGCGCGCGCCGTTCGGCTGGCGGCAGAACAGCGAGTATCGGATCGGCCCATACGGCGGGTAGATCGACGAGCTCATCGAATGATTGGCCTTCGGCCTGGCGCAACGCAAAGCCATCGAAGTACGGCGTGGTCTGGGCAAACGATGCGCTCGGCGCGAACAACGCATCGAGCGCACGACGCTTCGGGTAGTCGCTCCGCAGCGCGGCAAGGAACGTCGCACGCAACGTTGGGAGGCTTGCCGTCGGCGGCGGCGCAGACGTTGTGCCCTCGGCGGCCGGCGCGCGGCTAAGCCGATCGTATAAAAGCGCGGCTTCGTCGAGCACGGCTTCGTCAGCCAGCAGCGAGGGATCGAGCGTAGCGGCAAAAGCGTCGGGGATGTCGAGCCGACGGTGGCTCGCCACCGCGCGCAGCAACGCGCTCGGACTCGTCGCGTAGGACCGCGCCTTGGCTTCGTCGACCCACTGCGTCAGCGCAGCGTTCATCCGCTCGAGCACCGCCGCGTCGGCCACCATCGAGCGCGGCGTGCCCGATTCCGTCGCCGCTGCGCCCGCCGTTGCGGGCGCAACCAACGTCGGCGCGCGCACTGGCCCCCCTGCGTCGAGCGGCATGCGCGCTAACGCGCGACGCAAGCGGCGCTCGATGGCGTGCATGCCGCCCTGGAACGGGGTGCCACGCGGCGCCTGAAACTCGCCGTTTGGAATCGGCGCCGGCTGGTCATCTGCCGAGTCGTCGGCAACCGCTTGCATCGCCGAAACGATCTCAGTCTGGGTCGAATCGTATCGAGCGGTGATGCTGGATGTCCGAATGAGCGATATCGCCATCGATGTCCTCCATGTCGAAAGGGGTGTCCAGCCAGACAATCTTTCAGAAACGGAAGGAAATCCGTTTGCGGCAGTGAATCTCGGACAAGGTTACGTGCGACTCTGCCCACCGCAGCAGGGCTGACAGCGTGCCGGGCACGCGCACGCTAGCGCCCTTTCTTGATATCCGCGAGTTCGTCGACGAAAGCGGTTCGCAGCAAGGCGAGTACCGAGCAGGCGCCTGGGACGGTGAGCCGGATCAACGGCGCGTCGGCCAAACGCAGCGCACGCTCCGCGCGGTTGAGCGGGCCGAGCACGCACTCGTCCCGCACAAAAAACGCGGCCGTGCCGGCCAACCGATGCAGCGCCTGTGCGGCCGCCCTCCACTGCCCGGATTGGAAAGCGCGATCGAAGGCGAGGCGCTGGCCATCGAACTCATCGAGCGCCACCGCCAGCAGCGTGCGCAAGCCGGCGGCACCATACAGTTCAGACAGCTCGGACAAGTCGAACACACGGGGCTCGTGTGCTTCGTGCGTTTCACCCGCGCTCCGGTTCTGGATCGGCATCGGCCGTCTCCGCCCATTTCTCAAGTATCGCGGCAAGCTTGAGCCGCGTGATCGGTTTGGCAAGGTAGTCGTCCATGCCTGCCTGGCGGCATGCCAGCACGTCGTCGTGCGTCGCGTTCGCGCTGATGGCGACAATCGTCGTGCGCGGCAGCGTGCCGGCCTCGGCGCGGCGAATCGCGCGAGCCAACGTGTACCCGTCCATGCCGGGCATGTGGCAGTCGAGCAGTACCAGTGCAGGCCGGATCCGCTGCCAGCTTGCGTAGCCTTGCACGCCGTCTACCGCTTGGTCTGCTTCGATGCCGAGTGCCTGAAGCTGCCGCATCATGATGTCGCGATTGACCTCGTTGTCTTCGATCAGCAGTACGCCTCCGCTGACACGCGCCAACGCGCCGGCACAGCCGAGCCCGCTGGGATCGCAGGGCCCGCCGCCACCGCCAGGGGGGAAGTGGGCGTGAGCACCGCCTTTCACCACGAGCAGCGGGCGATCGTGCGGTTCGATACGGCTTTGGGTACCATCGCTCAGCGCCGTCGGGCGCTTGAGCGCCGTGGTCACGGCTTCCGTCAGCTCATCGAAACCTCGCACCGCACGCGTTGGACTGTCGCTGCCCGCGACGATGACGGCCCCCTTGGCGTCCGTCGTGATCTCGATATCGGCGTGACGGCCGCGCGACACGCATCGAACGCCCATCTTCGCCAGGCTGGCTCGGATGGCGGCGTGCATGCCCGGCAGTGGCAGGTCGAGCGTCGCCCGCGCCGGCGCGACGCACGGCCATACGCGAGACACCCCGCCCCAGCGAACCGGCAACCTCACGCGCACGTGCGTGCCTTCGCCCACCCGGCTCTCGATGTCGATCGTGCCGCCCATCAGATCGATAAGGCGCTTGACGATCGACAAGCCGAGCCCTGTCCCGCCGTATCGGCGCGTCGTCGTGCTGTCCTGTTGCGTGAACGGTGCGAACAGACGAGCCCGATATACCTCCGAGATGCCCGCGCCGGTATCGACGACCGATAGCACGAGCCATGGGCGCGAGCGCACCATCTTACGTCGCACCTCCAGCAAGACGTGTCCGCGTTCGGTGAATCGGATTGCATTGCTGAGCAGATTCGTCACGATCTGATTGACGCGGACTTCGTCGCCCACGACGTACCTGTCGAAGTGCGGCATCACCGCCAAATACAGCGCAAGCTCCTTGCGCGCGGCAAGCGGGGCATGCAACTCAGCCGCCGACGCGGCCAGCGCGGCAATATCGAATGGCGTCGCGTCGAGCGTCAGTGCGCCCTGTTCGATTTTCAGGTAATCGAGCGTATCGTCGACCACCCGCAGCATGAGCCGCGCCGAATGCTGTGCGATGCCGAGATAGCGGCGCGGCTCAGCGGCCAACGTCATGGTGTCGAGCAGATCGAGCACGCCCACGACGCCGTTCATCGGCGTACGGATTTCATGGCTCATCATGGCGACGAACGCCGATTTCGCGCGATCGGCCGCCTGCGCCTGCTCGCGCGCGGTGATCGCCTCCGTCCGGGCGGCCACGGCCGCAGCACGCGCCGCCTGGGTACGGCGATACGCCCATGCGAGCGCCGCGATCACCCCCAGCGCAATGGCCGCTGCACCCGACGCAAGGCCGATGACGGCGCGCTTTTCATAGCCGAGCACGATCGTCAGAGGCCGCGCTCGACTCGCGAGCCGCGCAAGCTCGCGAGGGCTGTATGACGCCAGATAACGATCGAGCATCATCGCGAGCGGGCGATGGACGCGCGGGGCGGCGAAGCCTATGCGCTCGATGCCGGCCATCGCCGGGTCGATCGACAGCCGGATGTGGGCGTAACGATCACCGAGATCCTCGGCAGCGATCGCATTGATGAGTGCTGCGTCGGCATGGCCGGCTAGTACCGCGCGCAGCGCATCCGCTGCGGTGGTGCTCGGCACGAGCTCGATATCGGCCAGCATTGCGTCGGGCACCACCCGGCGCATCCGCCATGGCGTGGTGGCGATACGGTTCGATTGGGCATCGCCCTGTTCTGTTCGCACGAACGACCAGGGGAAGCTATCGTACGCGCGCGTGGTTGCGAGCCCGGCCATCGACGTGCCGGGACCCAGCGGAAACGACGACACGAGATCGACGACGCCATCGCGCAGCGCCTGTGCCGGCTCCTGCCCGGCATCGAGCAGCACGAGTTCGAACCGGAGCCCCGCTGCGCGCGCGAACTGCTTGAGGAGTGTCGCGCCGAACCCTTGCCATTGACCTGTGTCGTCGATGAAATCGTAGGGGCGGCCAAGCCGCTGGACGCCGATACGAACCACCGGATGCCGGCTTGCCCACTCCCGCTCGGCGTCGGTCATACGCCAGAGCCCGGCGTCCCTGGGCCGCAGGATCGGCGCCGAAGGCGGCGTATCCATGTCGCCGGATATCGACGAAGCGATGACCCGGTTGCCGCCGGCGATCGTTGCGGCAACGGCCGCCTGGTGAAGTGTGGCGGCCTCGCCGCGGTACGAGCTGGCAGGTAGCGCCGCCGGCTCGCCCGCCCCCGCATCTGGCGCGGCGAGCAGCCAGGCGGCCGCCACAAAGCGGGCGAGCGGGCAGGCAAAACCGGACAAACGGTACCCGTATCGCGAGAAAGGTCGCCGGCCCACGGTCATGCCACTTCTCCTCCCATCTATCACCGGAACTTTTCTTTGAGGAAAAGCGCCAGACCGAGATCGTCGGACACGCTCAATTTGCGCATCGCGCTGCGCTTATGGGTGCTGACCGTCTTCTTGCTGCGCCGTAGCCGCGCAGCGGTTTGTGTCACCGACAGCCCTTCCGCGATATGACGCAGTATCTCGACTTCGGCAGCGGACAATAGATCCTCGCGTGCGTGAGGAATGAGCGCCTGTACTTTCCCTTCCCGCATGGCGAAGAACTTGCGCGGTGCGGCGACGGCATGGCGGATCGCCTCGGCAATGAGCGGTAACGGCGTGGATTTTTCGAGAAACGCGTTCGCGCCCGCGCGGTGACACACGCATTCGGCATCGCACGCGCGCGCCGCCGACAGGACGACGATGGTGAGCGGCGACACCTCGACACGCAAGCGTTTGATGAACGTCGCACCGTCCAGACGATCGGCCGGCAGGTAAAAATCGACGAGCGCGACATCGCATGCGCCCTGTTCGAGTACGACGAATAAATCGTCGATCGTCGTGACGTTCGCCACGAGTTCGAAGTCTGCGTGATCGCGTAGATACGTGGCGACGCCGAGTGAGACGATCGGGTGGTCGTCAAGGACCGCAATGCGAATTCGATGCCTTGGACGGGACAACAATAAGACTTGCCGGGGAGTCATGCGTTTCATCCTCGCTATTGCCATTGCGACATGAAAGGACCGCCGCTGTCATTTAATAACCCTCATTGCGCGGCGACGAAGTAATGCACGAATTAGAAAGGACAATTAGGCCGCAACATGATAGCCGGCGCGCACCCTATATTTCGAGATAAGTCCTCAGGAAAACTCTCAATCAATTCGAGACGAAGCGGAAACCTAAGGCGTGGCCTCTTAACCGGCGGCACCGTTGATGCGCGGACCTTGGCGAACTTTTCGATGCGTTCGATTCTAGCCCAAGCAGTGGAGGCCAACAACGTTCGATCACACGATTTTTTGTCGCAAATGAACGGAACCAAAAATCAGACTTCTCTTGGTCCTAAAATTTATTGAAATAGATTCATTCAACGCCAAACGTGCTAAGCGCGCCTAATAAGATGAAGCCGATCTGAATAGGAATCGTGTTTTCGCGCGCGCGGTGACGCATGAGCGGGCATCGATCGCCCGGTGGGATCAGTGGCGTGAACCGCTGATTCGACGCCCCGATGAACATCGTCCGCCGTCGTCCGGCATGAGCGTTGCTGCTCGGACATCGTTGGACGAAGGGTTTAAAGGAGGCAGACGCCATGACCGAATCGACCGGACCCGGCAACGCCGACCCAGCGCAATCGGAGATAGGGCGAGGCACGCCCCCCGCTCGGACGCCCGAGCAGCTCCCCGATACCGACTTGCAACCGGAACAGGCGCCCATTCGAGATACGCCTGACGTTCGACAGCCTCCCGCACCGCCCGCTCGATGAGCCGACGGCGCGGACGCTTCCGGGACGAACACGGCCGGCTGGGGTGCGCTTTCCGGCCGCACGGGACCGCGGCGAGGGCCGCTCAGTTCAGCAGCCTGGCCGCGGCGAAAGCGAAGCCCGTCAGGGCGATCGCCGTACCGATGAACCACTTTAGCAGCGTGGATTCGAGGGTCGTGACGTCGTTTTTCGTTGCCAGGTGAAGAAAGCCTGCTTCGACATGGGCCATGCGCTCGCGGATATCAGTCGTCATTTGTTCAAGCTCGGTTAGGCGTGCGTGAAATGACGAATGATCGCCGGGGATGGCCTCGAAGGGAACGAGGGGCCTGGGAAATCGGACAGATGGCTGGGGGCGACGCGAATCGCGCGCGTTCGGCATCATGACGGTGTCTCGCTCTGGTCTGGAATGGGTGGGACGGGCGCGGCATGACATCGCCCGAGCGCCGCCGGAGAGCGGCACGCTCTCTTGCCGCGTGCTCCGGGCGCCCAGGGGCGGCGACCGGACCACCATCATCACGGATCGTGAGCGAGGCGTACAGTATGCCGAACGGCCAGATCGGCAGTTCCCGCGCTGGCTCCGGAGAGAGACGAAGCCTGCGCGGGAAGCCGCCGCGATCGATGACCACAAGGACGAGCAATGAAACCCGTGATCAAAATTTCGCTGGTTGTCATGGTGGCAGTGCTTGCAGGCAATCGCATCGCCGACTACCTCTACCGTGTGTCGTCGAGGCGTCGGCGTATCCCGTAGGCTCGGGGAAGTTGACTTGAGGCAAACGGTATGCCGGTGGCGAGCTGCCGGCATACCGCATTGTCAAGGCAAGAGCTGCCAGGCAAGTACCGGGTGAGTCGCCCCGGCTGGCATCGCCCAAGCGCCATCGGGCCCGAAGTTCCAGCCGGCGAATGATGACGGCATGCTCATCTGAGCGGTCTTGAGGCCCTGCCCGCCCGTCGAGCCGTAGGGGAAGTCGTTGGCGGCGACGACGTGCGGGGCGCCGGTTGTATCCATGTTCCAATAGGCATTAAGTGAGATAGCGCCGTCGTTAAAACCTGCAATGCCGCCGCCCACAACATACCCCATCTTTGGCACCATGGCGCTCGCCACCGCGCCCGTGGCGAAGGCTTCGCCGATCATTGAACTTCCATAATTTTCGCCCACGAGCCCCCCGGCCGCGACGACGTTCCCTAAATTAATGGTGGCGCCCGTCGCGTACGAGCGCTCGATCGCCCCTTGACTGGAAGAGCCAATGAGGCCCCCTATATGGGCGTTGAGATTGAATCCATCCGCGATCACCGTCCCCGTCGCATAGGATTCGTCCATGGACCCATGATTTTCGCCAATCAGCCCCCCTCCGCTCACTCCTCCGAACGTCACCCCCGCACTGCTCGACGAGCGCAGGATCGTTCCGTAGTTCATCCCCACGAGTCCTCCAGCACGGGTGTCGTCTTCGAACGGGTTATCTTTGCTTGAACCGGGCTGATCGATGGAACCGTACGTGGTGACGCCCACGATCGTGCCCTCGTTCAAGCCAGCCAGGATCCCTTCGTTACCGGTCAGCGATTGTGCGCCGTTCGGCATGCTCTCGGAAACACGGCCCCCGACGGTCAGGTTGCGGACAACCGCACTCATGCCCAAATCTCCGAACAAGCCCAATTCCGGCGCGTTTTGCCCCACCACATTGAGTGAACGGACGCTATAGCCCCGTCCATCGAATTGTCCGGTGAACGGCGTGCTGTCGCTGCCGATGGGCACGTAAGAGCCATCGTTCGTTGCCGTTGCGTCGATGTTAGTGCTCAGCGCGTAATTGCTGGCCAGATCGTTGGAGACGTTCTCCAGATCCGCCAACGAATTGACGAGCTTGTAGCCCGTGATTTGCGTCACAAGGCCGGTCCAAGGCGTCGTTGTCCACGACGCGTTGGAGAGCAGCGTGCCGGGGCTGTAGCTGCCATTGATGTCGTAGAAGGCATTCACGAGACCCGTGCTCTTCGACCAATCCACGGTACCGCTATTGAGTACGCTGCCCCCGTTATCGATCGAAGTTGCATCGGCACGCAGCGCCAGACCACCGCTGCCTTGGTTCTTGATCGTCACGCCCTTATCGACATTCACGGAACGATACGCGTTCAACTTGAGCGATGCCGCGCCGCTCCAACCGATGTCGGCAGCCACCTCGATATCGCCGTGGTGATTGAAAGCGCCCGTCGTCTGCACGTTGACCCACGTACCCGCGGTCAAACTGCGTGAGAACGACAGCGCGGCGCCGTCGCCGATCATCAAGCCGGGCGTCGTGATATTCCACAGTGCGGCCGATACCGTTGGGCCGCACTCGCAGAACACGAGATTGCGGGCAACGGTATCGACGGTACCCCCGTGGCCATTTGCATTCGCCGCATTCAAGTCCCCCGCGAGCGTGACGTTGCCGGCGACCAGCCAAATATGACCGTCGCGCGTCGCGGTACCGGTGGCGCGAATGGCTTCGTGATTCCCGGAGAGCGCATAAATGTTCCCATCGGCCGCTTGCAGATTGATTTGGGCGGCATCGATCATGCCTTCGTTGACCACCTTGCCCGCGCTGCCCAATTCGACAAAGGCTTGCCGTCCGCTCGAAGAATCCATCAGCCGGATACGCTTCCCGACCACGAACTCCGCGGTGCCGTTCGGTGCGCTGACGCTACCAAGATTATCGATCTCGTTGGTTGCGATGAGGAACACATCGCCGTTGGTCGAGCCGATCTTCCCGAGATTCACGATCCATGCGTTGGAACTGCCGATCAGCCTTGGCGCCACGTCGCCCATCATGAACCCATCGTCGTTGGTATCGAGCGTACTGGCGACGAAGCGTCCGCCTGTGGAGATCACGCCGCTCTTGCCGACGACGATGCCTTGCGGGTTGATCAAGTAAAGGCTGCCGGTGGCCGACAGCGTGCCCGAGATCACGGACATATTGCCGCCGGTGACTCGGTTCAACGTGGCACCGGTGCCGTTATTGATGCTCACCTGACTGCCGGCGCCGATCGAAAAACTCTTCCAGTCGATCACGCCGCGGTCTGACGTTTGATTGATCGTCAGCGCATTGTCGCTGCCGTTGATCGTGCCGGTCCCGCCAACGAACTGGCCGCCGCTCGGTAGCGCGCCCGCGTGCGCCAGCGGCACGACGCTATAGAGCCCCGCCAGTACGGCCGTTATGAACTTCGGCTTGATTCGGAAACTCGTCTCCTGTCTGCATCCCATCGCATCCCCCGCATTGGTTCGGTTCGAAATGCTTGTGCAGCCCATCAGCGGATGATTGAGCGGCAAGGGACATTATCGAAATGCGAGGCACGAACGGGCCGCCAATTCGTCATACGTTTGCGCCGAGATACTGTGCGCGTGGCCAGATAGTCGGATTCGCTCGAACAGGGAAATCGAGCGATCGGCCGCGCGGTCGTGCGGGCCGCCGATCTCTCCCCGCTCGCAGTCGCAGCACGTAGGCTTTCAGTCGACACATGGGAGCCGATATGAGCGAGAAGTGAAGCGCGCTGGCTGGATCTCGTCCTGCCATTCCTGGCCGGGCTCCCACTCGTCTCGGTACTCAGCGTCCGAATCGATCTCGGGGATGACCCAGTAGAAGGCGCCGGGGATTAGTTGCCTCTGAAATTCCACAGCATCCCGCCGACGGCGTTCCAGCCGTTGGCATTGTTGCCAAAAGCTCCTGGTCACCCACCAAGATCAAGCGATTGATCCACGCTTGCGACGGGGCGGCCGCTGATCTGACGTTCTCGACCGGCACCTCGATCGCCTCGCCGATTCACAGCGCCCGCACCGTCGAAGCCCATGAGTATCAAACCGCAGCTTTCATAGCACGAATGCAAACATCGCCGCACGGGGCGGCCCGGGCGGCGATGTTTGGCCAGCTTGACGCGCCCGGGCACCCCGAAGTAAACTTATAGCCATAAATGGGTTGCGACTACGCGGCCGGCGCTAGGCTCCAGGGACTACCTTGGGGCCTTTCGCTTTTCTAGGGGAACACTTTCAAGCCGTTCCCGGCAACGACCGTCCCAGGACTGAAAAATTTCGCCGACAGCACGTCGTACGCGCGGTTCTGTTGGTCGGGACGAAGGACATGCAGACCGATCGGGCGCGCCATCAAGTCGGCCAACTGCAGACCTTCCGAGTTTGCTTTCTTGTCGCAGATCACAATGTCGAAGTTGAAAGGCTTCTTGGACCTGTTGTCGCCATCACAAACTCGTCTAAACGCCAATTCGAGATCGGCGTCCTCTTTCGCACCTCGCGCCTCGCACACGACATGGGTAAGCGATTCGTGCTGGCCATTGAGGTGCAAAAAATGCCGCACT
>NZ_JBQCDN010000086.1:0-3286 GCF_051961175.1 Trinickia sp. | reverse complement strand
AGCATCGTTGAACCATTTTACGACACCGGTTTCCATAGTACTAATTCCCTCGAAATTTTAATAGACGGGCAGCGCCCTCCGCCTGAAGCCCAGCCTCGGAAGAACGACACCTCGGTCTCTCTCCCGGGGCGCCTTTCACTGGGTGATTCCGGCGCTGCTTTTATAAATGTTCCGTTGCGCGCTCGTCAAGAAATTTTTCATTAAATGCTCAAACGGCTTCTCTTGCTATGCGCAATGCAGCATAAAATCGCGCCAGTTGAGTCACTATTACCTATGGTAGGCACATAGAAAGCGCCAAACCGGAAAAACGTTCGCTGTTTGCAACAAAATATTTCTGCGATAAGTATTTTTCCGGGTTGTTGCCGTGGCCACGCCGTCCGATGATCATCTGGACAAGTTGTTTGGAGACGGCCATGCATGCCATTCCCATCAAGCGCTTTGTCGCCTGGCTCCTCCGCATGCTTCGCCCTGAAGCGGCACCGATTAGTCGGACGAATCACACATCGACTTCAGTTTTGGAGGTTGATCCTTTCTGGCACGGCGATCACTGGCAAAACCTGCTGGCGTCCCCGATGGATGCACGTCACTACGTGATGGAAGACTGGGCGCTGCCTCTGGACGACGACGAAATCGACTACCGCCGCGGCGAAGACAAACAGCGCGGACGCCGTCGCATGCGGGGCTGACGCGACCCAAAAAAGACGCGGCCCGAAAGCCGCGCTGACAAAGGTTTGGAGACGTCTTTTCCTTGATGAAAAAGTCTGCTTGGGCAAGCAGTACAGTGAGTATATCGTTGCGTTCCCGCGCGATTATTGTCGCGCGACGCAAACTTCTTTTTCTAGATTGACAATAATCCAGCGAACTTAAAGAGCGCCCCCCCAACAGGGATGCTGGATAGCGTCTCGTAAACACAACGCCTTGAATTTCTCATATTCGATCCGCACCCCTATTTAAGGGGCGGAGACCGTTGCCCAGCAAGGCTCTGGCGGTGCTTTAATTTTATTTCAAAACGCTCAATACTTTATTGCGGTTTTCAAAAGTCGAGCGTGTACGCGACGCTATTTACACTCAATCCAGTTCGGAAAAAACGGACCCCGTTGCAGTGGTTTCCCGCATCGCCACGCGGACGGTCCGGTGCGGTAGCGCGTGCGCTCCGGCCGGCGCCTCGGGCGACAGCCAAGAAAACTTCCTGATACTGGAGTAAAAGATGAAGAAGACGCTTCTAGTCGGCGCCCTCACCGGCGCCTTCGCAACGATGGCGCACGCACAGAGCAGCGTGACGTTGTATGGCCTCATCGACGCCGGCATCACCTACACCAACAATCAGGGCGGCGGTCACGCCTGGCAACAATCGACGGGCGCCGTCAATGGCAGCCGGTGGGGCCTGCGAGGCGCGGAAGATCTCGGCGGCGGCCTGAAAGCCATCTTCACGTTGGAAAACGGCTTCGGCATCAACAATGGAACCCTCAAGCAGGGCGGCCGCGAATTCGGGCGTCAGGCGTTCGTCGGCCTGAGCAGCGACCAATTCGGCACCGTGACGCTGGGCCGTCAATATGATGACGTGGTCCAGTACCTCGGGCCGTTGGCGCTGACGGGCACGCAGTACGGCGGCACCTACTTCGCCCACCCGTTCGATAACGACAACCTCGACAACTCGTTCCGGATCAATAACTCGGTTCACTTTCAGAGCGCGAATTACGGCGGCTTCAAGCTCGGGGCGTTGTACGGCTTCTCGAACACGGCGGGCCAGTTTTCGAATAACCGCACGGTCAGCGTCGGCGCATCGTACTCGTGGATGGGCCTGAACGTCGCAGCGGCCTATTTGCAGATCGATAACGATCTGAACGCGCTGAACCAGGCCGTGACGGCCCCCGGCTCCGTGGCCGGCGATGCCACGTTTGCCGCGAGCCGTCAGCGCACCTGGGGCGCCGGCCTCAATTATACGTTCGGCCCGGCAACGGCGGGCTTCGTCTTTACACAGACACGCCTGAACGATGCCCTGGGCATCAACGCGGCCAACGCCGGCACCGCTGCGACGCTCGCGCTGCCGGGCGGCACGGCCCGTTTCAACAACTACGAAGTCAACGCGCGTTATGCGCTGACGCCGGCGGTCAGCCTGGCCGGCGCCTATACGTACACCCACGGCTCGATCGGCGGCGTCAGTCCGAAGTGGAATCAGTTCAATCTGCAAGCGGACTACGCGTTGTCCAAGCGCACGGATGTCTACGTGGAAGGCATCTATCAGCTCGCGATCAACAAGGGCTTGCCGCTCACGGCGGACATCAACGGCCTCAACGCGTCGTCGAACAACAAGCAAGTTGCCGCGACGGTCGGCCTGCGCCACCGCTTCTGACCGCAGCAGCCTGCCGGCATCCCGTTCGCCGCGCACACGCATGAGAAAGGCGCCGCATTTGCGGCGCCTTTTTTTGTCTTCGGGACGGGGAGGCGCACGCCCGGGCGACGCAAATCGCCCGCTGCGCACGCGACGTTGCGCACCGGCGGCCCGCGGGCGCTAAGCGCCCGCCGCCGGGTACCGGACGTCGAGCACGTCGATCTGCTCGGGCCCGGCAGGCGTATGCAGTGTGACGGTGTCGCCGATCCGCGCTTTCAGCAGCGCACGCGCGATGGGCGAGATCCAGCTCACATGGCCTTGATCGAGATCGACCTCGTCGACACCGACGATCGTCACGGCATGGGTTTCCCCGTCTTCGGTCGCATACTCGATCGTCGCACCGAAGAACACTTGGTCGACATTCTCCTGCTTGCTGGCATCCACCACTTCGGCCAGGTCGAGCCGCTTCGTCAGGAAACGTATACGGCGGTCGATTTCACGCAAACGCCGCTTTCCATAGATGTAATCGCCGTTCTCCGAGCGGTCGCCATTCGATGCCGCCCAGGAAACCAGCTTCACGACGTCAGGACGCTCCACGTCGATCAGGTGAAGCAACTCGTCGCGCATCCGCTGGTGGCCTGCGGGCGTCATGTAGTTCCTGGTGCCGGCCGGGATTTCGGGCTGGATGACGTCGAGATCGTCGTCATCGTCGTCGCTCGACTCTTTGACAAATGCCTTGTTCATGGTGCGAATCACCGCGTGCAATCAATCTTCAAGCGTACACGATGTGAGCGGTCGCTAGAAAGATTGAAGAAACTCGTTACAACGTCTTCCCTTTTCTCGGAACTTTGCTATAATTTCGCTTCTGCGTGCGGCTGTAGCTCAGTTGGATAGAGTACTTGGCTACGAACCAAGGGGTCGTGGGTTCGAATCCTGCCAGCCGCGCCACTCTTT
>NZ_JBQCDN010000085.1:0-9815 GCF_051961175.1 Trinickia sp. | reverse complement strand
GCTTGCCGTTTGCGCATTCGCATTGCTGTCGTTCGACGCTATACGGATGAGTGGCAATGCGCTGCGCGCCGCTGTGCGGCGCGCGTGAAGGGGCCCTGCGGCGAACGGGAACGAAGTGTGCGACGCGGCAGTAATATGACTGACATTGCTCACCGGCGATAATGGCCGGAAGTGCGACCACCAATTGGAATGAGTTGGCCGGCCGCGAAGCACCTTTACTGTCAGGGAGCACACGATGGACAAGCCGGATCCAAGGGCCGATGCCGAGTTTTTCGCGGAGCGGCAGCGCCGCTTCGAGGAAGATCTCGTCGACGCATACGACGAAGAGCTCGAAATGGAAGTGGACGACCGCATCCTCGATGGCTCCGACGCCTTTACGCCCGAAGCGCGTAGCCAACGCCGGCATTACTTCCGCGAGTTGTTTCGCCTGCAAGGCGAACTCGTCAAGCTGCAATACTGGATAGTGCAAACAGGCCATCGGCTCGTCGTGATCTTCGAAGGTCGCGATGCCGCCGGAAAAGGCGGCGCGATTAAGCGCATCACGCAACGGCTCAATCCGCGCGCGTGCCGCGTCGCCGCACTGCCCGCCCCCAGCGATCGCGAACGCACGCAGTGGTATTTCCAGCGCTACGTGGCACACCTTCCCGCGGGTGGTGAAATGGTGCTGTTCGATCGCAGCTGGTACAACCGGGCGGGCGTCGAACGTGTGATGGGATTTTGCACTGACGATGAATACGAGGAATTCTTCCGCTCGGTGCCCGAATTCGAAAAGATGCTCGTCAACAGCGGGATCCAGATCGTCAAGTACTGGTTCTCGATCACGGATGAGGAGCAGGAGATTCGCTTCCAGGCACGGATTCACGATCCGCTCAAGCAATGGAAGCTGAGCCCGATGGATCTCGAGAGCCGCCGCCGCTGGGAAGCCTATACGCAAGCGAAGGAAGTGATGCTGCAGCGCTCCCACCATCCCGACGCACCCTGGTGGGTGGTACAGGCCGTCGATAAGAAGCGGGCGCGCCTGAACTGCATTCAGCACTTGCTGAACCAAGTCCCGTACCGCGAAGTGGAACACCCGACGATATCGCTGCCGGACCGTGTCCATAACGAAGACTACATTCGGCAGCCCGTGCCGGCAGACATGATCGTCCCGGAAATTTATTGACCCGCGGGCGGGCGCTGCTTGCGGCGCTGGCCTGAGTCACGCATCGGTTGACGCTCAAGCCATCCGGGTTCGATGCGCGCGGCCATGCTCGCCGTTAAGACAACACAGGACGAAAGAAGCTGCGTTCGTAGCTGATCACGCAACGCGTGCTTGCCGCGTACGCGAATGCGGCCTGGCATTCCGGGGCCCGTTGGGAATCGATACGGTACGTTTCATACGCGGCGAGGCTCGGGAAGGAAAATAACGCCAGGGCCACGTTATTGGCGCCTTCGCCGGGAAGAAAGTAGCCGTGATGCGTTCCGCCGAATCGCTGGACCAACGGGATCCACATTTTCGCGTAGGTTTCGAACTCGGCGACCAAGTTTGCATCGATGATATAGCGAACGTGGCAGGTGATCATGAATGAGAGGTTGATTTATTTATCGCCGTAGGGAATAGGCGTGTTCGGAGCAAGCACCATTGTGCCATTGATTGCGGTTTGTCTTGCGGATCGACGGCGATTCAAACGGATCAAAGCCAGGTTGACGGAGCCGATGTCGTCAAATAGCATCCAAGCGTTGTAGCCCAGGTTGTTTTCGGGCCGCGCGATAAGCTGAATCCATGACAGCTTGCGCGCTCACGATAACAAGCACGTGCGGCCTCACGGGCCCATACATTGCAGGAGGGCTCATGTTCGATCACGTTGTGTTCGGCGTCAGCGATTACGCCGCGAGCAAGGCGTTTTACCTCAAAGCACTTGAACCCATCGGCATTGAGGTGGCTCAAGAAGGGCCTTGGGGTATCGAACTCAGCTCAGACGGCAAGACTTCATTGTGCCTCTTCCAGACCGAAGAGAAACCGGCCCGTCTTCACTTGGCATTCAGAGCCGACACGCGCCAGCAAGTCGATGCGTTTTACCGAGCGGCGCTGGAGGCGGGTGGCCAAGACAATGGTGCACCCGGTTTGCGACCGCGATACCACGCGAACTACTATGCGGCCTTCGTGATTGGTCCAGACGGGCACAACGTCGAATTGGTGTGTCATGAGGCCGATGTCTAGGCTTTTTAGAGCGAGAGGCGGCGGCTGAATCCGTCGCTCTTCCGCCGCGTGTTTGACCACATGAAGTGAGCGATCGGCATTTAACCTCCTCACGCTTTCGTCCCCGCATAGGCCGCCTTTAATCGGGCGACATCGAACTTCGTCATCCGCATCATCGCCTCGGCAACACGTGCTGCCTTGATCGGATCGGGGTCGGCCATCATCGGAATGAGATCGTTCGGTACGATCTGCCATGAAACGCCAAACCGGTCCTTCAACCAGCCGCAGTTGTCGTGTGCGCCTCCGCCCTCGACGAGCCTGTCCCAGTAGCGATCAACCTCCGCCTGATCGCTGCAATTGATCATGAGCGATATCGAGTGGTTGAACGACTCACCGCCTTCGGCGCTCATCGCGATGAATGGCTGCCCAAACAGCACGAACTCGACCACTTTCGTTGCACCGGCACTCGGTACCGGCGTGACACGAACCACGCGCGAATCGGGAAAGATTTCCGTATAGAACGCCGCAGCTTGCTCTGCTTCTTTGGCATACCAAAGAAAGGGCGTGATTTTCTGAATCGACATGGCAAGGCTCCTTTGTTTGGTAAATGAAAGGAACATGACGGGTTGCGATTGCGTGCCAGATATCGATACGACGAGTGGGCCGCACCAAACTCGACATCGAGCGGAGCGACGAAGCGTTCTCCAGGAGCCGAGCTATCTCCTGCGCTTTTTCGCAGGCGCATTTGTGGATAGTGCGAAATCTTTCCTAAGATGTGGGAGCAAGCGGATTTCCTGACCGACGACTGAAGGGTCCACAAGTCATGAACCTATATTCTCGGCCGCACACGTATCCTGGTTGCAATCGTACGCGCTCGATCAAGCGCGGTGCACTGCGGGCAAGTTATTCGACCGCAGCCCTGCTCGCGTTGGCCGGTTGCTCGTCGATGACGCCGCCGCAGCCCACCGCCGCTACGCCGCCTTCGCCTCAAACTGAATGCGTCGGCAAGCTCGAACCGCCGTACGGCCTGACGGTGATCAGCGATCCGGCCTTGCTCGCCAAAACGGTACAGCCGCCCGGAAAGGGCGGCTTATGTATGGGTGAGGTTTATCAGGTTACCCAGCCGCTCACGGTTTACCGCGTTTGGGATGCGAGCAAACCGTGGAGCCAATACGGGACATGGTGGAGCTTCAATCCGCCGGCTGGCCCGCGCGATGTCTACCGCGTCAAGAACGAAATCTGCCCGAAATGGAGCAAGCTCGATCAGGTGACGCAATGCCGTTTGAAAGTCGGCTCTGAGATCGTCATCGGCCCGGGGCAAAGCGCGCAATGCGATCCACCGGACACCGGCATCAGCTACGCGCCATCCGCGGAGATTCAAGTCTACGTTCCGAATGACAACTCCGATCCCAGCAAGGAACTCGTATCCGACTGCGTTGCGGCGACGGCATGGCCGTGATCGCAATGGCCGCTGAATGTCAGTTCACCCCTTCGTTGCCCCGAACGTCAACCCGGCGACAAAATGCTTCTGCATGGCGAAGAACATGGCAACGGACGGCAGCGCAGCGAGGATGGACCCCGCCGAGACGAGATTCCAGGCGGTCGTCCATTGCCCCTTCAGTGCGGCCACCCCGACGGTGATCGGTGCGGCATCGTCGCCTTGCGTGAGACAAAGTGCCCAGAAGTAATCGTTCCAGACGAACGTGAACACGAGAATCGCCAGTGCGGCCAGCGCCGGCCGAATCAACGGCAGCACGATTTTGAAGAAGACAGTCCACTCGTTGGCGCCTTCGATGCGCGCGGCCTCGATCAGCTCGAACGGCAGTTGCTTGATGAAGTTCCTCAAGAACAGGGCGCAAAACCCCGTCTGAAACGAGAGATGGAAAAGAATGAGGCCGCCGACCGTGTTGTACAGCCCCAACTTCAACGACAGGTCCCGCACCGGGATCATCAACACTTGAATGGGCACGAAATTGCCCGCGACGAACGTGGCAAACAACGTCGAATTCCCGGGAAACCGATAAATCGCGAGCGCAAAACCGGCCATGGCTGCCAGCGTGATCGCACCTGCCACGGCGGGCAGCGTGATCTGCACACTGTTCCAAAAGTAATGCAGCATGGGTGACGTCGTCAGCGCTTCGCGGTAGTTGTCAATGAGCGCGAAATGCTTCGGCCATCCCCAGTAGTTGCCTTCGGTGAGTTCCTCCGCTGATCTGACTGACGTCACGAGGACGGCAATCATCGGCAGCAGCCAAATCAGCAGTGCCAACGGCAGCGACATCTTGTACGCTCGCCGCGCGGCAGGCGTCCATTTCTCGACTGGCGTGGGAAACATAGTCAGGACTCCTTATCGCTCGTTCCGGAGCAACCGGCGCAGTTGATAGACGATGTACAGCAGCATGATCGCGAACAGTACGACGGCGATGGCGGCGGAGTAACCGAGCCGGTAATACTTGATCGCTTGGTCGTACATGAAATAGGCGAGGACAGTTGAACTTTCGAACGGTCCGCCGCCCGTCATCACCGAAATCAAATCGAAGCTGCGCAGTGCGCCGATGACGGTAACGACGATCGCCATGAATGTCGTCGGCCGCAACTGCGGCAGGATCACGTGCCATAGCAGCGACCAACCCTTGGCCCCTTCCATGCGGGCCGCTTCGATTTGCTCGCTGCTGAGCGTCGTCAGCCCCGTGAGGTAAAGAATCATGCAGTACGCGGTTTGCGGCCATAGCGCGGCGAGGATGATGCCGGGCGTCGCATAGTGGGGATTGCCGAGTACGGGAATGCCGTGTCCGACGATCAAAGCGAGCAGCCCGAACGTCGGATCGTAGAACCAGGAAAAGATAAGGCCCACTACGACGCCGGAGAGCACGAACGGCGCAAAGAAGAGGGACTTGACGATGCGAATGCCCGCAACGGCTTGATTGAGGTAAAGCGCAATGGCAAGCCCCATCGGCGGGGCCAGCAGGAACATCAAGAGCCAAATGACGTTGTTCTTGAGCGCCGTGTAAAACGTCTGCGAATGGAAGAGTTCGACGTAGTTCGCGAGGCCGACAAAGGTCGCGTCCGTCATCCCATCCCAGTTATAGAAGCTCAGGCGGATTGTCGACAGCACGGGCCAGACGACGTAGATCGCCGCCATGATGCATGCGGGCGCGAGAAACAAAAATGCGGCGCGACGCTGGCGGCGCGCGGTTGGCGATACGCGGCTGCGCGCTCGCGCGGCTCGCGGGGTAGCGGCCGTAGCAGGCGTGGGCATACCGTCGCTATCGGCCTGCTGCGTGATGAACTGAGACCCGACACCCTCCTGAACCAACTCCCTCTGCGCGCGCGGCAGCGTCGATTGCCGAGGCCGCGCGCCGTCCCTTCGGTTACTTCTTGTAGATCCGCTGACGCGCTTGTTCGAGGTGCGCCAGGATCGAATCGATCTGCGTCGGATCGGAGATGAACTGCTGCATGCCCTTCATCCCTTCGTCGGCCATCTCTTTCGTCATGTCGCGATCATAGAACTGCGCGATACCGCCTTTCGTGTTCGACAAGATCTGAAAGCCGATTTTCGAAATGGGATCGTCGGGTTCCGGCGATTGACTGTTGGCGGACAACGAGCCGAGTCCCACGCCGAGTTGCGCGCCGATCTTCGGCGTTTCCGTGAAGGCGAGGAACGCGCGTGCATCCGCCTTGTTCTTCGCCTTCGCCGGAATGTTCAGCGTTTCGACGGGGCCGTCTTCGGCTGTCGGCACATTCGCATCGATGATCGGGAACTGGAAGTAGCCCATCTGCGTCTTCACGGTCGGCGAGAATCCGCCCGTGATGAAGGTGCCCATCAGCATCATGGCCGCCTTGCCTTGGAACAGGAACGGCTGGGCGGCATCAAGGTCGTACGACAGCGAATTGTCGATGAAATAACCGGCGTCGAGCAGTTGCTTCCAGGTCGTATAGACCTTCTTCACGCGCGCGTCGGTGTACGGCACTTCACCCGCCATCAGCTTTTGATGGAATGCGTTGCCGTTCAAGCGCAGGTCGAGATAGTCGAACCACCCGGCCAGCGTCCATGCATCGCGTCCGCCCACAGCGATCGGCGCAATGCCCGCAGCCTTCAGCTTCTTGCAGTCGTCGAGGAATTCGTTCCACGTCTTCGGCTCGTTCGCGATACCGACCTTTTGGAAGAGGTCCTTGCGATAGAACATGCCCCACGAGTAGTAAACCGTCGGCGCGGCGTATTGCTTGCCTTCATACGACGAAGCGCTTTTCGTCGACGCATAGGTTTTATCCCAGCCGTTCTTCGCCCAGTCGGCGGACAAGTCTTCGAACAAACCGCGCTTGGCGTAATAGGCCATGCGCTCGCCGTCGTGCCAGTTTACGATGTCGGGCGGCGCCGTCGTGAGCCAGGCGGGCAACTGCACTTTGTACGCTTCTTCATCGATGAACGCGACTTTGACGTCGGTGCCCGGATGCGTTTGCTTGAATTCGTCGACGACTTGCGTCCATACGGCGCGTTGGCTGGCGCCCTTGAACGCAATATTGATTTCGAGCGTGCCGGCCTGCGCTGTCGTGGCGAGCGAGCCCATCGCAAAGGCCGACGCGAGTGCGGCGGCAGAGAGCAAAGTGCGGGGTTTGTTCGTCATGCCTGTCTCCTAAGTATTACGTTGTTGTCGGTGCTGCATCGGATTCGGTATGCGGTTCCGGCGTTCAATGCGCCTTCGTGCTACTTGCGCCACTCGTACGATAGGCGGCCACGCCCTGGGGCTCGATGTCGTGCGAGCCGATCAGGAACGCGTCGCTCGATATATCGTCCGGTAGCCTATACGTTTGCGCTCCATAGTTGAAGACCCACGTGAGACCACCGCGCCGGCTCACACGGATACTATCGCCGAGTTGCGTCGGGGCAAGACCGGCCTCGGCGGCAATGCGGGCGAACAACGCCTGCGTGGAGGCTTCGTCGAACAAGCTTGCAAGGTAGTGCATGGCGCCGTATTTCACATAGGCGGGGTGACCATCGCCGAATACGGCGCGAATCTGCACCGATTCACGGCGGCCGTCGTTCGAGTCCAGGTCGAGCAAGTCCCGCCAATGGCGCGCATAGCCATCCGGTGCGCTGCCGCTGAACGTCACGCGCGGGGTCACGTTCGGCCGCATCGATTCGACGCGCCATACACGCACCGGCAACAGCGAGGCGAGCGGGCCGGGCGGCAGGTTCGCCGGGATTTGAAGATCGACTGTCTTCGATCCTGTCCGCGGTCCGATGACAACATGGGCCAGCGAGCTTTCGAGCCGCCGTGCGAGATCGTCGGATACGACGGGCAACGGGGGGACGACGATCAGCTTATAGCCGTCGAGCGGCGCGTCGGTTGGAATGATATCGACATCGAACCCGAGCGCGCGCAGCGCCGAATAGTATTCGACGGCATACCGAGGATAGTGAAAATCGATGCCTTGCGGCTGGACTTCGAACAGCCATTTGGCGTCGTAGTCGAACAGCAACGCGACGCTCGTTTCCACTTTGCCGTCGGCGTTGGCACTGCCTGCGGCATCGGCCAACAGACGAAGCTCTTGCGCGACGCGCTCCGCTTCGCTGCCACCGATATCGAGCCGGTTATCGGGCGTGTTCAATCCGGCGTGCATCTGTTCCTGCGCGAACGGCGCTTGCCGCCAGCGGAAATACGATACGCAGCCGGCGCCGTGCGCGAACGCTTCCCAGCTCCACAGCCGCACCATGCCGGGCAGCGGCGCCGGGTTCCACTTCGCCCAATTGACCGGGCCCGGCTGCTGCTCCATGACCCAGAACGGCAGCTTCGACATGCCGCGATAGAGATCGTGATTGAACGAGGCAAAATCGGGGTGGCCGGTGCGCAAGTACTTCGCCTTGACTTCGGGTTCGTACCACTGCTCTTCGAGCGCGCCGAGTGGATAGCTGTCCCAGCCTGCCACATCGAGATCGGCGGCCACTTTGTAGTGATCGAATTCGGTGAACAGCTGCATGAAGTTATGGGCGACCGGGCGGCCCGGCGAATGCCGGCGGATGATCTCGACTTGCATCGCGTTGTAGCGTTTGACTTCATCCGATGCGAAACGGCGGTAGTCGAGCCGATGCGAAGGATGCGCTTCCGTTACCGTTCCGATGGGCGCGTCGATTTCGTCGAAGTTGCGGTATTCCATACTCCAGAACACCGTGCCCCAAGCGCGATTGAGCGCGTCGATGCTGCCGTAACGATCTTTCAACCATTCGCGAAAGCGGGCGAGCGCCGCGGGCGAGTAGCTGACGACGGTTTGATGGCAGCCGTACTCGTTGTCGGTCTGCCAATAGGCGACGGCGGGGTGCTGGCCATAACGCGAAGCGACGGCTTCGCAAATCGCCTTGGACGCTTCGAAATAGGAAGGCGACGAAAAGTCGTAATGGCGGCGCGATCCGAATGCACGCACTCTGCCATCGGCGCCGACGGGCAAGATGTCGGGGTGGCGATCGATGAGCCACTTGGGCGGCGTGGCGGTGGGCGTGCACATGACGACTTCGAGCCCTTCGGCCGCGAGCGTATCGATGGCCCGATCGAGCCAGCCCCAGTCGAACTCGCCCGGCGACGGCTCGATGCGGCTCCAGGCAAATTCGGCGATCCGTACTTGCCGGATGCCGAGCGCGCGCATTCTTGCGGCGTCGTCTTTCCACATGGCTTCAGGCCAGTGTTCTGGGTAGTAGCAAACTCCTAGGCGCATTGCAGGGTCCTCTCCTTTTGTCGTGGTCGCTCAGGCGTGTTGTTCGATGGTGCTGAGCGGGGCGACGGCGAAGCCGTCTTGGCCGAATAGATGACAGGCGGCGGCCGGTGCGCGAAAGCGCGCGGGGTCGCCTTGTCTCAGGTGCGCGTCGCCGGGCGCTTTGGCGATGAGCACTGCGCCGCCCGGTTGCTCGAGATGCACGTAGCTGTGTTCGCCGAGCGCTTCGACGAGCGTGATGCTCCGTGAAAGGGTGACGCTCTCTTGGCCGTTGTCCGGCGATGCGTCGCCGAAAACCGGTTCGAGATGTTCCGGGCGCACGCCGAAGGTCACGGGCGCGCCGACGCCGAGGTGTGCTCCATTGAGCGGCAACCGCACGGTTTCGCCGCTGCCATCGAGCGTGACGGTGACGCCCGCCGATTCGATCGACGCCACCTTCGCCGGCAGAAAATTCATGCGCGGCGAGCCGATGAAGCCGGCCACGAATTGGCTCTTTGGCCGGTGATAAAGGTCGAGCGGGGCGCCGATCTGCGCGATGCTGCCGAACCGCTCGGTGTCCTTACCGGCGTGCAGCAGTACGATTTTGTCGGCGAGCGTCATCGCTTCGACTTGATCGTGCGTGACATAGACGACGCTCGCGTCGGCGAACTGCCGATGCAGCCGCGCGATTTCGATGCGGGTTTGGCCACGCAGCGTGGCATCGAGGTTCGACAGCGGTTCATCGAATAGAAATACGCCGGGCTCGCGCACGATCGCGCGGCCGATCGCGACGCGTTGGCGCTGGCCGCCCGACAATTGCTTCGGCTTACGCTCGAGCAAAGCGTCGAGTTGCAACACGCGCGCCGCCTCCGTCACGCGTCGACGAATCTCGTCGCGCGGCACACCCGCGATGCGCAACCCGAAGCCCATGTTCTCGAACACCGTCATGTGC
>NZ_JBQCDN010000084.1:0-6377 GCF_051961175.1 Trinickia sp. | reverse complement strand
GAGAGGTTTTCAGCCCTGGCTTACCGCGTCGTTGTTTGCAGCGACGTCTGGCGCTAAGCTGCTTCGAATTACCCCCTCTTGAACAGCAGTAACGTCATCGCAGTTCATCGCGCAAAATTGAATATCTCGGACGATGCTGTCGGCAAGTGATCCGAAACGATTGATCTGGCCGGAGATAATCCGTGACGAGAGGCTGTCGCTACCAGCGACGGTCAGTTCATAGAACTCGTCGAGGCAGATCCAAGTGCATACTGGGAAGCAGCATGAACCCTGAGGCAGGTAGAAGGCGGGAAATCGATTGCCAGATTGGCAACCAAAGTCGTTACGGTATCGCGACCCTTTGGACGTCGTTTTGGCGACGACAACGTTGTGGTCACTCTTCCCGAGCACGACGAGGTACTTGTCTTTTGTTGCCCTGTCGGTGAACTTGAAGTCCTTATGGAAGAGAATTTGCCCGGGGAGGATCATGTCGGGCCTTTCAGTGCTGCGATAAGGGCGGAACGCTCGTTCACGACCGACTTCATCTCAGCCGCTTCCTGCTTGCGGAGTGCGTATTCGTACGGAATACGGCCTCGCTTCTTCCCTTCCTTGACGTAGACCTGATTCCACGGGAGGTTTTCGAGATGCGTTGCTTCGATCATCTCGGCTGCGTCGGAGTTCTTAAACTCAGTCGCAAGTCGTTCGAGGATGCGCAGTTCGCGCTTAGAGAAGAAACACGGGTCGAATTCGCCAAGTGGTCTGATGTGAAGCATCAGGCCGTTCTTCGTTTGGCGACTACCGAACTCCACCTTGCCAAACCACTCGCCCGCAGCCGTATCCAGAGCCGATAGCTCGCTATGTAAAACCTCCGGAACTGGACCCATCTTCCAGGCGACGTAGTCCATCCCGGTTACAGATCGGCCGGTATCCCGGAAATGCTCGAAGTCAAGGAAGTAGAGGAGCTTGAAGAGCTTGACCTTGCCGAGCTTCTTGACGTTCGTGGCAAAGTACAGCACCGCTTCGACGAGCTTCTGCCGCTCATGGTTCGTTAGCATAGGTTCCCTCGCGCTGGCACTTTAGCACGTCGCGTCGTATGAAGATATTCGACGCTGCCCCATGCATAGACTTTTGTGGGGCAGATCGGACAGTGGAATGCACACAGCAAACTACCGATCTGGCGGCATAGGTTTGAACGTAGGAGTCATCCAGCTCTCGCGGGCCTAGCCGAAGCGGTAGAGGCGGGCGCGAGATACGAATTTATCCTGCCGCGCTGTGGAGTGCTGAGCCTCACGTTGAGGCGCGCCGGTATGGATCGGCATGGATTGATGTAGACCCAAAATGCCTACACGAAACCCAGAAAGCAAAAAGCCCAGCCGTGTAGGCTGGGCTAAGTGCTTGAATTTCTTGGTGGGGCGTGAGTGACTCGAACACTCGACCTACGGATTAAGAGTCCGCTGCTCTACCAACTGAGCTAACGCCCCAACAGACTGCGAATTATGCAGGACTTTTTTATGCTTGCCTAGCCCTTTTCCTCATTTTTTCCAAAATTCTTCGTCGATAGCCCCTGGCGCGCCGACGGCCCCTTCCGTTAGTCCGGCCTTGCGCCCGTCTCCAATACGATCGTTCCCGTCCCGGTATGATGGCGGCACCGCACCGCCGCCCCGCGCGCCACCCGTCGCCGTTCCGAGCACCCGCCCGGCAAGCGTCGAAGCGGCCCAAAGGAGACAACAAATGACAGAATCCGCCGTTCTCGATTTGCTCGATCGCGTCCTCGCGCCCTGGGTGCGCTCGCTCGCGCTCAAGCCGGTTGCCGTATCCGAAGAAAGCGCGACGCTGCGGTTGCCGTTTTCGGGTGAGTTTCGCCACTCCGGCGGCGTCATCTGCGGCCAGGTCTTCATGGCCGCCGCCGATACGGCGATGATCGTCGCCATCTCCGCCGCGCTAGGCGAATTCCGGCCGATGACAACCGTCTCGCTCAACATCCATTTCATGCGCGCCGTTCGCAAAGGCGACGTCCTCGTGACCGCGCGCGTGCTTCGCATGGGGCGCAATCTCGTCTTCGGCGAAATCGAACTCGCCGATGAAGAAGGGAAGCTGGCCGTCCACGCCACCACCACCTACTCGCTCGTCGACTGAGCGCGACAGCCGCTGCGTCACGCGCGCCCACAGACACAGGAACTGCCCATGTTTGATCAGGTCGTCTTCGCCGGGGGCGGCAATCGCTGCTGGTGGCAAGCCGGCTTCTGGGATGTCGTCCAGCCAGAACTCGCACTCGCCCCGCGCGTCATCACGGCGATTTCAGCCGGCGCGGCCACAGCATGCATGCTCTATACGCGCGACTCGGAATGGGTCATGCGCTATTACGAAGATGCGCTTCGCCACAACAAGAAAAACGTCTATTGGGGCAACCTCTGGCGGCGCGGCGCCGCCGTCTTCCCTCATTACGCGATCTATCGCCGCGCATTGCTCGAGATCTACGGAGAGCCGTTCGCCAAGCTGGCTCATGCGCCCGAGATCCGCGTCGGCGTCTCGCGCATCCCCAGGTGGCTTGGCGCTCGGGCGTCCGTTGCAGCCGGCCTCGTCGCCTACAACATCGATAAGCACGTTCGCAAAGTGCTTCACCCAACCCTCGGCCGCACGCTCGGCTTTCAGCCTGAATTCGTCCGTGCGCAGGACTGCGTCGTCGTCGACGAACTCGCCGATTTGATCCTGCAATCGTCCTGCACGCCACCTTTCACGCCCGTGCTGAGACGCGACGGCCGCCCCGTGCTCGACGGCGGCATGGTCGACAATGTCCCCGTCGGCGCGCTCGACGATACCCCGGGCCAAGTGCTCGTGATGGTCACGCGCCGATACCCGCGTCCGCAGACGTTCGTCGTGTCGCACGGCGTGCAGCAGCGCCTGTACGTGCAGCCTTCGCGCAAAGTTCCGATTTCGAGCTGGGACTACACGCAGCCTGCCTTGATGCGGCCCGCATACGATCTCGGCCGCGCCGACGGCGAGGCGTTCCTCGCGCGCCTTCCGCAGATTTCGGGCCTCATCGCACAGCAGGAAGCCTAAGACCCTAGCGCCTGATGGACAACGGGCTGATCGAGGAGCAAACCGCCCGCCCTCGAGCACCCCGAAGCCCGAAGCCCGAAGCCCGAAGCCTCAGCGCCGCCGCACGACGCTCAGCGCTTCCGGATTGACGACGCTAGAGTGGTCCCCTTTATCGAACGCGAGGATATTTTTAAACGCCGCGCTGAAGTACAGCTCGTAGCTTTCGCGCTCGACGTAACCGATATGCGGCGTGCAGATCACGTTCTCCATCCGCAGCAGCCCATACCCCTGAAGGATCGGTTCGCTTTCATACACATCGATGGCGACCATCCCCGGCCGGTTACGTGACAGCGCGTTCACGAGTGCGTTTTCTTCCAACAATTCCGCGCGGCTCGTGTTGACGAACAGCGCGGTCGGTTTCATCCGCAGCAGATCCGCTTGCTTGACGATCCCGCGGGTATCGTCGTGCAGGCGCAAGTGCAGCGTCAGCACGTCGCTTTCCTCGAACAACGCTTCGCGGCTCGCGGCGACTTCATAGCCGTCGGCCTTGGCCGCCTCGAGCGAATGTTCCCGGCCCCAGATCAGCACGCGCATGCCGAACGCTTTGCCGTAGCCGGCGACGATCCGGCCGATTTTCCCGTACCCCCAGATCCCGAGCGTCTGCCCGCGCAGCACGGTGCCGAGCCCGAAGTTCGGCGGCAACGCCGACGTCTTCAGTCCCGATTGCTGCCAAGCGCCTTGCTTCAAGTTCGCCACGTACTGCGGAATGCGGCGTTGCGCCGCCATGATGAGCGACCAGGTGAGCTCGGCCGGTGCGATCGGCGAGCCCACGCCTTCGAGCACCGCGATGCCACGCTCGGTACAGGCCTCCAAATCGATGTGGTTCGATACCTTTCCGGTCTGGCTGATCATCCGCAGGTGCGGAAGCTTGTCGAGCAACTGCGAGGTGACGCGTGTGCGTTCCCGGATCAGCACCAGGGCGTCGACTTCCGCCAGTCGGCTAGCCAACTGTCCGAGGCCGCGCACCGTGTTATTGAACACTTTGACGTCATGGCCGGTCAGTAGCTGGAAGCAATCGAGTTTGCGGACGGCGTCTTGGTAGTCGTCGAGGATGGCAATCTTCATAAGTTAGCGAGAGGTGTTTTGCAGTGCACGATGTCCACAATAGACGCAGTGATATGCTTGTCGGTTCCAACCCTGTCATCGGAGGACAAGCTGGCATGAGCGATGCGACAGACAGCGTCACGATGCTCACGGCTTCCACCAGGCAGGACCGCTTCCTTTTAACAGCTTGTCGCATCGGCGCGCAAGCCGCCGATGACGCGCGCGCATCGATCGCTCTACAGAGCGCGCATCTGCCGCGCGTTTTGCCAAGCTGTTCCGCTCCTGACGCACTCGTTCGTACGCGCAGCGTACGCGTACGAACGCGCCTCTCCCATGCAGCGTCAGCGAGCCAAGCCCGTTTCCTTCTTAACGATCACAAAACGGAGACTGCTCGATGAACCATTCCGCCTTTGGAGGCGCCGCCACACTTGAAGCACCCGCCTACGTCAAACATCGTAAGCTGATTGACTGGGTCCACCGCATCGCAGCCCTCACGAAGCCCGACCAGGTCGTTTGGTGCGACGGCTCACAAGAGGAAAACGATCGCCTGTGCGAACAGATGGTCGCGGCCGGCACGCTCAAGCGCCTGAATGCCGAGAAACGTCCGAACTCGTACCTCGCGTGTTCGGATCCGTCGGATGTCGCGCGCGTCGAGGATCGCACGTTCATTTGTTCCGAGCAACGCGACGATGCGGGGCCCACGAACAATTGGATGGCGCCCACGGAGATGCGCACGACGCTCGAAGGGCTGTTCGACGGCGCCATGCGCGGCCGCACGCTTTACGTCGTCCCGTTCTCGATGGGGCCGATCGGTTCGCCGATCGCGCATATCGGCATCGAATTGACCGATAGCCCCTACGTCGTCGTCAATATGCGGATCATGACGCGCATGGGACGCAAGGTGTATGACGTCCTCGGCACCGACGGCGATTTCGTCCCCTGCGTGCATTCGGTGGGCGCACCGTTGGCTGCTGGCCAAGCCGATGTCTCCTGGCCCTGCAATCCAACGAAATACATCGTCCATTTCCCCGAAGCGCGCGAAATCTGGAGTTTCGGTTCCGGCTACGGCGGCAACGCCCTCCTCGGCAAGAAGTGCTTCGCGCTCCGGATCGCATCGACGATGGGGCGCCGGGAAGGCTGGCTCGCCGAACATATGCTGATACTGACCGTTACGTCGGACGAAGGCCGCAAGTATCGTGTGGCGGCGGCGTTCCCGTCGGCTTGCGGCAAAACGAACTTCGCGATGTTGATTCCGCCCAAGTCGATGGACGGCTGGTCGATCTCCACGATCGGCGACGATATCGCCTGGATCAAACCGGGCAAGGACGGGCGGCTCTATGCGATCAACCCCGAGGCCGGCTACTTCGGTGTCGCTCCCGGGACGAGCGAGAAGACGAACTACAACGCGATGGCGACGCTGAAGGCCAACGTAATCTTCACGAACGTCGCGTTGACCGACGACGGCGACGTCTGGTGGGAAGGCATGACGGACACGCCGCCCGCTCATCTCATCGATTGGCAGGGCCACGATTGGACGCCCGAAATCGCGAAGGAAACGGGGCGCAAAGCCGCGCATCCGAATGCGCGTTTCACGGCGCCCGCGTCCCAGTGTCCGTCTGTCGATCCCGATTGGGAAAATCCTGCCGGTGTGCCGATCGATGCCTTCATCTTCGGCGGCCGGCGTTCGAGCACCGTGCCGCTCGTGACCGAGGCGCGTAATTGGGTGGAAGGCGTCTACATGGCCGCGACGATGGGGTCGGAAACGACGGCCGCCGCCGCCGGGCAGCAGGGTGTCGTGCGGCGCGATCCGTTCGCCATGCTGCCGTTTTGCGGTTACCACATGGGCGACTACTTCAACCACTGGCTCAAGGTCGGCGAACGGCTCGACTCGCTGGGCGCGAAGGTGCCGAGGATTTTTTGCGTGAACTGGTTCCGCAAGGGGCCGGATGGCAAGTTCGTCTGGCCGGGCTTCGGCGAGAACATGCGCGTCCTGCGCTGGATGATCGGGCGCATCGAAGGGCGGGCGACCGGCTCCGATCATGCATTCGGCGTCTCACCGCGTTACGAAGACCTCGATTGGGACGGGCTCGCGTTTACACCGGAACAGTTTGATCAGGTGATATCCGTGGACGATTCGGACTGGCGGCGCGAACTCGCCCTGCACGCGGAATTTTTCGATTCGTTACGGCACCGGCTGCCGGCCGCGCTGACACAGGCGAAAGCGGAAATCGAAAGCCGACTGTCCCCAGTTTGAC
>NZ_JBQCDN010000083.1:0-4768 GCF_051961175.1 Trinickia sp. | reverse complement strand
GCCCGCGTCGCGGGCCGCATCACCATCCGCACCGTGCGCGCCGGACAGATCCGCGCCGCGCTGATTCCGTGATCCCGATGCCCTGGCAGAGAACGCGCCCCCCTCTTCCGCCCCCGCTTGCACCGTGCGCGGCAGGGCGCGCTCGGCCGCTCGTTTTTCCCAGTAGATCTTGTCCCGATACATGCGCAAGCAAGCACCGCCGTGCATCACGCTGAGCCCGTGCCCGCCGCGCGCCTCACGCAGTTGCCGCAGCATGTTCGCCAAGCGGGCCGCGGACGGCGCCGGCAGCGCCGCCGATCGGATCCAAACCCGCATGATGTTCATCGCACGGGCATCGTCGAGCGCCGTCAACGCCTTGCGCGACAACGACACGCCGTCGTCTCGCGCCACCGTTCGCAGGTCGATCCGCGCCAAATCGTCGAGCAGCCGCTGGGCCGTGGCCGCATGGCGAGCCGTACGCGCGAGCGCATCGCGAAAACCGGGGAACCGCGTCCCCAACACGGGCATCACTTCATGGCGTAGCGCATTGCGCGCATAGCGCGTATCGGCGTTCGATTCGTCCTCGATCCAGCGCAAGCCGCGCAGATGAGCGTAACGTTCGAGCTGCGCGCGCAACAACGGGAGGAATGGACGGACACGCGGCACGGCGGACGATTCGTCGATACGCTGCGGCGCCATCGCCGCCAGCCCCGCGACCCCGGCGCCGCGCAACAGCTGAAGCAACACCGTCTCGGCTTGATCGTCGGCATGGTGCGCGAGCCACAGCACCGCAGCACCTTGGCGCGCGCACATCGCGTCGAGCGCGCGATAGCGCGCCTCGCGCGCCGCCGCTTCGAGGCTTTCTCCGCTTTCCCGGCTTACCCGCACGCACTCGGCGTCGAAACGTACGCCGAGTGCGTGCGCCGACGCTTCGCAATGCGCCAGCCAGCGATCGGCATTCGGGCTGAGCCCATGATGGACGTGCAACGCCACGCAACGCTCCGCGCCCGCCACGTGCACGGCAGCTTCGAGCAACACCGTAGAGTCGAGCCCGCCGCTGTAGGCGATCGCAATGAGCGCATCGGAAGGGACACCGGAAAGCGCGCCGCCGAGGGCATCGAGAACGATGCGCTCGGCGGCGGGATCGACGGGGGCAGTCACGTCAGGGATCGGTCAGAGAGCACTGGAAAAGCGCGGCAGGCAATCGGTACCCGCCGCGACGCCCCGTGGCTTACGCGCCCGGGAACGATTCCTTGAACTTGCCGTAGGCCATCAGGCGCTCGAAACGGCGCTGGCGCAAATCGGGCACGCTCATGCCCTGGAACTGCCGCAGTGTGTCGGCCAACGCACGACGCAGCAAGGCCGCCATGCCCTTCACATCGCGGTGCGCGCCGCCCAGCGGCTCGTTCACGATCTTGTCGATGAGGCCGAGCGCCTTCAACCGATGCGCCGTCAAACCGAGCGCTTCGGCCGCCTCGGGCGCCTTCGCCGCACTCTTCCACAAGATCGACGCACAGCCTTCCGGGGAAATCACCGAGTACGTCGAGAATTGCAACATCAGTACGCTGTCCGCCACGGCGATCGCCAATGCGCCGCCCGAACCGCCCTCGCCGATCACCGTCGCGATGATGGGCACCTTCAATTCGGCCATGACGTACAGATTGCGGCCAATCGCTTCCGATTGCCCACGCTCCTCAGCCCCGACGCCCGGATAAGCGCCCGGCGTATCGATGAACGTGAACAGCGGCAAACCGAACTTCTCGGCCAGACGCATCAGCCGTTCGGCCTTGCGGTAGCCTTCGGGGCGCGGCATGCCAAAATTGCGCGCCGCGCGCTCTTTCGTATCGCGGCCCTTTTGCTGGCCGATCACCATGCAGGGATGACCGTTGAAGCGCGCCAGGCCGCCGACGATCGAGAGGTCGTCCGCATACGCGCGGTCGCCGTGCAACTCATGAAAATCGGTGAACAGCTCGTTCACGTAATCGAGCGTGTACGGGCGCTGGGGGTGACGTGCGATCTGCGAAACCTGCCAGGGGGACAGATTCGCGTAGAGGTCCTTCGTGAGCTGCTGGCTCTTCTTCGACAACCGCTCGATCTCTTCCGAAATATCGACAGCCGAATCGTCCTGGACAAAGCGCAACTCTTCGATTTTCGCTTCGAGCTCCGCGATGGGCTGTTCGAAATCCAGAAAGGTCGTTTTCATATGTTCGTTCCTAGAATCCTGCGGCAGCGCGTATTCTAACCGCACGCGCCCCACATAAGATGGAGCAAAACTATCGAATCAAGCGATTCGATAGTTCACTCATCCAAGCCGTCGAGGCTGCGCCACATGTACCACGTCGCCACCGTGCGCCATGGCTCCCAGTTCGCGGCCACTTCGCGCACTTCGCTGCGCGTCACGGGCTCCCCGCTGAAGTAGTTGATGCTGATTGCGCGGGTCAGATTCGGATCGTCGAGCGGCAGGACATCCGGACGCGACAGATTGAAAATCAGAAACATTTCCGCGGTCCAACGGCCGATGCCGCGGATCTGCGTCAGCTCCGCGATCACGGCTTCGTCGTCCATCGACATCCATTTGTCGACATGCAACGCGCCCGAGACGAAATGCTGCGCGAGGTCGAGCAGATAGTCGCACTTGCGTTTCGACAATCCGCAAGCCACGAGTTTCTCCTGGCCGAGCTTCTTGAATTGCTGCGGCGAGAGCTTCGGGCACGCCGATTCGATGCGCTCCCATACCGCTTGCGCAACCTGCACCGAAACTTGCTGTCCGACCACGGACCGCGCGAGTGTCACAAACGGATCGTTGCCGTTCACGAGATGCACGGGGCCGAACTTCGGAATGAGCCGTTTGAGAATGCGGTCCCGCTTGACGAGATCGGCGCACGCGCGATCCCAATAAGCGGGCCGCGTCACCGCGGGCGCGGGCTCGAGCCCACCGATTTGAACAGGCGCCGCCGCGCCGTTCGGCTTGGCCACAGGCACCTTTTTCGCACCGGCGGCACGCTTGGCCGCCGCTTTTTCATTCGATTCAGCGGATGCCGCCGCTGCGCTCGCGCGCGTGTCGCCCTTGCGACTGGCGCGTGCGGGCGCCTTCCTGGCCGTTGCCATCTTGCCTCCTGCCGGCGAGTCGATCAGCGCGACGTGCGATGCACGGTCGTCATACGCGGCGCCATTCGGTCGCCCCGCCCGGTTTGTCTTCAAGCGCAACACCGGCACCGAGCAATTCAGCCCGGATCCGATCTGCCTCGGCGTAGTTCTTCGCGTGCTTGGCGGCGCTGCGGGCCGCGATCCTCGCTTCGATCGCGGCGGCATCGAGCCCGTGCGCATCGAGCGCGCCCGCCCCTTCCTGCAAGAAGGCACGCGGCTCGCGGCCCAGCAATCCCAAGATCCCCGCCAGCGCGCGCAGTTGTCGTGCCAAGCCAGCGTCGCGCGTGCGATTGACCTCCGTCGCGAGCTCGAACAGGACCGCCACCGCGACGGGGGTATTGAAGTCGTCGTTCATCGCTTCGCGCAACCGCTGCGCATGCGACTCGTTCCAATCGAGCGGCGCGCTATCGGGCACGACATCCTTGAGCGCCGTATACAAACGCGTCAACCCCGCACGCGCATCGTCGAGATGCACGTCGCTATAGTTGATCGGCGAACGGTAGTGGGCGCGCGCCAGGAAAAATCGCACGACTTCCGGATCGTACTTCGCGAGCACTTCGCGAATCGTAAAGAAGTTGCCGAGCGATTTCGACATCTTTTCGTTGTCGATCTGCACGAAGCCGTTGTGCATCCAATAGTTGACGAATGTCTGCCCGGTCGCGCCTTCGCTCTGTGCGATCTCGTTCTCGTGATGAGGAAACTGCAGATCCTGCCCGCCGCCGTGCAGGTCGAAATGTTCGCCGAGCAGCGCGCAGCCCATCGCCGAACATTCGATATGCCAGCCCGGGCGGCCCGGACCGAAGTTCGAATCCCACGTGCATTCCGCCGGCTCACCCTGCTTCGCACGCTTCCAAAGCACGAAATCGAGCGGATCTTCCTTCGCATCGTTGGCTACCACGCGCTCGCCCGCGCGCAGATCCTCGAGCGATTTCCCCGAGAGCGCGCCGTAGTGCGCAAACTTGCGCACGGCGTAGTTCACGTCGCCGTCTTTCGCCTGGTACGCGTAACCGTTCGCCACGAGCGTATCGATCATGCCGAGCATCTGCGGAATGTAATCGGTGGCGCGCGGCTCGATATCGGGGCGCGCCACGCCGAGCGCATCGGCGTCTTCGTACATCGCGGCGATATAGCGATCGGTTACGGCTTTGATCGTTTCGCCGTTTTCCACTGCGCGCCGGATAATTTTGTCGTCGACATCGGTAATGTTGCGCACGTATGTCACACGGTATCCGAGTGTGCGCAGCCAGCGCTGCACGAGATCGAATACGACCAACAGCCGCGCATGGCCGATGTGGCAGTAGTCGTACACGGTAATCCCGCAGACGTACATTCCCACTTCGCCAGCACGGCGCGGCACGAACGTTTGCTTGTCACGCGCGAGCGTGTTGTAGATGCGCAGTGATTCCATAGAGACGATGCGTGAGCCTTGAGCAATCCGCACTCGGCGACGCGCGTTTCGCGGCACTGCCGCGATGAAGCGCAAACGGCTTGCGCGGTGCGAATGTCTTCGCGCGGCGAGTGCTTCGAGGCGAGCGGCGCGAAGGCGACCACGACTGGCGGAGGACCGTTTGCCGTTCGAGGAAACCAGCAAACGTTTTGTTAGAATGGGCCGGAGTATAACACCCAGACACGAGCCTATGAA
>NZ_JBQCDN010000082.1:0-8284 GCF_051961175.1 Trinickia sp. | reverse complement strand
CAGCCTGCTGCACTTGGTCGATGCCGCGACTCTGCTCTTCCGAAGCCGAGGCAATCTCGCCGACGATGTCCGACACCCGCTTAATGGCAAGCACGACCTCGCCGATCGTCGAGCCCACTTCGGTCGCCTGCTTCGCGCCGAAACGAATCGTCTCGACCGACGTACCAAGCAGCGCCTTGATTTCCTTCGCGGCGTCCGCGGAGCGCTGTGCGAGCCCCCGTACTTCGCTGGCCACCACCGCAAAGCCGCGCCCTTGCTCCCCGGCGCGCGCGGCTTCGACCGCTGCATTCAAAGCAAGAATGTTGGTCTGAAAAGCGATCGACTCGATCACCGCCGTAATCTCCGAAATCCTGGTCGAGCTGCCGCTGATCGTTTCGATGGTCCTAACCATCCCCTGCATGGCCCCGTTGCCGGCATCGGCCACTTCGCTCGCGCGAGCCGCCAGCATGTTGGCCTGACGCGCGTTTTCGGCGTTCTGCCTGACCGTCTCCGTCAATTGCGTCATGCTCGACGCGGTCTGTCCCAACGATGCGGCTTGCTCTTCGGTGCGCATCGATAGATCCGCATTCCCGCTGGCAATCTCGCGCGCCGCGACGTTGACCGATTCGCTGCTCGCCTTGATACCGCTCACCGTGTCGCTGAGCTGCCGGTCCATCTTCTGCAATGCCAGCAGTAACTGTCCGAACTCGTCCTGCGGGTGCTTATCGTCGAAGGGGTTGCCCAACGTTCCGCTCGCAATTCGATTGGCGACCCACACAGCGCCCTTCAAAGGCCGGATAACCTCGCCCGACAAGTAAAAAGCCAACGCCGTCCCCACGACGAAGGACAAGCTGGCCAGGACGATGGAAGTCAATAAGACGTGCCGATACGTCGCATCGCTATCGTCCGCGAATGCTTGTGCTTGAACGTTGTGCAATGCCACGGCGTCTTCGACGAGCTTGCCGAACGACTGCGCCACCTCTTCATGGCTGTCGATATCCGGAACGGCGCCGAAGTAGCTGCCCGCGCCGAGTTCACCCACCAATTGCGCGGTCAAGGCATTGAACTGTGGCAGGACCTTCTTCATCTGATCGGCCAGCGCATGTTCCTTCTCGCTCGACGCACCTTGTGCGACGTAGCGTGTCCACCCGTGCGCAATGCTCTTCTGATCCGCGCGAATCCGCTCGATGCCGGTCTTGGTCCGCCCCGCATCGCGATACATTTCGATCAAGTGAAGCTGCAGCCGAATATCGAGCACGGCCGCCCGGATGTCGGACAGATCCGCAATGGGAATGGTGCTCCCCGTATAGGAGCCGCGCATGTTCGCATTCACGCTGGATAAGCCCACCGCGCCGAAAATTTCGACGGCAGCCATTAGCATCACGAATACGCCGAACGTGGCGGAAATCTTGAATCGGACGCTTTGCACGAAACGCTTCATCATCCCCTCCCCGGTGGGATGCACCGCCCGGATTTGCGTCGAGCATCGACCTTGGCGGCAAGACATCAAGACGGAAAAACGCGCACTCATACTCTTGTCGGCATGAGTGCGCGGCTCCCTTCTTTTATCAACTACTCACAGCTTGGACGACTGGCAGTCCATCAGAACTTGTGACGGATGGCCACGCGCGCGACGAGCTGATTGCGATTCGACGACGCGTCATCCGCGCCGGGAACCGCGGCAAAATCAAGCGCCGTACCCGTCTTGTCGCCTGCGGCGTGCTGATACGCGCCTTGGACATACACATCCGTGCGCTTGGACAGGTTGTAGTCCGCCATCACGCCGAACTGGTGATAGACCGGGTTCGCCTTGCCGCTCGTCGCGTTGAAGCTCGCACGCGTGTACGTGTACATCGCGCCCAGGAACAACGCCGGCGTGAGCTGGTACTTCCCGTTCAATTCGAAGTTCTGGAACCGCAAGTTCGACAACGTGCCCGTGGCCGGCAGAATCGATCCGCCCAAGTACTCCGTGCCGGTCGGCTGCTTCATGTACGTGTTCGTGTACGCAAAGCCCAACGTCGCCGGGCCGAACGTGTAGTTCACGCCGGCGCCGAACACGCGCAGCAGCGCCGACGGGAAGTTCGAGTCGCCCGTCTGGCTAATCGCGCCGCCGACCGTCGACCCCGGCTGGTTCGCCTGCAAGTACGCCGCCGCCAACAACAGCCCGCCGTTGGCGTATTGGCCACCGACGCTGTATTGGCGGTTGGCGGCAAAGCCCGTGCTGTTGCTGAAGCTATACGTGCCGCCGAACTGCAAGCCCGCGAAGGTCGGGCTCGTATACTTCACCGTGTTGTCGACGCGGAACGAGTTGTCTGTGTTGTCGTTATCGTACGGATGCGAGAACAAAGCACCCGCCCAGTTGCCGTTGGCCGTCGTCTGCGCCAGATAGTCGACCAGGCTGTCGTATTGGCGGCCCAGCGTGACCGTGCCGAACTTGTCGTCGGCCAGACCCACGTATGCCTGACGACCAAACATGCGGCTACCTTGACGCAGCCCGCCGGTGTTCAAGTTAAAGCCGTTTTCGAGCTGGAAGACCGCCTTCAGGCCACCGCCCAGATCTTCCGTTCCCTTGAGGCCCCAGCGGCTGCCCTGCACGTAGCCGTCACCCATCTCGTAGGCATGCTTCCCGCCTACGTTGTTCGTGTAGTTGAAGCCTTCATCGATCACACCGTACAGCGTGACGGAATTCTGTGCGAAAGCCGGTACCGCAAGCGTCACCGCCACTGCAGGCAACAGCAACTTCATCTTTTTCATCTGTCTGATCCCCAAAACGGAACATCTAATTTCTGATTAACACCCAATCGCCGGCCGCAACGGCACGTTGACCGTGTCGGCGGCTGACGCTTCACCACCGTCTCCGGCATCCGTTCACCGGAGGTTTATTGCCCAATCCATTCGCACACGCCGGCCGCACCGAGCGGCATCATTCGCCCCGGTCGGTGATTCGATCGACGATTAATAATTTACTTAGTAGTACTAAATTATCTTCGACTACTATAAGCATGCCTTATGTGTAGCATCAGCCCGAACAAAAGCCGGCTCAAAAATCATGCGTCACAAAAGCGTCAAGCGCAGCGTATCAAGCCAATTTCTCCGGTCTCGATACATTTTTTACCTACTATGCCCTACCTTTGGTAATGGGAGCGGTTACACAGCGTTCGCTGAAAAGAAAACCGTCAAAACCGGCTTTTCGCCTGCTTGCGAGCCGGATTAATTGGAATGAGTAACCGCCCTTAGGAAACAACAGAAATCCACAAAGTGATTGACACCGGACAAGTCTTTACTTACGGCGACAGGCACAGTGCATCGTTCGCCGATGCAGCGCCATGCATCTATGCGTTCTCTTCAGATGTTGCCGCCAAGGCTGGCGCGTGGCTTTGCATCCGCGCCGTGCGAAACGCGTGCGGCGATTCGCCGTATTCTTTCCTGAACTCGCGCCCAAGATGCGACGCGTCGGAAAAACCGCATGAGGTGGCGATATCCGCGACCGTCCTGTCTGAGCTCGTCAACAGCCAAGAGGCCATTCGAATGCGAATCTGCCGACCGTATGCGTGCGGCGATTTCCCCGTCTCGGTCGTGAAAAGGCGTTCGAGCTGCCGAGCCGAGATGTCGAGCCGATGCGCAAGCTCCACGAGGCTCAATGGCTGGCCGATATGCTGTTCCATCAGAAGAATCGCCCGTCGCACCTTAGGATGCGTTGCCGGTTCGAGCCCCGGCGGATACGGTTGCGGCGCATGGCTCTTTTGCGCATCGTCCACGAGCAGGATACGCAGCGCCTTCTGCACGATCGTCGCTTCCACATGCCTCAATAAAATGGCTGCGGCCACATCGATCGACGCTCTTCCCCCGGAGCATGTGATGCGTCGGCCATCGATGACGAAGAGCCTGTCCGCGACGAGCTTGCTCTCATCGGTCTGCGGAAAACGCTCGCCGAAGTCCCAGTAGTGAAACCAGCTCACGCAGAGGCGATACCCCTCCATGACCCTGGCTCGCATCAGCGCGAACACACCCGTGCAGATCCCCACCAGAGTCGCCGGCGACTCGGCCGCCGCGCGGATGAATTTGAGCGTCGCCTCGCTGGCCGAGGACGGCCCCGAGTGCAGCAAGCCTCCAACCACAACGACGTAATCGAAGGGCCCGGCCTCGTCGAACGTCGTCCATGGCGTGACCTGAATGCCGCAGCTGGCTCTGACCGGGACGAGCGATTCGCCGACGACCGTCCACGAACAGCGCACCGGGCGGCTCATATCGCCCTCGTCGCTCGCGAGCCTGAGCAGATCGACGAAGCCGGAAAAGGCCGTCAGCGTGAAATTGGGTAACAGCACGATCCCAAACCGAATCCTGGGGGGTGATTCAGCTTGGGAGACGGTGGGGTGATTGAGCATGGAACGACCAACGATGCGTAATGGACACGCACTCTTGTTATTTGACGATCCCGACGTCGGCGCCATGCCATTCGCGCATCATCGCGTCGACCTCCTCGACGATCCATTCGCGGAACTGCAGATACTCCGGACGAAGCTTGGCGTTCTTCTGCGTCACCAGATAGTGATAGCGATCATTGAAGACGAGCGCATCCTGTACCGGTCGAACCAACTGCCCCAATTCGACCTGGCGATGGACCAGATGATGCCAGCCCAGCAGCGTGCCCTCGCCCGCTTCGGCCTGGGCCACGAGCAGCCGATAGTCGTTGCTTTCCAGATGCTCGTTTTCGACGAGCATGTCCGTGCCGTCGCTGTGTTGAAACCAGTTGCGCCACACCCGCCAGTCCACGTGCTCGCACACCTGAGCCCGCCCCAGCAGGGAAAGGTTCAGCGTGGGATGCGACAGCAGATCCAACGGCTTGAGCGACCGGCCATGAAAGCGGCGCTCGTGAAACGACGGACTGCATACCGGATAAACCACATCGTGAAAGAGCGGCTCGACTTCGTATTCGGCCTCGCGCGGCGGAATTTTGGTGATGATGATGTCCGGCTCCATGAGCCCGTCGAGCTCCATGAAGTGTTCCGTCACCATGACGTGAAGCTTGATCTCCGGAAACCGCTTGCGGAACCGGGGCAACCTGAACGAAAGCCATAGCGCCGAGAACGTGTGCGAGACGCACAGCGTCAGCGCGTGCTTGTCCGATCGGCGCACCGCCTCGGCGGCCTCCGCGATGTTCATGATCGACAGATACGACGCGTTATAGAGAATACGGCCAGCGTCCGTCAGCGCAATATGCCGCCCGGTGCGCTCGAACAGCGCGACGTCGAGCGAATCCTCCAGTTCTTTTATTTGCCGGCTGATCGCGGCCTGCGTCACACACAGCACCTCGGCGGCCTGCGTGAAGCTTTCGTATCGCGCCGCCGTGACGAAGCACCTCAATGCCCGAAGCGACGGCATTTGGGCGAGGAGCCTGTCGGCGAACAACTGCTTCTTTTGCATTGCTATCACCTTTCAACCAAACACCGAAGCGATTCCCAAGGGTCGCACGACAAAAAGCAGTCGTCCCGCCGGGGTCGTAATACCGCTGCAACTTGACGGAAATGCGAACGCCTCAGAGGTGATAGTGTGCTATTGGCCTCTCTTGTTGACAAGAGAGGCCAACCCGTATCGTCAATCACGTCAATCGAGCTTCAGCCAGGTCGTCTTCAGTTCGCAGTACTGATCGTGCGCGTAGATCGACTTGTCGCGGCCGCCGAAGCCCGATTGCTTGAAGCCTCCGAACGGGGTGGACAAATCGCCCTCGCCGAAGCAATTCACCGTGACCGTGCCCGCACGAATGCGAGCCGCGACCTTGTGCGCTTGATTGACGTTGTCCGTCCACAGCGATGCGGCGAGCCCGTAGCAGGTATCGTTGGCGATCCGGACGGCCTCTTCGACGTCGCCGTATTCAATGAAGCACAGTACGGGACCGAACACTTCGTCACGCGCAATGGTCATATCGGGCGTCACGTTATCGAAGATCGTCGGCTCGACGAACCAGCCGCCGCTTTCCGCGAGCACAGCCTTGCCACCGCACACCAGATGCGCGCCCTCGGCCTTTGCCTTCTCGATGTGGGCGAGCACCTTTTCGTAGTGCGGACGTTCGATCAGCGAGCCGAGTTTCATGTCGGGATCGAGCGGATCGCCCGTCTTCCAGCCTTCCAGCACCGCTTGGATTTTCTGCAGCAGGGCGGCCTTCAGCGAAGCCGGCACGAGAATGCGTGATCCCGCGCTGCAGTTCTCGCCCATGTTCCAGAACGCGGCTGCCACCGCATTCTCGGCCACGGCATCGAGATTGGCGACATCGGGCAAGACGATTTGGGGGTTCTTGCCGCCGCACTCCAATACGACACGCTTGAGGTTCGTGTCAGCCGAATAACGCAAAAAGCGCTTGCCGGTTTCGGTCGAGCCCGTAAACGCGACGAGGTCGATATCGGCATGCTGGCCGATCGCCTGGCCCGCGCCTTCGCCAAAACCCGTGACCACGCTGAACACGCCGGGCGGCACACCCGCTTCCGACGCGAGATCGGCGATGCGAAGCGTGGAAAGCGAGGTCTGCTCCGCAGGCTTGACGATGACGCTGTTGCCGACGGAAAGCGCCGGGCCGATCTTCCATGCGAGCATGAGCGCAGGGAAATTCCACGGCAGCACCGCACCGACAACGCCGATCGGTTCGCGCGTGATCATACTGACGACGCTCGGGCCGGACGGGGACAGGGCGTCGTAGCGCTTATCGGTGGCCTCGGCGTGCCAGCGAATGCATGCCGCCGACTCGGGGATATCGAGCCCGAGGCATTCGCTGATCGGCTTGCCCGCTTCGAGCGCTTCCAGCAACGCCAGCTCCTCGGCGTTGTCGTCGATGAGCTGGGCCAGACGCAGCAGCACGGCTTTGCGCGCAGCTGGCGTGGCCTTCGACCACACACCGCTTTCAAACGCATCGCGCGCCGCCACGACCGCGCGATCGACATCCTTCGCATCGCACTTGGCGACATCGGTCAAGACCTTGCCTGTCGACGGATTAAGCGTGTCGAACGTTTCATTCGAGGCTGCGGTGCAGCGTTGCCCGGCGATGAATGCCCGTCCGTCGAGCCGCAATGCTTCCGCCATTTGCTTCCATTCGTGATAAGTCGCCATCTTCTCGTCCTTGAAAGTTATAGCTCGGCGCCTGCCGTGAATTCCTTGACCCAGATCGTTGCCGATACGGCCACATCCGCAATGGGACGGGCCGGCAGCGAACGCGGATGGGGTTGATTCAGAAGTTGGCGTACGAGCTCGTTCGACTGCCCGAGCGCGTACTCCGCGATGAGCTTGCCCGATGCGGATCCGCGGCTCAAACCGAGGCCGTTGCATCCGATCGCTTCGAAAATGCCCTCGCTGCGCTGCCCGAACAGTGCGCCGTTGTTGGCCGATAAGCACAACGGCCCGCCCCATGTGTATTCCAGTTCGAGGTTATCGAGCATCGGAAAACGCCGGTCGAACGAGCGCTGGTGCAGGCCTTTCGCCTTCGCGAGATCGGATTGAGACACTTCGAGGCTCGGCCTGAACGCGAAGTGATTGCGCACGCAAATGCGATTGTTCGACAAACGGCGCACTGTGGTGCCCATCGGATCTGCGGGAATGAGCGCCCAAGACTGCGTGCCGCCCAGCGTGCCGATCTCGGCGGGCGTCATCTCACGTGTCATCGAGGCGAACGTATAGACGGGCAAGAGGCCGTTCGGATGCCCGCCGAACCTGGCAGCATAGGCATTCGTGCAGAGAATCACCCGCTTTGCCGTGATCTTTCCGTTCGCGAACGTCAACACCTTTGCATCATGGCGATCGTCGATCTCCTTGACGGCGCTCATTTCGAAGACTTTCACGTTCGCCGGCTGGGTCGCCGCGAGGCCCCGCATCAGCGCGGCCGGCTGGACCGTGCTGCAACCCGGCGTGAACAACGCACCCTGGTAGAAGCGAGTGCCCGTCACGTTGCCGATCGCCGCCTCGTCGAGCCATTGGAAAGGCTCGTCGATGCGGG
This sequence comes from Trinickia sp., assembly GCF_051961175.1. Classification (GTDB taxonomy): domain Bacteria; phylum Pseudomonadota; class Gammaproteobacteria; order Burkholderiales; family Burkholderiaceae; genus Trinickia. The sequence continues at coordinate 327 of NZ_JBQCDN010000082.1, read as the reverse complement.
ACAAGCCCTCCGCGAAGTGCGACAGCGCCGCGTGTCCTTTCTTGTTGACCGACGCATGAAACTTGCCGTCGTCGCGCCAATCGCACTCGATGTCGTGCTCACGCACGATCGAACGCACGTAGTCGATCCCGTGCCGTTGAAACCGCACATCGGCCTTGTCCGCTTCGACGCTGCGCGAGTAGCTTTCGCTGCTGATGTCGTGCGGCAGATCGACGAAGAAACCGGAATTGCGGCCCGCGGTCGTGCGTCCGATGCGGTCCGCCTCCACCAGCGCGATCGACGCCTCCGGCGCCAGCTCGGCCAAGCGGCGAGCGGCGCACAACCCCG
>NZ_JBQCDN010000081.1:0-7751 GCF_051961175.1 Trinickia sp. | reverse complement strand
ACCTTCTAAGCCGGCGAAATCAAAGGACACACGCGAAATGGCAAAACGTACTTTCGAAATTTATCGTTACGATCCGGACAAGGATGCCGCGCCGCGCATGCAGACGTACGAGCTCGATCTGGGCCCGACCGATCGCATGCTGCTCGACGCACTGGTGAAGCTCAAAGCGCTGGATGAAACGCTGTCGTTCCGCCGCTCGTGCCGTGAAGGCGTGTGCGGCTCGGATGCGATGAACATCAATGGCAAAAACGGCCTGGCCTGCCTGACGAACCTGAACGAACTTCCGCAAAAGATCGTGCTGCGTCCGCTGCCGGGGCTGCCGGTGGTGCGCGATCTGATTTGCGACTTCACGCAATTCTTCAATCAGTACCACTCGATCAAGCCGTACCTGATCAACGACACGCCGCCGCCCGAGAAGGAGCGTTTGCAGTCGCCGGAAGAGCGCGAAGAGCTCGACGGCCTGTATGAATGTATCCTGTGCGCGAGCTGCTCGACGTCGTGCCCGAGCTTCTGGTGGAATCCGGACAAGTTCGTGGGCCCGGCGGGCTTGTTGCAGGCGTACCGGTTCATCGCCGATACACGCGACCAGGCCACGGGCGAGCGCTTGGACAATCTTGAAGATCCCTACCGTCTGTTCCGCTGCCATACGATCATGAACTGCGTCGATGTCTGCCCGAAGGGGCTCAATCCGACGAAGGCGATCGGCAAGATCAAGGAACTGATGGTGCGTCGTACGGTTTAAGCCAGCGCTTTACGCGGCACCCTGCTTCAGTGTGCCGCGCCTGCGTAGTCCGCCCGGGACAATGCAATACGGGCCCGGGCACGCCATTCAAAGGCCAGCGCTCGCTGGCCTTTGTCTCTCCCCGTACGGGACGCAAGATGTCCTGCGCATGTTGCGTCCGGCCCCGAGCTGCTATTTCTTACTGGCTCCTACTGGCCAAACAGCTTCTTATACAGCGCAGCCGAGTTCGGAACGGTGACCGGCGCCGTGCTTGAGTAGCTGTAAATCACGCCATCGGGACCACCGGCGTTCGTATCCCAGTAGCCGTGGTAGAGCACATTCGCGCCACCGGCGACGATCCAGTCATGCATGCCCTGCACGAACGCAGTATCGTCGCCATGGCCATTGGTACTGGTCGACACGCTCCACTCCGTATAAGCTTCGGATTTGTGGTGTGACTGCGCGAACTGCCGGAATTCCGTCAGCCCATAGGTGCCGCCGACGACATCGGTCCATCCCTTGTTGAATTCGTCGTAGACATCCATCGAGATGACATCGACCACATCATCGCCGGGGTAAGCGTCGCTCCAGGTCAACGTCCGGCCCGTCCGAGAAAGATTCCATTCGAAACGCAGGACGTTACATATCGAGCGCATCGTTTGTACGACATGCCGATATGCCGCCGCATAGCTGGCCGGCTTGTCCAAGGCATTCCACGTATACCAGTCCCCGTTCAACTCCCAGCCGAGGCGGACGATGATGCGCTGAGGCGCGCCTGTCTTTGTCGCCAGGTTCTGGGCCAGCGTGCGGAAGTAGTTGTCGTACGTGCCGTTGGCGATAGCGGTCAGCATGTCGTCGTCCTGCTGTACCTGATTGTTCGGAATGGTTCCCGACGGATCCGGCATCAGCGGAACGGTGACGACCTCGTAGCGCGACGGATTCGAAGCGAGCCACGCCTTCGTCCCCGTGCTGAGGAAGTAGGGGGACGCGATAGTGTCCCACGTAGACGCGTCGGCGAACGTCACACGGTACATGACGGGTTTGCCGAGCCAAGTGCCGAAACCGTCGTATTGCGTGATGGCGGCGTCTTGCCCGGCATGCAAGCCGATGGCCGCGCTGTGGGCGGCGGAGCATGCACCCGCCATCAAGGCGGCGCAAACGACCATCTGACGGAGTAAGTTCGTTTTCATAGGAGCCTCAAAATAGTTCGTTCTATTGAGCGGACTTCAGGGAACGGCAAGTTACGGCTGTGGTGCAACTCTATCGAATTTGCATATTGGCGAGACTTTATCTCAGATTCGTTTGGATTAAAAAACAAAAATCGATTTCATTTACTCTCGTATACTTTTGCATGTATACAGACGCTAACGGACTAACCAGTCACTTCATCCGTACGACTTTTCTCTCGCATTGATGAATTGCGTTTAAAACATACAGAACCGTCCATCTTTAAGTGACAGCGCCAACTTCCACAGAGCCAACACTATTTGGCGAAAAACAACTGAAAACAGTCCTCCACCACACGATTCCATCGCATATATTTCCGCTCAAGCTGCAGAGAAATTGATCCAATTTCCGTGCGTAGTAGTCGGCCGCGAGGCTATCGACTTTCCGTTCTTTCAAGTCGATCGAGGCAAGACATTCCGCAAAGAAATCTTGTCGACTCACTCATTCGGGGAAAGAGATGAAAGGAATACATCGCAGCCGGCTTCCAGTTGAACCCACGCGCCTGATGTCGATGGTGCTCGGTGCCGTTGCGGCGCTATGCGGCGCACCTTGCCTGGTCCACGCACAGGTGCTGCCGAACGGTGGCCATTTCGTTGCCGCAAGCGACTCGATGAGCGCCAACGGCGCATCGCTGACGATCAACCAGAACACATCGCGTGGCGTAATCGACTGGAACAGCTTTTCGATCGGCATGGGCCACCGCGTGGCATTCGAAAACGGCGGGGGCGCCGCAAAGCAACGGTTTGACCACGGCGCAAATGAGCAATCCGGCAAGCTTCGTGGGATGGGATTTCAGCGCGAACGGCCCCTGGGCCATTGCCGGCAGGCGCCACACATCCGGTGCTGGCGTAGCAGGTGAATCCGCAGTGAACCGACACTGACTTGACGCTTTAGCGCTCGCCAACGCGCTCGATAAGGTAGGATCGCGCATCTGCCCGTTCCTCTCTTCTTCGCGCTCGATTCATGTTGCTCGCTCTCGTTGTCGTGGCCGGCCTTTGGGCCGGCCTTCAAAATGCCCTCGCCGGCGGCGGCTCGTTCGTCACGCTGCCCGCCCTGATCGTATCGGGCATGACGCCGCTCGCCGCCAATATCACTTCCACGGTCGCGCTCTTCCCCGGTCAGGTCATGTCGGGATGGGCCGGACGACGTCTCGTCACCGGTGCGAACCGGTTGCCGTTCTCAGTCCTGTTCGGCGTCAGCGTCGTAGGCGGCGCGCTAGGTGGCGTCTTGCTGCTCGTCACGCCCTCCTCGGTGTTCACACATCTCGTTCCCTGGCTCGTGCTGTTCGCCACCGCCGTCTTCGCCTGGGGCAGTTTCTTCCGTCGAGCGCAAGAAACAAAAACGCATCTCCCACCGATTGCCGCCGCATTCGTTCAATTCCTGATCGCCATTTACGGCGGCTACTTCGGCGGCGGCATAGGCTTTCTGATGATGGCGGCGCTGACGATGGCAGGGCTGCCCACGCGCAATGCAGGTGCAACGAAGAACGCCCTGGCCGGCGTGATGAATGCAGCCGCCGTGGCGATCTTCGTCACGTCTTCCTTACTTCACTGGCGTGAAGCCATCGCACTCGGTATCGGTGCGATCGTCGGCGGCTTGGCCGGTGTGTGGGCATTGCGCCGCGTGAACGAGCGCGTCCTGCGAATCGCCATCGTCTGCATCGGCGTTGCGTTGACGATCGGCCTTTTTCTCAAACCGATCGGCTGATCTCGGCTAGCGGAAAACGCCGGGCGAATCGCCAGGCACGGGTACGTGGCGCAACGCGATCTACCCGCGTTGTGCGCGGACAGCCCGTTCGACGCCTCAGAGCCTCAGAGCCTCAGCACTTCGCCACTTCAGAACGTCACGCCCGCCACCAGAATCAGATTGGCGTACGGCGTGCACTCGCCCGTGCGCACCACGGCCCGTGCACGATGCGACATTTGCTTGAGCGCCTCGTGCGTGACGACCTGGCGTGAACCGATCCGCTTCATCCAATCGCTGGCTAGCCAAGCATCGTTGCGCGCCAGCGTTTCATTCGCCAAGACGTGCGACTCGACCTGCATCTCGCTCAGCAAAACGCGGACGGTGGTCGCGAAATCAGGGACGCCGGGCGTGAGTGCGAGATCGATGATTTCCGCCCCCGATCCGTGCGGCGCGGGCATCCCCGCATCGGTCACCACGACCATATCGCCGTGTCCCAACGTCGCGACGAGGCGCGACAGCGCGCTATTGAGCAAATCTGTCTTCTTCATTCGTGGAGCAGCTTAAAGCGTGATTTCGTGCAGATAGGGAATCGACGTTTGGGCGCCGGCACGCGTCACCGATAGCGCCGCCGCGGCTTGACCGAAACGCACCGCCTCGTCGAGCGAACGCTTCGCCGCAAGCGCCGCGCAAAGCCCGCCGACGAACGTATCGCCGGCCGCCGTCGTATCGATCGCCTCGACTTCGGCGGAGAGATAGTGCTTGCCGCCGTCGCCAGCCTGATCGCCCTCGGTCAGCACCACCACGCCGCGCTTGCCGAGCGTGATGATCACGTTGCGCGCGCCAGCCTGCTGCAACACGCTTGCCGCCTGCCGCGCGCTGTCAGGCGAATCGACTTGCACGCCTGAAAGCGCCGATGCTTCCAGTTCGTTCGGGATCAGGAAATCGGCGGACTCGAGCCAAATACGTTCAAGCGGCCCCAACGCGGGCGCGGGATTGAGCACAACGATCCGGCCGTGCTTACGCGCCATCTTCATTGCGGCCAGTACGGTCTCGTCCGGAACTTCCAGTTGGCATACGAGTACATCGGCCTGCGCGATCGCCGGCTCGCGCTCGACAATGGCGGGAGGCGTCAACGCACCGTTGCTGCCCGCGACGATGACGATCGCATTCTGGCCGACATCGTCGACGACAATCATCGCCACGCCGGTCGGTAGCGTCGAATCCGTCGCCACGCCGCTACAGTCGATACCGTCGCGCTGCAGACCCGCAACGAGTTGCCTGCCGTTATCGTCGTTGCCAACGCATCCGATCATCGCCACCTGCGCCCCCAGCCTCGCCGCCGCGACCGCCTGATTGCCGCCCTTGCCGCCCGGTACATTGACGAACGAACGCCCGGCCAGCGTCTCGCCCTCTTTCGGCAAACGCGGCGCGCGGATCACGAGATCCATATTCAGGCTGCCGACTACCGTGACACGGCCGGCTTGCTGCCCCACTGCTGTTGTTTTCATCGATGTCATGGGTCGATTGAATTGGATTGACGTCACTTTGAAACCGCCAAGGGCGCGCTGGACTCACGCACCAGCAAGCGCGGTTCGATCAGATGCGTACGCGCGGGGCCGATGACAATTCCGTGGATCCGTTCGAGCAACGTATTGGCGGCCGCATCGCCAAGCCGCAATATCGCCTGCCCCACAGTCGATAACGCCGGGTACACGTACCGGCTCATTTCGATATCGTCGAAGCCGACGATCGAACAGTCGGCCGGAATGCGAAGCCCGCGTTCGGCGGCGGCACGCAAGGCGCCGATCGCCATCATGTCGTTGCTCGCAAAAATGGCCGTCGGTGCCACGGTGTCGAACAGCTCGCGCGCCGCGGCATATCCGCCCGGGCATGTGAAGTTGCCTTCAACGATCGCCCCCAGCAAGACCTCCACACCGCGCTCCGCCATCGCGCGCTTGAAACCGGCGACACGTATCGCGCTCACGGCCGTTTCGCGTTCTCCGGCAATGCAACCGATGCGGGTATGACCGAGATCGAGCAGATGATGTGTCGCCATCATGGCGCCGGCCTCGTGATCGATCTGGACCAGATCCGCATCGAGCCCGGCGACGGGGCGATCGACGATCACGACGGGCACGCGCACGGCCTTCAAATCCTCGGCGATCGACTCGTTATCGTCGACCGAGGCGACGATCAGCCCATCGATGCGGTTTTGATGCAACGCTCGCAGGCATTCGCGCTGTGTGACGACGTTATTGTCGGAATTGCACAGGAATACGCGATACCCGCGCCGCTTGAGCGAGCCTTCGATGCCGCGCGCGAACTCCGCGAAGTACGGGTTGGTGTTGTTCGGCACGACGAGGCCGATCGTCGACGTCGCTTTGGCCTTCAGCGAGCGAGCGGGCGCGGACGGCACATAGTGCATCTCGGCGATCGCCGCCTGCACGCGTGCGCGCTTGTCGTCGCTCACGGGACGCGTGTTGTTCAGGACATGAGACACCGTCGTGTACGACACGCCTGCCCGCTTCGCTACGTCTCGGATCGTCCACATGATCTTGTTGTGTTCCGACTTCTATTCCGCCTGTCCTTAATCACGGCTCGCGCTACGGCGGCTGCGATAGGTATCTAGCACGACAGCGATGACGATGACCGCGCCGGTAATGATTCGCTTCGTCGGCTCGTTCGCCCCGATCTGGGCAAGCCCGGCCGCGAGCACCGAGATGATCAGCACGCCGAAGAACGTGCTGATGACCGAACCGCGCCCGCCCATGAGGCTCGTACCGCCGATCACGACTGCCGCGATCACTTGCAATTCGATACCCGCGCCCGCGTTCGGATCGGCCGCTTCAAGCCGGGACACCTGAAACAGCGAAGCGAGCCCGGCCAGCGCGCCCATCAGCGCGAAGACGATCACCTTATACGGACGCGGATCGATACCGGCCAATCGTACCGCGGTTTCATTCGTGCCGATACCGATAAGGCAGCGGCCGAACACAGTGCGCCGCAGCACCAGCTGCGCCACGACCATGACGGCCATCGCAATCAGGAATGCGGGGGAAATGCCGGCCGCGAACGGATTGGCCAGCCAATCGAACGTGCTGCCGATGTAAGACGTGCGCGAATTCGTCAGTTGATAAGCGAGCCCGCGCGCCATTTCGAGCACGCCGAGCGAGACGATGAATGACGGGATGCGCCATGCCACCGTCACCAGCCCCGTCAAGCTGCCGGCCAGCGCGGCCACGACGAGGCCCGCCAACGCCGCCGGGATCGCGCTCCAATGCCATTGCAACGCGACCACGCTCACGGCCGAAGCGGAAAGCGCGAGCACGGAGCCGACCGACAGATCGATCCCGGCGATGATCAGCACGAACGTCATGCCCACCGACATGACCACGAGATCGGGAATCTGATTGGCGATCGTCACGAACGTTTCGTACGTGAAGAAATGCGAACTGAGCGCCGAAAACAGCGCGATCATCGCCACCAGCGCGCCGACGAGGCCGAGGTAGCTCGTGAGCTCCACGCGCGTGCGGCCTTTGACTTCGGGCGCGGCGACGTCGACAGGCGTATTTGAGGAAATCGTCATGATGCTTCTCTCGTCAATAGTGCGTCACGTTTCGCGTAGCCGGAAAACGCTGCGGCCAGCAAATCGTCCTGGGTCCATTCGTCGCGATCGAAAATACGAACCAGCTGGCCGGCCGACATCACGCCGATGCGGTCGCAAATGAGCATCAGCTCGCGCAGTTCGCTCGATACGACCACCAGCGCCTTGCCTTTCCTCGCCTCTTCGCCGAGCAGGCTATAGATTTCGAATTTCGCGCCGACGTCGATTCCGCGGGTCGGTTCGTCGAACAGAAGCACATCGGCATCCCGTTCGAGCCACCGTCCGATCACGACCTTCTGCTGATTGCCGCCCGACAGTTCGCCCACCGGCTGCTGTTCGCCGGCGCAGCGTATCCGCATGGCGTCGATGTGCCGCTTGGCGAGCGCGCGTTCGCGGCCGCCGTCGACCCAGCCGAAGCGCGAGACGGCACCGAAGTTGTTCAGCGCGAGGTTCGACGCGATCGACTGCGTGAGCATCAACCCCTCGCTCTTGCGGTCTTCGGTAATCAAGGCG
>NZ_JBQCDN010000080.1:0-2534 GCF_051961175.1 Trinickia sp. | reverse complement strand
CGGATGATCGATGCCGCCGATCAGGTTGAGCACCGTCGTCTTGCCCGATCCCGAAGGACCCATGAGCGCGACGAAATCGCCTTCCGACACGTGCAAGTCGAGGTGGTGCAGGACTTCCACCGCCTGCTTGCCGCGCGTGTACGTCTTCACGATGTTCTTGAGGGACACCATGGCAGTCATTTTGTTTCGCTCCTCATCCGATCCCGATTCCCGGCGCATACGCCGCCAGTGCGTCAATCTACGAGTGGTCCACAACCTTGACGTGCGCGCCATCCGACAGCTTCGTCAAATCGCCGACGGCCACGCGCTCGCCCGACGATACACCTGCGATGACGGCCTGCGCATCGCCGCTTCGCGCGCCGAGCTTAACTTCGCGTCGCTCGACCGTGTCGTCGTGCAGGACATACACAATGCCCGTGGCGCCGCCGGCGTTCGCTTGCACGGCGGCGGCCGGCAGCGTGACGCCGCCGGTCGCGTTCGCCGAACCGTTCGTCCCGTTTTGCGGACGGCTCAGGAATGAAACCCGCGCGCCCATTTCAGGCAGGATGCGCGGGTCGCGCGACTTGAAGCCCACGCGCACTTTCACCGTCGCCTTGCTGCGATCGGCCGTCGGTACCACCGCGATGACGTACGCGGGGATCGCCCAGTCGGGATACGCATTCAACTTGAGCGTGGCGGGCTCGCCGGCCTGCACGCGACTAATGAAGTTTTCGCTGACATCAACCTCAACCTCGAGCGAGTCCATATCGACGAGCGTGCAAATACCGCTACGCGTGAAGCCCCCGCCCGCCGATAACGGCGACACGATTTCGCCGGGCTGCGCATTCTTGGTCGTCACGACACCCGTAAACGGCGCGCGCACGATCGTATCGTCGAGATCCCGCTGCGCAATTTCGAGCGCCGCACGGCGCACGGCCAGATTGCCCTGCGCCACCGCCACGTCCGTCTGCCTCGCGTCGAAGGTCGCCTTGCTCTGGTCCAGCGCGGTCGCGCTGATCACGCCAGCGGCCGCCATCTTGCGGTCACGCTCGTAGATCGGCGTGATATCGGTGGCCGCAGCCTTCGCCTGCGCGAGTGTGCTTTCGGCTTGCGTCACGCCCGCCTTCGCTTGCAGCAAAGCGGCGCTCGCATTGCGATCGTCGAGCTTCGCGACGATGTCGCCCTCCTTGACGTGCACGCCTTCCTCGATGAACAACTGCGCAAGCTTGCCGGTGATCTTGGCGGAGACCGTCGCTTGCCGGCGCGCCACCACGTAACCCGATGCATCGAGCACGGAGGTGCCGGCATCAGCACCGGCACCAAGCGCCACCGGTTTGGCCACGGCCGCTTGCACCATCGGCAAGGAGGAATGCAGCAAAAACAGCGCAGCCAACCCGGCCGCAATCAAGAGACCCGACAATCCCGCCGCCCACCACCACCGCCGGGAAGGCGCCGTTTGCGCGGGCCGCTCGTGGCGGTCGATTCGCAACTGCCGCAACAACTCCGATTTGTCCGTCATGTAATCGATTTCCGCGAGTTGAATAGCGTGAATCGCGACGCCGCCCGAGCGCGATGCTCAGTGACTCAATGCGCCGCCGACACCGTTTCGCCTGCCTGCTTCCAATCGCCGCCGAGTGCCAGGAACAACGCCGCCGTATCCTGGTAGCGCGCGGCCAGCGCCTGGACATAGGCAATGCGCGAACGCTCGTACTGCTGCTGCGCGACGAGCCATTCGATGTGACTCGCGCCGCCCATCCCGAAGCGCTGCTCGATCAGATGCAAGCTGTCGGCCGCCGCCGTTTGCGCGCGGTATTGCGCGGCCAGCGTTTGCGCATCGGTGTCGAGCGCGCGCAATGCGTCGGCCACATTCTTGAACGCCAGCAATACGGTTTGCCGATATTGCGCAAGCGATTGATCGTAAGCGGCCACGGCCGCGCGCCGTTTCGCATTCAAGGTGCCGCCTTGAAACAACGGCTGCGTCATGTTGCCCGCCAAAGAAAACACGTTGCTCGAAAAAAGCGAACGAAACGACGCAGCGGAAACGCCAAAGCTTCCCGTCAGACCGAACTGCGGCAGCATGTTCGCCGTGGCGACGCCAATCTGCGCACTCGCTTGATGCAGCAGCGCTTCCGCACGGCGAACGTCGGGCCGTTGCCGTACGACCTCCGACGGCATCATCAGCGGAATATCGAGCGGCAATTGCATCGAAGCGAGATCGAATCGTCCTTCGTCGTATTCGCTCGGCGCTTGGCCGAGATAGACGGCAAGCTGGCTGCGCGCGGCCGAAAGCTGCTGCGCGAGCGGCGGCAACGTGGCCTGCACCGACGCCAAATTCGACTCCGCCGACAAAACATCGGAACGGGCGGAACCACCCAGCTCGAACTGTTGCCGGCTGAGATCGACCTCATGCTGCGCCGATGCAACGAGTTCATGCGTCGCATCAATCTGCGCGCGCAGCGACGCTTCGAGCACGGCCGTCGTCACGACATTCGCGGCAAGGGTTTGGTAGGTGGCCTGCAATTCCTCGCGCTGCGCATCGCGCCCGGCTTCTTGCG
>NZ_JBQCDN010000079.1:0-4542 GCF_051961175.1 Trinickia sp. | reverse complement strand
CCACATCGGCGCGGCGAATACAACGGCCTGCTGCGCGGGTGCGGCGAACGTACCCGTGAACGCGGCACGCTGCAACGCCAGCATTTGCTGTTGCATCGCCATCATTTGCGCTTGCGCCATGTGCATTTGATAGTCAATCGCCTGCATCTGCGGCAACGCGGCAGCGGGCGGCATGCCACCCGTACTCGTTTGCATTTCGAAGCTGGCGCCGCCTTGCGGGCTGTGCCAACTCCACGTACTGACCTTCATCGGGCCGGCCGCGGTTTGAACGACGTGCGTTTCGGCTTTCACCGGCACGGCTTGACCATTGACGTTGATGAACATCGGCTGCGCAGCGGAAGGCGCGCTCGGTTGCCCAGCGAGCGCGAGGACCGGGATCAGCGCCAGCGCGCCGGCTGCCATATACGAACGAAATTGCATATCCGTATCTCCATTGATCGATAGAGTTCGAGGAATCGACTACTAGAACGATGGGGCTCCAGAGGGAGTCACGCCTACTATGCGCGGGCGGGCTTAAACGAAGATTAAAGTGGCGGCCGAGTCCGCGCCTTTCAGCCTTACAACAAAGTCAGAAATACCTTACATTATCCTGGGGTCAAAAAATTCCCATCGTTGCCGATAAAGAGTGAATCGGCTTCTTCGCCGTATGAGAGCGTTGCGCACCGCGGCCGGGCGATCAGCCCGCCTCAACCGAGAATTCAAGAGCGAACAGCGTATGAGCATTGTCAAACGGCTGGCCCTGGCTTTTTCCCTTTTTGCGCTGTCGCTCGTGGCGGTCGGGGGGTACGGCGTCTGGCAACTGCGGCAATCCGAGGGGCGTCTGGAATACGTTCAATCTCACATACTGCCTGCCTTGCAGGACCTCGGCGCGATCACGGCCAGCCTCACCGATATCCGAATCCTGTTGTACCGCCACGGCATGACACTCGACGCGGAAGGAAAGTCGGCGATCGAACAGCAGGTTTCAGCTCGAAAACAAACACTCGACGGTCTGATCGATAAGTACGCGAAGGAGGATCAGTCCGGCGATCGCGATCGGGAACTGACGGAGGCCGATCGCGCCAATTTTGGCGACTACAAGGACGCGGTGTCGAAGTTCCTGGAGATCTCGCGCGCGGGCGATGCGGATGCCATCAAGACGGCGTTGTTCAAGGACGGCCCGATGGATGCCGCCAGCAAGAAGCTCCGCGCGGGTCTGGCCGCGCATGCCGGATATAACGTGAAGCTGGCGGAAGATTCGCGGGATACGAACGATGCCGTGTATACACGCGCGGTATGGACGCTGTCATCCGGCATCGTATTGATCCTGCTGCTTACCTGCGCGCTTGCCGTGCGCGTGCTGGGGCATATCCGTACGAGCCTGCTCGGCATAGGCAACGTTCTGCGAACGGCCAGCCGGTCGCTCGACCTGACGCAACGCGTTCCCGTTATGCGGGCGGATGAGATCGGCGATACCGCCAGCGCATTCAACGCACTCGCAAGCCGGATTGCGGAAGTCCTCGGTACCGTTCATCGCTCGACCCACGCCGTGACGGCGGCGTCGCAGCAAATTGCGGCGGGTAATCTCGATCTGTCATCGCGTACCGAGCAGCAGGCTGCGTCGCTCGAGGAAACGGCGTCGAGCATGACGCAACTGACGGCAACGGTGAAACAGAACGCAACGAGCGCGCTCGAGGCCGACACGCTGGCGAGACAGGCGGCCGACATGGCGGACAAAGGCAGTGGCGCCACACGCGAGATGTTGGGAACGATCGCCAACATCAGCGAGAGTTCGACGAAGGTTTCCGATATCACGGGCCTGATCGAGGGCATCGCATTTCAGACCAACATCCTCGCGCTCAACGCCGCGGTCGAAGCAGCCCGTGCGGGTGAACACGGTCGCGGATTCGCCGTTGTCGCGAGTGAAGTTCGGAGTCTCGCGCAGCGTGCAGCCGCCGCGGCGAAAGAGATCAAGCACATTATCGAGACATCGGTTGAGACGATCCAGGAGGGCTCCGATCAAGCAACGGCCGTTAGCGCCACGATGGATCAGGTCAAGGAAGTGATCCGGCAGGTTTCCACGATCATTCGTGAAATCGCCGTGGCGTCGGAGGGGCAGAGCCGTGGCATCGAAGAGGTGAGCCTCGCCGTGACCCAGATGGACGAAGTCACACAACAGAATGCCGCGCTTGTCGAGGAAGCGGCCGCTGCGGCGCAGTCGCTCCAGGAGCAGGCGAGCGCGTTGAGGGACGCCGTGTCGGTATTTAGACTGGAGGGCGCGCATTAGGGATCGTCGCGAGCGGCGCCGTGGCTTGGTTCGCTTGGCGCGCGCATTCGCTATGGGCCATCCCCGCGTTTCTTCTATACGGCACGCTTTATTGCAGCCCGGCCGATTCGCGCCGATTCGCGCTGGCACGAGTGCGGCCACGGCACCGCATTCAAGACGTTCGTTCCGAGCGTAGGCGCCTCGTCTTGCGGACAACGCGAGCGCCTGCCTGAACGCCCAGCGTTTTGCCATCGCCGATCGCTCCAGAATTTGTATAAATACGGCAACCGATCATATTACCGTTTCATTTCTGTAACGAAAACCCCTATTCAGCCGGCATAGTTCCTGGCCGATAGGCACTTAAGAGCAGGGCTTTCCCGTCCTCAACTTTTCGGGGTGCGAAAAATTTCTATGGTTACCTTTGCGAGCAGCATTCGAGTCCGGATCATGGCGATACTCGGCAGCTGCGTCCTTCTCTTGCTGGTTGTTGGCGTGTTCTCGCTGACGGGCCTCTCCAAATTGAACGGCCTCGTGGAAGACGGCTACAGCGGCACCACAGTACCGATCATTCAACTGTCGCAAATACGCGCGTCGATGCTCGATATTCGCCTGCAGTTTCGACGGATGCAGGTATTCCACGACGATCCGCAGAAGGTGAAGGAGTCTGCCGATGCCGTGCGTGTCGATCTGGATCAGCTCTCCACTAAATGGAAGGCGTACTACTCTGCCAGCGTGACGTCCGGCGATGAGCATGCCGTCGCGGACAAGATCAATGCGAGCCTCGGCGATTTCGTGAACCTGTCCAACACGATCGCTGCCGAGGTGGCGGCCGACCCTCAGAAAGTGACGGCCGATGCGGCGCAGATCGATCAGCACGCGGCGGCCGGGCGATCGCTGAGCGATTTGCTCACGCAAGACGTCGCCGTCAACGACGCGCAAGCGAAGGCGTCGGTGGCCGAAAGCGAATCGACGTTCAAGACGATTTTTGGCGTCGCGGCGGCGTTGCTCGTGATCGGCGTTGCGGTTGCGGTCACCGGCTCCATGTTCCTGCAGGGATGGGTCATGAAGCCGTTGAAGAAAGCAATCGCACTGGCCAACCATATCGCAGCGGGACGGCTTGAAAATCGCGTGGTTGTCGATACGGCGGGCGAATTCGGGCAGTTGCTGAGCGCGCTCAAGGAGATGGACGATAAGCTGAGCGGGACCGTGCGCGACATCAAGCGCTCGGCCGAATCGGTCGCAATGGCGTCGAGCGAAATCGCGAGCGGCAACGTCGATCTATCGGCCCGCACGGAACAGCAAGCTGCCTCGCTCGAGGAAACGGCGGCCAGCATGACCGAATTGACGCAGACGGTGAAACAGAACGCCGACAATGCGGAACAAGCGACCGCACTGGCGACGAACGCGACCGATCTCGCGAATCAGGGCAACGAAGCCGTGCAGGTGATGGTCGGCACGATCGAAAAGATCAGCGGCAGTTCGGCGAAGATTTCCGAAATCACGGCGGTGATCGAAGGCATCGCCTTCCAAACCAATATTCTGGCGTTGAATGCCGCGGTGGAAGCGGCGCGAGCGGGGGAGCAAGGTCGCGGTTTTGCGGTGGTGGCCAGTGAAGTGCGCAGCCTCGCTCAACGTTCCGCAACGGCCGCGAAGGAAATCAAGGAATTGATCGGCAGCTCCGTTGATGAGATTCAGGACAGCGTGCGGCAGGCGGCGCAAGTCGGTTCGTCGATGAATCAGGTCAAGGGGGCGATCAAGCAGGTGTCGGATCTGGTCGAGGAAATTGCCGCGGCGTCGGTGGAGCAAAGCCGAGGCATCGAGCAGATCGGCCAGGCGGTTTCGCAAATGGACGAAGTGACGCAGCAAAATGCGGCGCTGGTTGAACAAGCCGCGGCGGCTGCGAAATCGCTCGAGGATCAGGCCGGTACGTTGCGTACGGCCGTCGGGACGTTCAAGCTGTCGGACATGGCGGATGTTGCGATGCCGACGCGCGTGGCGGCCGCGCTGAAACGGCCGGCCACGGTGGCTGCACGTCCGGTTCGGGCAGCGACACGTAGCTCTGCGAGTGTGTCAGCCGTGCGTCCGAAAGCGCAGCCCGCCCGAGTCGAGCCTCGTGCAGCGAAGCCCGACGTTTCGATGGCGGCAGTCGACGATAAGAGTTGGGAGACGTTCTGATCGCGCGGCGCCCGTCGCCCGCTGTGTTTGGGGCAGGGCATTTTGGCCGCCGGCGCATTTGTGTGCATTTGCGGCAGGGCGCACCGCTTGCCGGGCAAATTTCTTTATGCGAAACCCGGGGT